>CALFYG010000180.1 GCA_937952095.1 uncultured Micrococcales bacterium | reverse complement strand
CTTCGTCGATGATGTAGACCTTGTAGCGCGCGCTCGCGGGCGCATAGCGCACGCTGTCATTGATCTGGCGCACATCGTCGACGCCGGTGTGCGAGGCGGCGTCCATCTCCAGCACATCCATGTGCCGGCTTTCCATGATGGCCCGGCAATGCACGCCGAGAGCGGGCATCGCGATGCTCGGCCCCTTCACGGAACCATCGGGCAATTCGTAGTTCAGTGCGCGGGCGAGGATGCGCGCAGTCGTGGTCTTGCCGTTCGTACCGGTCACCGCCACGATGGGCACCCGTGCCGGCGACCCGGCGGGGAACAGGCCGTCGATCACTGCCTTGGCGACGAACTGTGGCTCCCCGACGGTCGGGTGGGTGTGCATGCGGAAGCCAGGGGCCGCATTCACCTCGCAGATGCCACCACCGGTCTCCCGAACCGTCTCCGCGATGTCCGGACAGATGAAGTCGATGCCCGCCACGTCCAGGCCGACCACCCGGGCCGCCTCCTCGGCGATCTCGATGTTGTCCGGATGGGCGTCGTAGGTGCGGTCGATGGAGATCCCGCCGGTGCTCATGTTGCCCGTGGCCGCCAATTTCACCTCCACACCCAATGGGGGGATGTCGTCCATCGTGTATCCCTGCGACGCCACCAACTCCTCGGCGGCAGCGTTCACCCGGATCCTCGTGAGGACCTTCTCGTGGCCGACCCCACGACGAGGGTCGGCGTTGACGATGTCCACAAGTTCGGTGACCGTGTGCTCGCCGTCCCCAATGACATGTGCGGGCACCCGTTCCGCGACGGCGACCATGTGGCCACCCACCACAAGAACGCGATAGTCCTTGCCCGTGTAGTAGGTCTCGACGATCACCCGTCCGTTACGGGCCTGCTCCTTGGCCGCGGGGAACGCCTGCTCGACCGCCTCGGGGGTCCGCAGGTCGAGTTGGACGCCCCGGCCATGGTTGCCGTCGGCGGGCTTGAGAACCACCGGGAAGCCGATGCGCTCGGCCAGCCGGACAGCCTGTTCGGGGGTCCGGCAACTCTGCGACTGGGGCACGGGCAGTCCGGCGGCGCCGAGCAACCGGGCGGTGAGTTCCTTGTCCGAGGCGATGTCCGTGGCCAGAGCACTGGTCTGCGAGGTCATGGTCGCGCGGATCCGGCGCTGATGGACCCCCTGGCCGAACTGGACCAGCGATCCTGAGTTCAGGCGGATGTAGGGGATGTCCCGGCTGGCCGCCTCGTCCACGAGCGCCTGCGTGGACGGGCCGAACGCATACCGTTCGGCGTCGAGCAGGAAGCGTTCGAACTCCGTGTCGAAGTCGAACTCCGGATCCGGTTCGACAAGATGGTTGACCAGGCGGACGGCGAGTCTGCCCGCCGCGACGGCGACCCGTTCGTCGAGATAGCCGTAGATGACGTTGTACTGGCCGGGCTTGTCCGCCGAACGGGTCTTGCCGCGGCGCACCTCGTGTCCAGCCTCCGCCTGCAACTGCAGCGCCACGTGTTCGGCGACGTGCCCTAGCCACGTCCCCTCCTGAAGTCGCTCGAGGAAGCCCCCGCGCTTGCCCCGTGAGCACGAATGATCACCCACGCCGGGCAGCACTGCCATCAGGCGGTCGACGAAGCCCGGGATGCGATCACTGGGCCACTCCTCCAGCGGTCCGAGATCGACCAGCAGATGCACGCACTGGTCGTAGGACCACACGTTCGGGCCTCGGTAGACACGCGTGCGCAGGATCTCCAGAGTGCCCGACGGAGTCTGGGCCGGGCTCGGGGTGCTCTCGGACATGGCGGCTCCTCTACTGGGACTACTCGGGGCTCAGGTCGGTGGCCGCAGGCGGCGCTTCACCGCCCGTTCGGCGTTTCGGTCGTGCACACCCTCAGCATTCACCCGTCGCGTCGCGGTGGTGTCCGACACGTGCTCCGACGTGCGCCGGGCGATCCGCGCCTGCTCGACGGCTGTGCGGTATTCGACCAGTTGCCGGGCGCTGAGGTCGAAGACGGTCCCCGAAGGCAGGAAGTGCACCTTGGCCCCGGAGATCAGAATCGGGTCCGTGCCGCGTGCGGCGTAGGCATTGGTGACAGCACCATCCGCCTCGGCCAGGAACACCGCTCCCCGGCCGTACACCTCCATCAAGGACTCGTCCTGCACGATGGCAGACGTATCTTCGTCCACACCCATGCCCAGCAGGTTGGGGCTGGCTGCGACCAGGGCGAGCAACCGCCCGAATCGCCCCCGCTGGGCGAAGTGCTGGTCCACAACCACGTCCGGCAAGAGGCCCAGCCCCTGCGCGAGGCTGGCCATCCGCTGTTTGGGTGTCTCCCCGCTGGCCCCGAGGGCGACCATGTGTTCACTGACCACCGAGGCTCCGGCACTCGTGCCTCCGACGACCGCGCCGTCGCGATACATCTGCGCCACACGCTCGCCGAGAGCCGTACCCCGTAGGACCGAGGCCAGGCGCGCCTGATTCCCGCCGGTGAAGAAGATCCCTGTGGCTCCCGATATCGCTTTGGTGGCTACCTGGGCCTGCGCCTCCGCACGGTTCACGGGACGTACGGACAGGACCTCCTTGGCCCCGAGGTCGTAGAAGACCCGCTCATAGAGATCGGTGATCTCGTCACCGAGGGACGAGGCAGTCGCACAGACGGCGATCACAGCGTCGTTACCACCGCTGAGTGTGACGAACCTCCGCAGGATCCGTCGATGACCCAACTTGTCCTCGGCGCCGCCGATGATCACCAATCGGCGTGGGCTGGGGGCGGTCACCTAGGCAACGTTACGGTGTGGCTCGCCGCCATCGCTCGACACCATGCCGACCGGCAACGGGCTGGTTGTCACAATGAGTTGTGACCTTCACGCTGATCCTGTTGCGGCATGCCAAGAGTGCCTACCCGGAAGGGGTCGGCGATCACGATCGGCCGCTGAGCGCCCGTGGGCGTCGTGACGCCCCGGTGGCCGGGCGACTGATCGCAGGTCTCGTGCCGCACATCGACCAGGCTCTAGTCTCCACGGCGCGCCGGGCGCAGCAGACCTGGGATCTGGCCCGGCCCGCACTCCACGTGGATGCGCACAGCGACGTACCCGAGTTGTATCTGGCCTCACCCGACACGATGCTGCGTCGCGTCCGAGCGGTCTCCGCGACCTCCTTGCTCGTCATATCGCACAACCCGGGAACCGAGGACCTCGCCGAACGGCTCAGCCGCAACACCGACAGCCGTGCCTACCGCCACATGCTCACCAAATTCCCGACGGCCGCCTTCGCAGTTCTCGAGTCCGACGCTGCATTCCGTGAGTGGGGATTCGGCACGGCGACCCTGCGGTCCTTCGCGATCGGCCGTGGGTGACTCCCGACGGCCACTACTCGCCGATGGCCTCGACCTGTTGGCGCGTGATCCCCAGCAGGTACAGCACCGAGTCGAGGTAGGGGGCGGTCACGGACGCATCTGCGGCCGCAGCCACCGCAGGTTTGGCGTTGAACGCGACCCCCAGACCGGCTGTCGCCAGCATGTCGAGATCGTTCGCACCATCGCCGATCGCCACAGTGCGCGATAGGGCGAATCCGAACTCGTCGGCGAATTCGCGCAGTGCCTGGGCCTTGCCGGCCCGGTCGACGATCGGGGGGATCACCCGGCCGGTCAGCACCCCGTCGGCGACCTCGAGGGTGTTCGCACGGAAACGGTGCACCCCGAGTTGGGCAGCCAATGGCCCGACGATCTCCGAGAACCCACCGGACACCAACGCGAGCTTGTACCCAAGGGACACCAGGGTGCGGCACAACGTACGTGCACCGGGGGTGAGCCGGACAGCGTCGCGCACTGTGAGCAGTGCGCTCTGCGGGGTGCCGGCCAGCGCCGCGACCCGTTCCCGCAACGACTCCGCGAAGTCCAACTCACCGGCCATGGCGCGGGCCGTGACCTCAGCCACCGCTGCTTCACAACCGGCCTCCCGGGCCAGCAGGTCGATCACCTCGTCCTGGATCAGTGTGGAGTCGACGTCCATGACGACAAGACGGGCACCCTGCCGGATGATGTCGGCCGACTGCACGGCGATGTCCACCCCGATGCTCGTGGCGATCGGCGCAAGTGCCTGCTTGAGCTCGACGGCCGGCACCCCGCTCACGGCGACCTCGATCGCGGTCACCGGGTACTCGGCGGTCCGCACGATCCGTTCGATGTTCCCCGAGCGTGCCGCTATCTCCGCCGAGATTCGGCTGAGGTCAGCGACGTTCAGTGCCGGGGCCATCAGCACCGCCAATGCGGTGGCCGATCGCCGGTCGACGACATCGGCGCAGCCCGTGGTCACGTCGAGTTCCATGTTGAGTCGGCGCGCACGGTCCCGGACCCCGTCCACCGTGTCGGTCTCGACGGCGACCGAGAGAACCAGCCGGCCTTGCACCACGAGTTGCTCGATGTCGCGGATCACCACATCGGGCCCGAGGGATCCGAGCAGTTCGGCCGTGATCCCCGGGCGGTCCCACCCGGTGAAAGTCAGCGTCGTGGTGCCGTTCATGCCGACCGCCGCGCATGTCGGTGACGCCGCTCGCCCGCACCGATGCTCTGCGGCGCGTAGGCGGCCAGAGCAGCCCGGGCGGCGGTGCGCAGCACTTCCTGCAACTCTGGGGTGCATTGCTCGGCCGGGACGGCCGCCACTGCTGTCCAGAGCCTCACCGACCTGACCAGCAGCC
Organism: uncultured Micrococcales bacterium; assembly: GCA_937952095.1. GTDB lineage: Bacteria > Actinomycetota > Actinomycetes > S36-B12 > UBA10799 > JADKAV01. The sequence goes on along the minus strand of CALFYG010000180.1, from coordinate 24,371 downwards.
CCTTGCGCTCGGAGTCGGCATCGGGGGGCAGGGGGCGGACGGCCGGGCTCTCGGGATCGACGGTGAACGAGACCTGCTGCGTACGGATGGCCTGCTCGGCAAGCACCACCGCCTCGGCCATCTCTGACGCTGCCTGTCGGAGGTCGAGGTCCACCGGCCGGGGCGTTTCGCACTCGAGAAGGGTCCACCGGCCGCCGACCTCGGGCACCAGCAGATGGGACTGGGCACGGTCCCGGCCGTGAAGTACGACCGCCTCACCGGCTGCCACGGCCATCTCAGTGCTTCGACGAGGTCCAGGCAGCGCAGCCACCCCGAGTGCGGGGCAGTACGCAGTGAGCGCCGACGTCCGGTCCCGCATCTCTGCCAGCGCCGCGACCGTCTGCGCATCGAGCAGTTCGAGCATGTCGTCGCCACCCACCACGCCGCGCCACCATGCCGGAATCCACCCGGCAAGTTGGAACGAAGGGGGAACAACCGTCATGACTATCCAGCGTAGGGTTATGTCTCGTGTCGGACGTCATCAACCTCACTGATGTGTCGGTCGTTCGGTCCGGCATCAGGATCCTGGCCGACGTGGACTGGTCCGTCGCCGAGGGGCAGACGTGGGTGGTCCTCGGCCCGAACGGCGCCGGGAAGACGACCCTGCTGCAGATCGCAGCCACGTTGATCCATCCCAGTTCTGGCACGGCGGAGGTGCTCGACGAACGCATCGGCCGCGTAGACGTGTTCGATCTGAGGCCCCGGATCGGACTGGCCAGTTCCGCGCTGGCGGTGCAGGTGCCTGACACCGAGAAGCTGCGCGACGTCGTGCTCACATCCGCCTGGGCAGTACTCGGCAGGTGGCGGGAGGCCTACGAATCCGCGGACGTGGAACGCGCCGAGGACCTGCTCGCCGTCTGGGGTCTGGCCGGCCTGGCAGATCACCGTTTCGGAACCCTCAGCGAGGGGGAGCGTAAGCGGGCGCTCATCGCTCGAGCACTCATGAGCGACCCGGAGTTGCTGCTCCTGGACGAACCGGCAGCCGGTCTGGATCTGGGCGGCCGGGAGGACCTGCTGCGGCGCATCGACACCCTGGCTGCAGATGACCTCGCGCCCGCTGTGGTGATGGTGACCCACCACGTCGAAGAGGTTCCACGCGCAGCGACCCATGTGCTTCTGCTGCGCGAAGGGTCAGTCGTCGCAGCCGGACCCGTGGGGGAGGTCCTGACCTCCCACAACGTCTCCAGCACCTTCGGCGTCGACGTCGTGGTGGAGCAGCACGGGGACCGCTGGTCGGCCTATGTGACCTCATGACCGGGCAAGAGGTCGCCCTGCTCTTCGTGGCAGGCTTCGCCGCCGGTGGCGTCAACGCCGCGGTCGGCTCCGGGACGCTCATCACCTTCCCCACGCTGCTGGCCATGGGGGTTCCCCCGGTCCTCGCCAACGGGACGAACTGCCTCGGGCTGGTCCCCGGCAGTGTCAGCGGGGCCTACGCCTTCCGCGACGTGATCAAACCCCGGATCTGGCGTTGGGCGGCGATCGTGGCCATCGCCGCCATGGCAGGCGCGCTGCTCGTGCTGGTCCTGCCCAGTTCCGTCTTCGCTGCGGCCGTGCCCTGGTTGATCCTCCTGGCCGTGGCACTGATCGCGGTGCAGCCCCTCGTCCTCAAGCACCTGCCGCCTCCCAATCGGTGGACGAGCGGGCTGTACATGTCCGGCTCGGGCTTCTACGGCGGCTACTTCGGTGCCGGGCAGGGGATCGCGTTCCTCGCCGCCCTGGCCGCCAGCGGGGTGAGTGCGATCCACGAGGCGAACGGGGCGAAGAACGTCCTGGCCGGCGTCGCCAACGCGAGTGCTGCGGTGGTCTTCATCGTCGGTGGTCAGGTGCTCTGGTCGGCTGCGGCCGTGCTGGCCGCCTCGTCCCTTCTCGGTGGGTGGCTCGGCGGCCGGATCACCCGCCGTTTGCCGGCACCGGCCCTGCGCGCCCTCGTGATCATCATCGGCCTGACCGCGGCCGGTGCAGCATTCCTGAAAGGCGGCTGAGCATGCCCGTGGTACCCGTGTCGGACGCCGCCGACCCGCGGGTGGCGCATTACACCGCCCTGACTGACATGGACCTGCGCAAGGCCACTGAGCCTGCCCAAGGGGTGTTCATGGGGGAGGGGGAGAAGGTCATCCGCCGGGCCTTGGACGCGGGGATGCAGATGCTCAGTGCCCTCATGGAGCCCAAGTGGCTCCCGGCCCTGCAACCGGCACTGCCCCCAGCAGCCCCCATCTACCTGGCACCGCCCGAAGTGCTGCGCGACATCACCGGCTACCGCGTGCACCGCGGCGCCTTGGCGGTCTTCCGTCGCCCCGCCGCGCGCCGGCCGGAGGACGTTCTCGCGGGCGCGCAGACAGCACTGCTGCTCGAGGACCTCGTGGACCATGCCAACGTCGGCTCCATCCTCCGCTCCGCCGCCGGTTTGGGCGTGGCGGCCGTCCTGGTCACGGCCCGGTGCGCCGACCCGTGGTACCGACGTAGCGTCAAGACCTCCATGGGGGCGGTCTTCTCGGTCCCGTGGGCAACGGTCCCCGACGCGGTCCACGGCGTGGCGGCGGCCCGTTCCCTCGGCATGCACACCATCGCTCTCGATCCGGGTGCCGGGACGAGTCTGCGCGATTGGCGCCGACGCGAACCCACCGTTCTGCTGCTGGGCTCGGAGGGCCCTGGGCTCAGTGCAGCGGCCCGCGCCGCGACCGATGAGTTGTTGGCGATCCCGATGCACAACGGCGTGGACTCGCTGAATGTGGCCATGGCGGCCACCGTCGGATGTTACGCCTTGACGTCCTGATCGGGCGTGAACTCACCACCGAAGCTTTCGCCGTGGGAGGCACGACGCCAGAGGATGTAGATGTACAACGGCACCCCGAGCACGATCAACATCCACAGCCAGTAGATCTCCTGGACGCCGCCGCCGTAGAAGGCCAGGATCGTGAAGACCAGAGCCAGTACGGCGACCGCCATCTTGCGTGCGATGTGACTGACGGGCACCTTGCCCTTGTCGAGGGCCAACCACTTGATCTCCGCGCCAGCGCTGAATGCGTAGGACACCATCGTGGCCACTGCCGACACCAGCACCAGCTGCGCCACCGCATCCCCAAGACCACCGCCACCGAACGACAGCGCGAGGATCCCGGCGGCCAGCAGGCCGCTGATGATCAGACCGGTCCCAGGGGCGTGCCGTATGTTGAGCTTGCCGAACACCTTGGGCGCCAGACCGTCGAATTCCGCGGCCATGGGGATCTGTCCCGACAGCAACAGAAGGCCGTTCATCGCACCCAGACACGAAATGACTGCGACCACGGCCACGGCATCGGAGGCCCAGTCCCCGAACATGTTCGCCGCCGCGACCGAGAAGGCGGCGTCGGAATTGGCCAGTTCCGACTGCTCCACCGCACCGAATACAGCGGTCGTGCTCAACAGGTAGACCGCCGCGGCCGCGATGGTGCCGATCATTGTCGCGCGGGGGATCGTCTTGTCAGGCTCGTGAACGTCCCCAGCAGGGATGGTCGCCGCCTCGACCCCGATGAATGAGAAGAGGGTGTACGCCATGACAGCCGTCAGGACCTCCAGAGGCGGCAGTCCGCTCGCGTTGAAGGGGCCCAGGTTGGACGCATCGAAGGCTATGAAGCCCAGCGTGCCGATCAACAGAAGCGGTACCACCTTGAGGATCGTCAGGATCAGGGACACCAAGCCACCGGTGACCACACCCTGGGTGTTGAGGAAGGTCAGGACGGCGATCGCGCCGACGGCGACGACGGTGCTCAGCAGCCGGTTCTCGACGACGGGAGGAATCAGCACGCCGAGGTACACGACCAGTGACGAGGCGATGGCGCCCACTCCCACCCACGCCCCGATCCAGTACGTCCAGGCCGACTGGAAGCCCACGAAGTCCCCGAAGCCCTGACGCGAGAAGGCATAAGGACCGCCCACATCAGGGGTTCTGCGAGCCAAGGACGCGAACACGAGCGCGAGCATCAGACTGCCGAACGCCGTGATGGCGAAGCCAAGGATGCTGATCGGACCGTACTGGGCCAGCCACGAGGGCTGAGTGAAGATGCCCGCGCCGATGATGGTTCCGGTGACCAGGGCCGTCGCGGGCCAGAGGGTGAGACCCTTCGCCTGCGCCGGTGTCTCGTGGACCTCCGTGGAATCCGTCGTCGCCATCTCAACCACCCCTGATCGCCGACCGCTGAGCAAGTGGACACTACAGGTGGCACAGTAGACCCTCGTGGCAGGCATTGTGTTGCTCAGACACGGCGAGACAGAGTGGAGCCTGTCGGGGCAACACACAGGGCGCACCGACATCCCCCTGACGGATCACGGCCGCGCCGCCGCCGCCGCGCTGGCCCCGCATTTGGCCGGGCACACCTTCGGGTATGTGGCGTGCAGCCCGCTGCAGAGAGCGCGGGACACCGCGCATCTGGTGGGACTGCATCCCGACGAATACCTCGACGACCTGCTGGAGTGGGACTACGGCGGCTTCGAGGGTCTGACCACGGCGCAGATCCGGCAGCAACGCCATGACCCCTCGTGGGTGATCTGGAACAGCGACATCCCGGCCGGCACGACCCCGGGGGAGCAGCCCGACGAGGTGGCTGTGCGCTGCCGGCGCGTGCTCGAGCGCTGCGAGCCGTACCTCGCGCGCGATGAGGATGTCGCCCTGGTCGCGCACGGACACGTGCTGCGTATCCTCACCGCCACCTGGCTGGGTCTCGCGGCCCGCGATGGGAGGCTGTTCGAACTGGCGACCGGAACAGTCAGCCTACTGGGTCACGAGCGCGAGCAACGGACCATCGAACTGTGGAACGCTCCGGGACTGCCGAGCACGCACACCTAGACCCCGCACACATAGATCCGTAACGCCGGGGAAACCTGGAAGTGCAAGTATCCAGAACATGGGGCGTCGAAAGATAGAGTCGACTCCACGCATCTGGTGGCCCCGGCGGACCGGCTAGGCCTATGTTTGGGGCAAAGCACGATATAGGGAGTGAAATGAAAAGAATGGTCACAAGGGGACGCCTGGTGATGGTGGTCGCCGCCGCGGGGCTGGCACTCAGCGCATGCGGGGGTGACTCCGGGTCGACTGGCTCAGCCTCACCGACGCCGAGTGGGGTGCCTTCGGTTGCGGTCGATGAGGCTCTGGCCGCGCAGGTCCCGGAGGACCTGAAGTCCAGCGGAGTCCTCGTGTTCGGCACCGACGCCAGTTATGCACCCAGCGAGTTCTTCGCCGAGGACGGTTCGACCATCGTCGGCTTCGACGTGGACCTGGGCAAGGCCATCGCGGCCAAGCTGGGCCTGGAGGGACAGTTCGAGAACGCCACGTTCGACTCACTCATCGTCGGTGTGCAGAACGGCAAGTTCCCGGCGTCGATGTCGTCGTTCACAATCACCCCTGAGCGCTTGGAGCAGGTCAACATGATCAGCTACTTCAGCGCCGGCACCGGGTGGGCGGTCCAGACGGGCAACCCGGCAGGCGTGTCGATCGACGACGCCTGCGGAAAGACCGTCGCGGTCCAGAAGGCCACTGTGCAGGTGGACGACATCGAGAAGCGCAGTGAGGACTGCAAGAGCGCCGGCAAGCCCGAGATCAACATCCAGCAGTACGGACTGCAGTCCGAGGCGACGACGGCCGTGGTCAGCGGAAAAGCCGACGCCATGCTGGCCGACTCGCCGGTGGTCGCCTACGCGATCCAGCAGTCGGGCAAACTCGAGCCCGTTGGTGAGGTCTACGACTCCGCCCCGTACGGCATCGTGGTGCCCAAGGAGGAGACGGAGTTCGCGACGGCCATTCAGGGCGCGGTCGACGCACTCATTGCGGACGGTACCTACGGTGCCATCCTTGAGGAGTGGGGCGTGTCCAACGGCGCAGTCACTGCCGCTGAGGTGAACCCGAGCAGTTGATCGCAGATCTGAGGAGGCTCGGATGAGCGCCGACACCCGCGAGGACATTCCAGCGGAACGAGAGAAACCACCGATCGAGGCCGTGCCCGTCCGACACCCGGGCCGGTGGGTCGGTGCGGCGATCGTGGCCGTCGCGGCCGCGATGCTGCTGCACAGTCTGCTGACCAACCCCAACTGGGGCTGGTCGCTGATCAGCAACTGGATACTCTCGCCGCCGATCCTCAAGGGTGTCGGCGTCACCATCCTTCTCACGATTCTGTCCATGATCATCGGGCTGGTGCTCGGGATCGTGCTGGCCATCATGCGGCTGTCGCCGAACCCCGTGCTCAGCGGCACGTCATGGACGTTCATCTGGGCCTTCCGGGGCACACCGGTGTACGTGCAGTTGTTCCTCTGGGCCAACATCATCGCCCTGTACACCACGTTGTCCTTGGGTATTCCGTTCGGTCCGGAGTTCCTGACGTTCGACACCAAGACCCTGATCCCCGCCTTCGTGGCGGCGCTGCTGGGTCTGGGCCTGAACGAGGCGGCCTACATGGCTGAGATCGTGCGGGCCGGGATCCTCAGCGTCGATGAAGGTCAGGAGGAGGCCGCCACTGCGCTCGGCATGAGCCGCATGCAGACCCTGCGGCACATCGTGCTCCCACAGGCGATGCGCGTCATCGTGCCACCGACCGGCAACGAGACGATCTCCATGCTGAAGACGACCTCACTGGTGATCGCGATCCCGCTGACCAACGAGTTGTTCTTCCAGGCCAGTGCGATCGGCAACCGCCTCTTCCAGCCGTTCCCCATGGCAGTCATGGCCAGCCTGTGGTATCTGTTCCTGACGAGCATCCTGATGGTCGGTCAGTACTACATCGAGCGCTACTACGCGAAGGGCGCGATGCGGGAGTTGCCCCCCACGCCGATCCAGAAGTGGCGGCGGCGACTGCGGATGGGAGGCGCGCAAGCATGAGCGAGAAGCCGGTCAAGGTCCTGGCCCGGAACGTGCACAAGTCCTTCGGACGCAACGAGGTCCTGCGGGGAGTGGACATGGAGGTGCGCGCTGGCGAGGTCGCCTGCATCGTCGGCCCCTCTGGGGGCGGCAAGTCCACCTTTCTGCGTTGCATCAACCACTTGGAGAAGATCGACGCGGGGCAACTGTCGGTCGACGGGGAGTTGATCGGCTACACGCAACGCGGCGGGAAGCTGTACGAGATGCACGACAAGGAGGTCGCCGCGCAGCGCCGCAGCATCGGGATGGTCTTCCAACGCTTCAACCTGTTCCCGCACATGACCGCGGCAGAGAACGTCATGTCCGGTCCCGTCGTCGTCCGCGGTGACAACAAGAAGCAAGCCCGAGAGCGGGCCATCGAGCTCCTCGGCAGAGTGGGACTCGGTGATCGGGGCGACAGTTATCCGATGCAGTTGTCGGGTGGGCAGCAGCAGCGGGTGGCCATCGCACGGGCCCTGGCGATGGATCCCGACCTCATGCTCTTCGACGAGCCCACCTCGGCGCTCGACCCCGAGTTGGTGGGCGAGGTGCTTGACGTGATGCGGCGCCTGGCCGAAGTGGGCATGACCATGATCGTGGTCACCCACGAGATGGGATTCGCCCGGGAAGTCGGGGATCTGCTGGCCTTCATGGACCAAGGCGTGGTCGCAGAGATGGGTGTGCCACGCGAGATCCTGGCCAACCCCCAGAGCAAGCGTTTCCAGGACTTCCTGGGAAAGGTGCTCTAGCCGGTCGCGGCCGTGCCATCCGTGAGCGCTTCGGAGATCGGGGAGCGGTTTGAGGCCTCCGAACTGCTCCCGGATTCCCGAAACACTCACGGATGTGTTGCGGGCCACCACCTCTGCGCCCACTGGGCCGTAACCCGCAACCGGGACCGGGCCCCGACACAATGGGCCCATGTCGGTGCTGGTGATTGGAGAGGGGGCCTTGGCCGGTCGCGCGTGTCGCCAATTGACCTCCGAAGGCCACTCGGTGACGCACTTGGGCAAGGCCGGCGACCGCGAGCTGTCCGCGGCCCTCGACGGTGGCGTCTCTGCGGTGGCCGTCCTTCTGCACGACGACACCTCAGCGATCCGATACGTCCTGGCAGTAGAGCATCTACGACCCGGGATGCGCATCTACGTGGCGCTGTTCGACCGGACGGCCGCTGAGCAGTTGCGTTCCGTCGTGCCCGACGTGACCATCATCTCCCCGGCCGATGCCGCCCTCCCGACGCTGTTGGGGGCCGTCATGGGCCCGGATGTCGTGGCGGTCGGCCCCGCACTGGTGAACAGCCACAGAGCGGAACGCAGCGCCTTGACACGCTCCGACGGCTTCCTGCGAGTCGGTCCCTTCTCGGTACCCGACCACATACGGCGGGCTGGCTTCATCGGACGTCTGAAGGGCCAGTTCCGACCACACGACGGCAACTCAGCCATCCTGCTCACCGGCCTCATCGGCATGGCAGCGATCATCGTGCTCGACACCGTCCTGCTCATGACGTTCAAGGACAAGCCGTTCCTCGAAGCGGCCCTCGACGCCGTCGCGGTGCTGTCGACGGTCGGTCCCGCCCCGCAGAGCACGAACGCCTGGTACCAGGTCTTCGCCATCATCGCCATGCTCGCGGCCATCATCTTCCTCGCTGTCTTCACCGCTGGAATGGTGGAACACCTGCTGTCCGGGCGCTACATCGGGCTGTTCGGACGCCGCGCCATGCCGCGCTCAGGCCACGTGATCGTCGTGGGCCTCGGCCAGGTGGGCTTCCGGCTGTGCCAAGAACTGCAGCACCTCGGCCTTGCCGTGGTCGGCCTCGAGCGCTCCGAGCACTGCCCGAATCTTCCCATCGCGCGGGCTGCCGACATCCCCGTCTTCATCGGCGACGGCGGGATGCGCCGCACCATGAAGAAGTTGCGGGTGGACCGGAGTCTTGCGGTGGTGGCGGTGGGCAGCAACGAATTGGACAACGTCGCGGTCTCCATCACAGCGCGGGCTCTGGCAGCCGGTGTCCCCGTGGTGATCCGTGCCGGTACACACGACGCCATCGAGGAAACGGCCTCGCTGTTCAGCATCGCGTCAGTGGTCGATGTGGAAGGACTCACGGTCAGCGCGGTCTCCGACTGGTACGCCGGCGACCATCCGGCATACCTGGCCGACGCCGGATCCGACGTGGCCATCGTCGGGTGGGACGGCAGCGTGGTCACCCGACAGAAGACCGTCGGAAGTGCGTGTCCGCATGTCGCATCTCTGACCCAGCAGGACTAGACCCCCCGGACGCGGAGATGCTTCCGCGTACCATCGACTGATTCAATCGGGCATGGCTCGTTCGATCGCACAACTCACGCTCGACGACGTTGTGGAGATCGCCCGTCACCGTGCATCCGTCCAGGTGGACGGTGACACCCTCGGTCGGATCGCTCGCGGACGCGACGTCGTGGATCGTCTGGCCCAGTCATCGATCCCGACCTACGGTGTGTCGACCGGCTTCGGCGCACTGGCGACGGTGTCCATCCCGGCACCACGGCGTGCCGCGCTGCAAACCAGCCTCATCCGAAGTCATGCGGCGGGCACCGGTCGGCTCGTGCCCCCCGACGTCGTCAGGGCGATGATGCTCCTTCGCTTGCGCACGCTCGCCTCAGGGCTGACCGGCGTGCGCCCGGTCGTCGTCGAGACACTGACCGCCATGCTCAATGCGGGGATCACGCCGGCAGTGCGCAGATACGGCTCACTGGGGTGCAGCGGCGATCTCGCTCCGTTGTCGCACGTCGCCCTTGCAGCGATGGGGGAGGGGACCGTCATCAGTGACGCCGGCGACCCCATGCCTGCGGACCAGGCCCTCGCAAGAGCGGGCATCGAGCCGGTCGTGCTCAGCGACAAAGAGGGACTGGCCCTGATCAACGGCACCGACGGAATGCTGGGAATGCTGATCCTCGCGCTGGCCGATCTCGAGGACCTGTTCATGACCGCCGATCTGGCGACAGCCATGTCGGTCGAGTCGCTGCTGGGCACCGACCGTGCGTTCGCCCAAGACCTGGTGGCGCTGCGACCGCATCCGGGCCAGGCGACGTCGGCCGCCGCCCTGCGTGCCTTCCTTGCCGACTCTGACATCGTGGCCAGCCACCGGGAGGACACCGAGCACCTCGTCCAGGACGCGTACTCGCTGCGGTGCAGCCCGCAGGTCACCGGCGCCGCACGGGACACCGCCGACCACGCACGGACGGTGGCCCAGCGGGAGTTGGCGTCAGTGATCGACAATCCGGTGGTCCTGCCCGACGGACGCGTGGAGTCAAACGGGAACTTCCACGGGGCACCTGTGGCCTACGTCCTGGACTTCCTCGCCATCGCGTGCGCGGACGTGGCGTCGATCTCCGAGCGCAGAACGGACCGTCTTCTGGACAAGACCCGCTCACAGGGCCTGCCGCCGTTCCTGGCCCACGAACCCGGAGTGGATTCGGGATACATGATCGCGCAGTACGCGGCCGCAGACGTCGTGTCGTCGCTCAAACGCCTGGCCGTGCCGGCCAGCGTGGACTCGATCCCGAGTTCGGCGATGCAGGAGGACCATGTGTCCATGGGGTGGGCGGCAGGGCTGAAACTGCGGGATGCCGTCGACGGGCTGCGTCGAGTCCTCGCGATCGAGATCCTGGTCGCCTCCCGGGCGCTGGACCTGCGGGCACCGCTCCGCCCGGCCGCCGCCACCGGAGCCGCTCGGGACGTCGTCCGTGGCGTTGTCGGAGGGCCCGGTCCCGACGAATGGGTATCCGCCCAGATGGAAGCCGTGGTCGGGATGCTCGAAGACCGGGCGATCCTCGATGCCGTCGAGTCGGCACTGACGACGCAGGAGAGGTGAGGGACATGGCACATGAGATCGGCGCGCCGATGGCGGTGCGCGCCGCACGCGGCACAACGCGCACAGCGCTCGGCTGGCCGCAGGAGGCCGCCATGCGGATGCTGGCCAACAACCTCGATCCGGAGGTCGCCGAGAATCCCGACGACCTGGTCGTCTACGGTGGCACGGGTCGTGCGGCCCGCGACTGGCCGAGTTTCCACGCCCTCATGCGCACTCTGACCACTCTTCGCGACGACGAGACGATGCTCGTGCAATCCGGTAGGCCAGTCGGCGTGATGCGCACCCACGAGTGGGCGCCGCGGGTCCTCATCGCGAACTCGAATCTGGTGGGGGACTGGGCCACGTGGCCGGAGTTCCGCCGCCTCGAGGCCCTGGGGCTGACGATGTATGGACAGATGACCGCAGGTTCCTGGATCTACATCGGCACGCAAGGGATCCTGCAGGGAACCTACGAGACCTTCGGCGCCGTCGCGCACAAGCGTTTCGGAGACACGCTGGCCGGTACCCTCACCCTCACCGGGGGCTGCGGCGGCATGGGTGGTGCGCAGCCGCTCGCCGTGACCCTCAATGAAGGTGCCTGCCTGATCGTGGATGTCGACGCGACACGACTCGCGCGTCGGGTGAAGGACCGTTACCTCGACGAATGGACCGACGACCTCGACGACGCCGTGGACAAGGCTCTCGCCGCCAAACGCGAACGACGCGGGTGGAGTGTGGGCGTGGTGGGCAACGCCGCCCACGTGGTGCCGGAGTTGCTGCGACGTGGGGTGCCGGTCGACATTGTGACCGACCAGACCTCGGCGCATGACCCCTTGTCCTACCTGCCTCTGGGTATCGAATTCGACCAATGGCATGCCGAGGCCGAACGCGATCCGGAGGGGTTCACCGCCAGGGCGAGGGAGTCGATGGCGACCCACGTGGAGGCGATGGTCGGCTTCCAGGACGCCGGCGCCGAGGTGTTCGACTACGGCAACAGCATCCGTGGGGAGGCGCAACTGGCTGGATACGGCCGCGCCTTCGACTTCCCCGGATTCGTCCCCGCCTACATCCGTCCCCTGTTCTGCGAGGGCAAGGGTCCGTTCCGGTGGGCCGCCCTGTCCGGGGACCCCGCAGACATCGCCGCCACTGATCGTGCGGTTCTCGAGCTCTTCCCGGAGAACGAACCCCTAGCAAGGTGGCTTCGTTCCGCGGAGGAGCGCGTGGCCTTTCAGGGACTGCCGGCCCGCATCTGCTGGCTCGGCTACGGCGAACGCGACAAGGCCGGGCTGCGTTTCAACGAACTCGTGGCCGACGGCACAGTGTCTGCGCCCATCGTGATCGGCCGCGATCACCTTGATTGCGGTTCTGTGGCCTCACCCTTCCGGGAGACCGAGGCGATGCTGGACGGCAGCGACGCGATCGCCGACTGGCCCCTGCTCAACGCACTTGTGAACACGGCGTCCGGCGCCTCCTGGGTGTCGATCCACCACGGGGGAGGGGTCGGCATGGGACGGTCGATCCACGCCGGTCAGGTGTCCGTCGCCGACGGCAGCGCCCTGGCCTCCGAGAAGCTCGCCCGCGTGCTCACCAACGATCCGGGCATGGGCGTGATCCGACATGTCGACGCCGGGTACCCGGAGGCCATCGCCGTCGCCGAACGGACAGGTGTCCGGATCCCGATGGGCGAGGCAGAGACGTGACCTCGACACTGATCGACAACATCGGCGAGTTGGTGACGTGCGACGGCCCGCCGGATGATCCCCTCGGAGTCCGGAGTGCTGCCGCCGTGGTCATCCAAGACACTGAGATCGCCTGGATCGGACCCCGCGCCGTGGCCCCGGAGGCCGACGAGCGGATCGACGCCCTGGGAGCGGCGGTCCTTCCCGGCTTCGTCGACAGTCATGCCCATCTCGTGTTCGCAGGCGATCGCGCCGCGGAGTTCGCCGCGAGGATGGCAGGCGAGACCTACTCCGCGGGCGGCATCGGCACCACCGTGCGGGCCACTCGGGAGGCCGACGACCAGGAACTGCGGAGCACTGTGGCCCGACTGGTCGCCGAGTTGATCGGGGCAGGCAGCACCACCTTCGAGATCAAGTCCGGCTACGGACTCACGGTCGACGACGAGCAACGCTCGGTACGCATCGCGGGCGAGTTCACCCCTGAGGTCACGTTCTTGGGCGCCCACGTGACTCCGACGGAGTTCGCCCACGACCGCGCCGCGTACGTGGATCTGGTCACCGGAGCCATGCTCGACGCCTGTGCCCCCCACTCCCGATGGGTCGACGTGTTCTGCGACCGGGGCGCGTTCGACGCCGACGAATCACGCCAGGTCCTGTCCGCGGGCCGGCGTGCCGGGCTGGGACTGCGAGTCCACGCAAATCAACTGCAGGCCGGCCCGGGTGTCTCCCTTGCCGTCGAGCTATCGGCGGCGTCGGCCGATCACTGCACCCACTTGAGCGCCGGGGACGTCGACGCACTCGCCGCGAGTGCGGGACTAGCGGAACCGACAGTGGCCACCCTGCTGCCCGGCGCCGAGTTCTCCACCCGCTCCACCTACCCCGATGCCCGCGCGCTGCTCGACGCAGGCGCGCTCGTCGCCCTTGCCACCGACTGCAATCCTGGCAGCAGCTACACCACATCCATGCCCTTCTGCATCGCCCTGGCAGTCAGGGAGATGCACATGACGGTGGCCGAGGCGGTTCTCGCCGCCACGGTGGGGGGAGCGACGGCGCTACGGCGTCAAGACGTCGGACGCCTCCGGATCGGTGGACGAGCTGACATGGTGATGCTCGACGCGCCCTCCCACATCCATCTGGCGTACCGACCCGGTGTGAACCTCGTGGCCGGCGTGTGGCGGGCCGGACGCCGCGTGATCGGCCGCGTCAGATGACAGAGGACCCGCGATGGCCACGGGCCGGAACCTGGCTCGCTGACAGCACCAGGCATTTGGCGACGACTGGGCAACCACCGGTCTTCGGGCTACTCGGCGTCCCCGCCCACATCACCTCACTGTCTTCGACGACCGCCCACCTCACCCCGCGGGCGGTCCGCGATGCCCTGAACCGCTATTCGACCTGGTCCCACTCGCAGCAGGTGGACCTCCGAGGACTCCCGGCGATCGACCTCGGTGACATCGAAGATCCGGACGGCCCCGATGGGGAGGCCCGGACTATGTCCGTGCTGTCCAGCTGGTCCGGCCGACTGCTCATCGCGATCGGAGGCGACAACTCCATCACTTACGCGGTCACCACCGGTCTGCGCGCCACCGGCCTGGTCACGCTCGACGCGCACCACGATCTGCGCGACGGAATGTCCAACGGTTCACCGGTCCAGCGACTGCTCGCCGACGGCTTCGACGGCAGCCGCATCGTCCAGATCGGGATCGGGGACTTCACCAACTCCCGGGATTATGCACGGCGTGCGCAGGAGTACGGAGTCACCATCATCGACCGAGACCAGGTCGAAGACCTCGGGGTCGAGGCCGTCATGGCAAAGGCGATCGAGATCGCGTCGGGTCCCGACCGAGGTCCGGTCCACGTCGATCTCGATGTCGATGTGTGTGACCGTAGCGTGGCCCCCGCGTGCCCGGCGTCGACCCCGGGCGGCCTCAGCGCGCACCAGTTGCGGCGCGCGGCACGCGCTGCAGGCCGGGCTCCGAGTGTGATCGGGATCGACCTCACCGAGGTGGACGCCGCGGCGGACGCCCCCGACGGTCGCACGGTACGACTCGTCGCCCTCTGCGTTCTCGAGGCGGCCGCTGGGATGTCCCGCCGTACCTAATCCCGTGGCGGGGCCTCGGGGTCTTCATCCTCGGCGGGGTCGGCAGCCTCCCGATCGGCTGCCAACTCTTCCTGCTCCTCGCGCAACTCCTCGAGATCCTCCGGCGAGTCGATCTCCGCGCCCGTCTCCAGGTCCAACGCCACGGCGCCCTCGGGGAGGTTGGAGAGGTCCGGCGCGATGATCAGGTCGGGCAGACCGGAATCGGGCAGCCGCAGGGAGGTGCCCTCCTCGGCTGGGATCTCGAGGATGAGATCGCTGGCGCTGCGCTTCGGAAGGGTTTCGCCGCGGAAGAAGGCGGGCGCCATGGCGTTCCAGATCATCATCAGGACCACGCCGAGCAGCAACGACCCGATTCCCAGGACGAACACCCCGCCAATGCCCCACAGCGTTGTGGACCCGTAGTCGGGTTGCGCGTACTGATAGGACGCGATCACGAATGCTGTCAGCAGCATCACACCGCCCAGGAACGGCCACAGGCCCTTCATCAGGAAGTCCCGCAGACTGTTGAACAGGCTGTGCCGGTAGAACCAGACCGCCGCGAATCCGGTCAAGCCGTAGTAGAAGGCGATCATCAGCCCGACCGCGGCGATGGTGTCACCGAGGACGTTCTCGCTCACAAGCGTCATGCCCACGTAGAAGGCGATCGACACCGCCCCCATCCAGATCGTGGAGACGGTCGGCGTCAGGTACCGCGGGTGAATCTTGGCGAACGACGAGGGGAGGGCCTTGAACGCGCCCATGGCCAGCGAGGTTCTGGCGGTGGGCAGGATCGTGGTCTGGGTGGATGCGGCGGCCGAGGACAGCACCGAGAGGATCAGCAGGATCTCAAGACCCTTGCCCACCGCGGAATCCCCGAACACGGTCGGCCCGAGCGCCCCGAACACATCGTCCGCGTTGTCGGGATTGGCCAGTCCCAGACCGGTATCGCTGGTCCCGGCGAAGGCCACTGTGGCGACGCTGACCGTCGCGTAGGTGACAAGCAGCAGGACCGTCGAGATGATCGCCGCGCGGCCGGGTGTCTTCTCCGGGTCCTTCGTCTCCTCGTTCACGGCCACCGCCGTGTCCCAGCCCCAGTAGATGAATACCGCGATGAGGGTGGCCGTCGCCATTGCGCTGACAGTCATCCCGGACGGCCACAGCCACGACAGGCTGGGAGTCAGAGAACCTTCCGGGGCGCTACCGGAGTAGACCTTGAACAGGGCGATGATCGAGAACGCGATAAGCACAATCACCTCGATGCCCAGAAGCGCGTACTGCAGGCGCGCCGACACCTCGATGCCGCGGTAGCAGATGTAGGTCATGATGACGATCCACACCACGCCGGCGAAGGTCGTCCAGAAGGTGGACTCCAGCAGTCCGTCCCACCCGAACAACTGGAACGTGTACGCACCCGCGATCTGCGCGAGGTTCGCCATGACGATGACATCCGCGGCGATGATGCCCCACCCACCGAGCCACCCCACCCGCGGCCCGAACGCCCGAGTGGCCCAGGTGAAGGTCGTGCCGCAGTCCGGTTCCGCGCGGTTCAACTGTTGATACGCAATGGCGATGAGCAGCATCGGGATGAAAGCGAGCAGCATGATCGACGGTGCCTTCTCGCCGACGATCCCATCGCCGTTCGCGGTGGCAACCACAAAACCCAGGCTCGCCGCCAGTGAGTACGCGGGAGCGGTGGAGGCCATACCGATCACCACACTGGAGACCAAGCCCAGGGCGCCCGTCTTGAGACCCTTCTCCTCCGCCACCTCCGGGAATCCGATGGGCGCTGCGTCATCGACGTGAGCCATGTGACCTCCTTGATCATCGAGCCATAGGGGACAGTAGTCCTCTTACGGCCCCAGTGGTGGGACTTCGGCCGACACTGGGCGAACGGGTGACCGGTCGGAGATCGGATCACGAAACGGCCACACGTCCTCGGAGGACTGTGCACTTCACCGCTACAGGCGTAGCGTTGATCCTGGGGTGGTTGTCATGATTCGACACACGACCGTGAGCCTGCTGGGGGCAGGATTGCTGATCGCCACGGGACTGGGGGCACAGCCCGCGTGGGCGGCTCCACCAAGCAACGACAATCGCGTAGATGCGATCCTCGTCGAACCGCCCAAGGAACTGCAGGGCACCTTGGTGGACGCGACACTTGAGACGGGCACCGATACCAGTTACTGCGCCAACACTGACGCATCGGTCTGGTACCGCTTCACCGCGCCCAAGCGGGGGGCGATCATCGTGCAACTCGATGCAGCAGGGGAGATGGACGCCACGATCGACCTCTTCCGCCAGACCCGCTCGAAGTACGAGTACACCGACTGTGACGACACGGACAGCAAAGGTGTGGCAACCATCGACAACGAGTCCCTGGAACCTGGCGCCACCTACGCGATCCGGGTGGGCAAGGAATGGGGGTCTGTGGCCGATACCTTCGCTCTGCGTGTGTTGATCCCGAGTCCCGCTCCCGAACCGCCTGGCAAGGACCTGCCCGCCAAAGGCGAGAAGAACTCGGTGGATCGCCTGGTCAACCCGGGCGACGCGTACCACACGTACATGCGTGAGGGGCGCACGATGCGGTTGAGTCTGCGCGTGAACCAGTGCACCTCACTGCAGGTCTACGGGCCCGGTAGCAGCGGGTTCGGTGGCGAGGGTGTCATGAGCCTCCCCTGCGGTGGGTACAGCCTGTTCACCCCCACCGAGTCCGGGCGTCACTTCTTGGTGGTCCGGGCCGGAAAGAGCCGTGACAAGCAGCCCTACCGGCTGCGGGTCGCCACCGCGAACCGTGACGACACGACTCCCGGCATCTTCATCGGAAACAACTCGAAGGTTCAGGGCAAGGTCAACGGCGGCATCGACTTCCGGGATCTGTACCGCTTCGATGTGGTGCGCCGCAGCACCCTGACGCTGTCGGTGACCGGTGGACCGAGCCTGCGCCTGGTCCGTGAGGATGGCTCTGCCGTCAGTCGCGGCGAGTACATCGAGCGCAATGTGAGTGCGGGCCGCTACTACGCCGCTGTGCAGGGAGATGGCAAGTACACGCTCAAACGGATCTCCCGCACCATCACGTCGTCCAAGGTCCGTGTCAACGGCAAACGCACCGCCACCATGTCGCCAGGCTCCACCGTGCGGCTGAACCTGATCGTCCGTCCAGCTGTGGCGGGCCGCGGGGTCATCGTCCTGTCACGCTTCGACCCGATCGACGGCTGGCAGTTCGCCCGCCGCTACCGGGTCGCGGTCAACAACGGTCGCGCCACGGTCCAGTTCCGGCCGCCGAGCGTGGGACGTTACGCGATCGTCGGTGAGTACAAGGGCACGAGCACTGCCGCCGCCTCCCAGGCCTACGCGTCGGCCCGGTTCAAGGTGCAGGAGCCATTGACAGACTGAAATGTCTCGGGGGGACAGGTGGGGATGGACTCGCGTCCGTCCCCACCTCGCACCCTCAGGAACGGATCAGGTGGTCGAAGGCGCTCAAGGACGCGGTCGCCCCGGCACCGAGTGCGATGACGATCTGCTTGAAGGGCGTCGTCGTGCAGTCCCCGGCAGCGAACACCCCCGGCAATGACGTTCGCCCCGCCTGATCAACCACGATCTCCCCACGATCGGTCAGTTCAACGACGCCGGCAAGCCACTCGGTGTTGGGCAGCAGGCCGATCTGGACGAACACACCATCGAGTGCAACCTCGTGTCCCACCCCTGTCAACCGGTCCTCGTACGCGAGCCCGGTGACCTTCGACCCGTCGCCGAGCACCTGTGTGGTCCGCGCCTGTACCACCACGTCGACGTTCGGCAGGGTGCCCAGGCGGCGCTGCAGCACCTCGTCGGCGCGCAGCGAGTCGTCGAACTCGATGAGCGTCACATGGCCCACAACACCGGCCAGATCGATGGCTGCCTCGACGCCCGAGTTTCCGCCACCGATGACAGCCACACGCTTGCCCTTGAACAAGGGACCATCGCAGTGGGGGCAGAATGTCACTCCCTTGTTGCGGTACTCCGCCTCCCCGGGGACGCCGAGTGTGCGCCATCGAGCGCCAGTGGCGATGATCACCGTCTCGGCGCGCAGTGCCGCCCCGCTGGCCAGCCCGATCTCCACCAGGCCGTCCGTGTGGTGCAGCGTCTCCACCTCTTGGGCGAGCATCAGGTCCACGTCGTACTCCCGGACATGGAACTCGAGGTCATTGGCCAGTTTCGGCCCCTCGGTGTAGGACACGGACGCGAAATTCTCGATGGCCAGCGTGTCCAGCAACTGCCCGCCGAAACGCTCGGCGACCAACCCCGTGCGAATGCCTTTTCGGGCGGCATAGATGGCAGCAGTCGCTCCGGCCGGCCCACCGCCCACGACGAGGACCTCGAAGGTGTCCTTCTCGCTCATCTGGGCCACGTCGGCGTCGGCCCCGGCTGCATCGAGCTCCGCGAGAATCTCCTCGAGCCCCATCCGCCCGGAGGCGAACATCTCGCCGTCCTGGAACACCGTTGGCACCGCCATCACCCCGCGCTGCTCGATCTCGTCCCCGAAGACGCCTCCGTCGATAGCCACATGGGTGATGCGGGGGTTGAGGATGCTGATCAGGTTGAGTGCTTGGACGACGTCCGGGCAGTTCTGACAGGACAGCGAGAAGTAGGTCTCGAAGTGCTGACCACCGGGCAGTTCCCTGATCCGTGCCGCGGTCTGCTCGTCGACGCGGGGCGGATGACCACCGACCTGCAGCAGCGCGAGGACGAATGATGTGAACTCGTGGCCCATGGGCACACCTGCGAACCGCACGCCCACGTCCGTGCCGACGCGGTTGATCGCGAAGGACGGCCGGCGATCGTCATCATCCCGGCGCTCGACCGCGATCAGGGGGCTCATGGACGCGACCTCCGTGAGCAACTCCTCTGTCTCACGCGACTTGGCGCTGTCGTCCAGCGACATCACCAATGAAACTGGCATCGCGAGGTTGCTCAGGTGGCTCCGCAACTGCGCGGCGAGTGCCGGGTCGAGCATGAGGTCACCTCCAAGGACGACGGATGTCGCCGGGCCGCTGCGGCCACTCGGCGACCGGGACTCAGATCTTGCCGACGAGATCCAGTGACGGCGCGAGAGTCTCTTCGCCCTCTTCCCAGTTCGCCGGGCACACCTCGTTCGGGTGCGCAGCCACGTACTGCGCGGCCTTGATCTTGCGCAGCAGTTCGGCGGCGTTGCGGCCGACCCCACCAGCGTTGATCTCGACCAATTGGATCTTCCCTTCCGGGTCGATCACGAAGGTGCCACGGTCCGCGAGGCCGTCCGCCTCGATCATCACGCCGAAGTTCCGGGTGATCGCACCGGTCGGGTCGCCCACCATCGGGAACTCGATCTTGTTGATCGTGTCCGAGGAGGAGTGCCAGGCCTTGTGCGTGAAGTGCGTGTCGGTCGACACCGAGTAGATCTCCACACCCAGACGCTGGAACTTCTCGTAGTTGTCCGCGAGGTCGCCGAGCTCCGTGGGGCACACGAAGGTGAAATCGGCGGGGTAGAAGAACACGACCGACCACTTGCCACGCAGATCGGCATCACTGACCTGCACGAACTCACCCTTGTGGAAGGCGGTCGCGGTGAACGGGAAGACTTCGGTTCCGATGAGGCTCATGACACTCCGTTGTCGAGTTGTGGCTTATCTACTTAGTGTACGGATTCACAAGCGTTCGACTCTCGGGTCAACAGTGTGATCCTGGCCACGAGAGCACCGGTTCAGACCAGGTCCTTCGCGAAGAAGTGCGTCGCATCCGGATTGTCGTTGTACCGCTCGATCGACCGGTATCCGTGGCGAGCGTAGAAGCGCAGCGCAGCCGTCAATGCGCCGTTGGTGTCCAGCACGATCCGCGAATAGCCAAGGGCTGCGGCTCGTTGCTCGGTCTCGTCGAGCAGCTCGACGGCAAGCCCTGCGCCCCGACGGTCCGCCGCGACCCACATCCGCTTGATCTCGGCATCCTGCGCGGTGTGCGGGCGCACCCCGATGCAGCCCACGACCTCATCGGCGCAGGCGGCCACAAGGAAGAATCCTCGCGGGTCCAGGAAACCATCCACATCACGCAACGCTGCGTCCACATCCAGAGCGGCCAGGCCGGCGGCCGCCCGCACCTCGTCCACATAAGCCGTCAATGCCCACTGCGCGCCCGGGTTCCGGGGGTCCACGTCCTCGATCCGCACGTCGTCCACACGCAGACCTTACGCCTCTTGCCATCTACGCGTACCGAAGCAACAAGGCCTCTTCCACGCGCGATTCCGTGGCCGCACCGGCCCCCCATAGACGATTTGGAAAGCGCGATCATGCCGTTGGGGGTGCCGAACCAACCGGATTCTTGCTACCTTCAGGGGAACATTCACCCGTTTCGGAGATGACATGACAGATACCGCCCAGCCCGCAGCGACCTCGTATCCGGCGAACGACCCGGCAACTCGGCGTACCGTTCCCGCGACGTCCACACCGCTGGATCCGCAGCGTATCGAGGCGCTCATGGCCAAGGAGTGGGAGCGGTTCACAGCCTCCACCCCCGGCTCTGCCGCCCACCACGCGCGCGCGTCCGAGCCCCTGCCGCTGGGCGTGGCGTCGTCCTTCCAACACTGGGACCCGCACCCGTTGGCCTTCAAGGCCGCCAAGGGTGCCTGGCTGACCGACGTCGATGACCGCCAGGTCCTCGACCTCTCCATGGGGTTCGGCGCCATGCTCGTCGGCCACCTGAACCCACTGGTGGTCGAGTACGTGTCCAAGGCACTGGAGACCGGGACCCTCTTCGTCACGCCCTCGCCGACGACCACTGACATCGCCGAGCGCTACCAGAAGCGCTTCCACCTCGAGCAGGTGCGATTCGCGAACTCCGGCACCGAAGCCGACATGTACGCGGTGAAGGCCGCGCGTGCGTTCACCGGCAAGCACGGGATCGTGAAGATCGAGGGCGGCTACCACGGCGGCTACGACGCGCTGTCGGTATCGGTGAAGCCCGACGTCGCGGAGGCGGGGCCCGAGGACGCGCCAGTGCCCGTGGTGCCGTTCGAGGTCGAAGCCGGCATCGTCCACGTCGTGCCGTACAACGACCTCGACCGGCTCGAGGCGATCCTCGCCGAGCACAAGGACGAGATCGCGGCGGTCGTGATGGAACCGGTGCTGGAGAACATCGGCATCGTGCTCCCGGACGCCGGGTACCTCGCCGGGGTGCGCGAGGCATGCGATCGCCACGGCGCCCTGCTGGTGTTCGACGAGGTGAAGACCGGTCTCACCGCCGGATACGCCGGCGCGTCCGAGCGCCTCGGTGTCAAAGCCGACCTCGTGACCCTGGCCAAGAGCATCGGTGGCGGGCTTCCGCTGGCCGCCTTCGGTGGTCGCAAGGACATCATGTCCACCATCACCGACGGCCGGATGTGGCACTTCGGCACCTACAACGGCAACCCGTTGACAATGGCCGCCGCCGCCGCCGTGGACGAGATCTGCACGCCGGAGGTGCTTGATCACGCGGAGAACATCAACAACGGCGCCCTCGATGCCATGGACGAGATCATCGCCCGCTACGAGTTGCCCGCCCACACGGTCGGGTTCGGCGTGAAGGGTGCGGTCACCTGGGCGACAGCACCGGTGCGCAACTACCGCGACTACAAGCGCACGGACTTCGAGGCCGCAGAACTCAGCTGGCTGTGGGGCATCAACCGCAACATCCTCACCCCGCCAGGTCTGGACGAGCAGTGGCTGGTTTCGGTGGCGCATACCCAGCAGGACATGGGTCTGCTCGTCGATGAGTTCGACGAGTTGGCACAGGCACTGCGGGGCTGATCCTGCATCCGTCGGCACCGTCGCATCTTCCCAGCGGCGGTGCCGACGTCTATCGTGGGCAGATGCTGCCTCGATCGATGCCGGTGATCCTGGCGCTGGGTCTGGCCCTTGTGCCTGCTCAGGGCCACGCCAAGAAGGTCAACCCCGAGAACGACAAGCGGCCGCCGAGCGCGGATGCCGGCTACTTCATGGGGTATCCGAGCCCGACCTACAGCTGGCACGGGTGCACACGGACCGCCACGCGCTCAGTCAAACCTCCGGTGGAGGGCCAGCCCCCCGTGCTGCGCGGCACCAAACAGGGTGCCGTGCGGTTCACTGTCGCGTCGTCTGCCCCCTACGTGACCTGGGAGGTCAAGAAGGGCTGGCGGATCTGCGGCGTGCAGGCGGGGGTAGTGCTCGACAACCCCACTGTCAGCGCTCTGCTGTTGGCGGAGGTGGGCTATACGTCCGGGCCCCGCAAAGGCGCCACCTCCTCGACCGGCACCGAGACCATCCAGGTCACGATCCCCACCAAGGGGATCGGCCGGGAAGGGTTCGAGGAGTACGAGGGCAAGACGTTCTCGATCCGTTCCGTGCAGCACGTCACGGTCTTCGTCAAGAAGGCGTAGGTCAGACCAGTGCGGCGACGGCCACAGTCAACAGCGGCGCGACGATCAGCGCCGGCAGCATGTCACCCACCGGCACCGACTTGAGATTGAGCAGTCGCATCCCGACTCCGAGCAGAAGGACTCCGCCGGTCGCGGTGAGGGCAGCCAACATCGCCGCCGACATCACGTCGCCGACCAGCACCGCGATGACCGTCAACAGTCCCTGCCAGACGCCCACCGACAGCGCGGAGGCTGCCACCCCCCACCCCAAGGAGGCGGCGAAGGCGATCGACGCGAAGCCGTCCAACGTCGCTTTCAGCGCCAACTCGTCGATGCCCTGACCAAGCCCATCGCTGAGCGCCCCCAGCACGGCCAACGGCCCGATGCAGAAGATCAGCGACGAGTCCACGAAGCCTTCGACGAACCGTGCCCGGCCGGAGTCACCGCTGCTGAACCTCGCCTGCAGCCAGCCACCGACGTCCTCGAGTCGCTTCTCCAACTGCAGCAGCGATCCGAGGATTCCCCCGATCAGCAGAGCACCGAGCACGATGAGCAGGGTTGCGCTCCCGCCGACGGCGTCCACAAACGCCTGATCCCGCAGTGCGACGACGTTCAACCCTCCGATGACCAGCGTGACCAGGCCGAGCGCGTCGGTGACAGTCGTGCGGGTCCGTTCGGGTAGCCGATGACCGACAAGAACGCCGATCGTGGCGCCCACCAGGATGGCCACCACGTTGATGATTGTGCCGAGTCCGTACATCTCACACCGTCAGGGCCACGACAGGACCATGTCAGCCTGGGCGGCCGCCTGCCTGGGGGTCACGCCATCGAGGTCGGACATCAGATCGGGATCGGCGCCGTTGTCCAGCAGGTACTGCGCGACTTCCTGCTGGCCGGCCAGGATGGCTGCCACCAGCGGGGTGCTGAGGAACTCGGGGTGCGCGTAATTGACGTCCACGCCCATCTGCACGTGGTAACGCACCAACTCCAGGTCACCGTCGCGCGCGGCGTAGTACAACTCTTTCCAGTTCCCGCCGGACATGCTCTCCTCCCAGCCGCAGCGTCGAGTGCTGCGCCGCTACCGATTTCAGGCCCCCTGCACGGTAACAACGCAGCACTCGAGCGTGAGCAGTGCTCAGGTGTTCCAGACCTTCTTCAGCCGGTAGGCCGTGTAGGTCTTGGTGGCGGGCGCTGAGATCGTCAGCCGCACCTTCGCCGGCTGACCTGACAGCCACACCCGCAACTGTCCGTTCGCCCTCGAGACGATGGCGAACTGACGCTCGCCGGCCGCGTTCGCCAGGCGGGGGGTGACCATCACGCGCACAGTCGCTCGTTGGCCGGCGTTCGTCCTCACCGGCAGATTCAGCAACTTGGTCCAACCCGACGCCTTGACCCTCTTCGGCAGGTTCAGGGGCTTGATCGGCTTCTGCTGCTTCTTCGCCGCTGTGATCGAGTTGCTCGGTGTGCTGTAGGGGGAGTCGCCGGCACCGTTCGAGGCCTTCACG
>CALFYG010000179.1 GCA_937952095.1 uncultured Micrococcales bacterium | reverse complement strand
TGAACGATGCATCTGAGAACTGGTACTCCCCGCCGAGCCCTCAGCGCCACAAAGGTCCGGTCGTCCTGCGTGGACGGCAGGCTCGGGGTTCGACCACCGACCAACGACTCCTCGACAGCCGCGCCTCCGGAGACTGGGTTCACACCGACCCTTGGCGGGTGTTGCGGATCCAGGCCGAGTTCGTCGAGGGATTCGGCGCGATGGCCAACGTGGGCCCGGCAATCTCCGTCTTCGGCAGCGCCCGCACATCCCGCGACCACGCCGAATACGCGGCGGCCGAGGACGTGGGTCGGCTGCTCGTCGGGGCGGGCTACGCGGTGATCACCGGGGGTGGCCCCGGGATCATGGAGGCGGCCAACAAGGGCGCGTTCGAGGCCGGGGGTATGAGCATCGGCCTCGGGATCGAGTTGCCTTTCGAGCAGGGCATCAACGACTGGGTGGAGATCGGGATGAACTTCCGGTACTTCTTCGCCCGCAAGACCTGCTTCGTGAAGTACAGCCACGGGTTCGTCGTGTTCCCGGGAGGGTTCGGCACGCTGGACGAACTCTTCGAAGCGCTCACACTGGTGCAGACGAAGAAGGTCACGCGCTTCCCGATCGTGCTCGTGGGCACTTCCTACTGGTCGGGGCTGGTGGACTGGATCCGCAGCACACTTGCCACCGAGGAGAAGATCGGACCGGCCGACCACGAACTGATCCATGTCACCGACGACCCGGAGGACGTGATCCGGGCGATCCAACGGGTGGACCAGGGGTTCTGAACCGAGTTCCTGGTTCGGTTCACCGCATCTTCGCGACAACCAGTGCGCTGATGCTGTCAGGCGCCGCGATAGGTGCCCATGCTCCAGAGATTGCCGTCCACATCGCGAACGGCGAACTCGTGGTTGCCGTAGTCGGTGTCGTGCAACGCGGTAAGGATCTCAACCCCATCCATCGTGGCGACCCGATCCCATGCCGCATCCACGGTCGCGGCGTGCGCGGCAACCACGTAAACCCCTTGAGGACCAAGCGCTCCCCAGTCACCGGGCTTGGCGCGCGAGCCGAACATGACACCTCCGCCGTCGACCCACCGGGCCTCGGCGTGTTGGACGAGCCCGCCATCGTCCCTGTGGAGCGCGGTGACGGTGAAGCCGAGCCCTTCGGTGAGGAAACGGATGCCGGCGTCGACGTCTGTGAAACTCACGGTCGGCCAGACTGAAGGCGCGGGTGGCGTGTCAGCACTCATGGCAGGTCCATACCCGGCCATGCAACGGTTATGTGACCTCTGCCCTCACGCCAGGCCGCGGCGGTTGACGGCGGGCTGGCGGGTGCCCGCGATGGCCTGCACCATGTGCAGGACGTCGAAGGTCTGCCGCACCTCGTGTACCCGGTACACCCTGGCACCCAGCCACGCTGAGACCGCAGTCGTGGCCAAGGTCCCCTCGAGTCGTTCGCCCACGGGACGGTCGAGCGTCTCCCCGACGAAGTCCTTGTTGCTCAGCGAGACGAGCACGGGCCAGCCGGTCGAAACCATCTCGGGCAGTCGGCGGGTGCACTCCAACGAATGCCGGGTGTTCTTGCCGAAATCGTGGCCGGGGTCGATCAGGATGCTCGACCGCGGCACTCCGAGCTCCGCGGCGCGCTGCGCCTGCCCCAGCACGTCGTCGAGCACCGCGGCCATCACGTCGGGGTACTGAACACGATGCGGCCGGGTGCGTGGGGTGAGGCCACCGGCGTGTGTGCACACCAGGCCCACACCATGGGCGGCCGCCACCTCGGCCAGGCGGGGATCATGACCGCCCCAGGCGTCGTTGAGCAGGGTGGCGCCCTCGGCGCAGACGGCCTCGCCGACGTCGGCTCGCCACGTGTCCACGGAGATGACGACATCTGGGTACCTCGACGCCACTTCTGCCACGAACGAGACCACCCGCCGCTTCTCCTCGTCGGCGTCGACGACCTGTCCCGGTCCGGCTTTGACCCCGCCCACGTCGACGATCTGCGCACCCTCGGCCACGACCTGATCCACGCGGTCGAGCGCGGCATCGTGGGCGTAGGTGGCGCCCCGGTCGTAGAAGGAGTCTGGAGTGCGATTGATGATGGCCATCACGAGCATCTCGTCGTCATCGAACTGGCGGGGTCCGAACGTCAGCACTGGTGCTCCTCCCTGGGAATGCCAGACTGTCAGGTAATGCCGGGTGGTGCGAGAGGAGAACGGCCGTGTTGTGGGTGTTCCTGCTGTTGGCGCTGGTGCTCATCGTGGCGTTCGCACTCGTCCTGGCCGGTCGCCTGCCGTCCGTCCCGCAACCAACGCGTGAGCGCTACATCGCGCGGTTGCCGGAGCGGCCCAGTGCCGGCGACGTCGACCAGTTGCGGCTCCCGGTCGCGTTCCGCGGGTATCGCATGGACGACGTGGACGTCGCCCTGACGGTCCTGCGCAACCGCATCGCCGAACTGGAAGCGGGTTCGGTGGCAGGCCCGGCGAAGGAGCCGGAGTCCGGCTGATAACGCCGGCAGGACCGTGCAGTTGGTGGTGGACGTTCCCGCTGACCGACAACGGTGTCGCTGGACTCGGGCGCAAGGCGGGCTGGCACAAGACGCCTCTGCTCGCTGCGGGGGTACCATCACCGGTCGCACAATTCGCCGTCCGCGGTGACGGTTTGCGGCTACGGCGCAAGAAAAGCGCACGTTGCCGATAGACTGTCCACAGCGTGGAAGGTGAGGGCGTGTGCGCACGCTGATCGCGCAGCAAGGCAGTTTCGTGAGCGACGGAAGGGGACCGATATGGCGGCCATGAAGCCGCGGACGGGCGACGGCCCGATGGAGGTCACCAAAGAGGGACGCGGCTACGTGATGCGGGTCCCCCTCGAGGGTGGTGGCCGACTCGTTGTGGAGATTTCCCGCGAGGAGGCTGAAGAACTCGGCGGTCTTCTGCAGAGCATCGAGTAGCAGTACACGCGCCTTGGCGGGTTCCGTTGCGACGGGGCCCGCTTCGGTGTTTCCGGGTGCCGGTTAGGTTGAGCGTGTGCACGTCGTCCACGATCCCGCCACACCTGACGGTCTGATCCGCCTGCTGGGCGTCGACGACGTCGCGCTGCCCGAACCACTGATCCCCGGACCAGGTGAAATCCTCGTGCAAGCCGATGGCCCGGACCGGTGGAGCGCCATCGCCGCCGTGCCGCAGGACTGGACCGCTCTGGGTGCGGAGATGGTCCGGCGGGTACCAGCCGGATCCGTGGGATTCGCCTCACCTCCGAGTCCGCGCGACCTGCAGGCGTTCGTGCGCGGCTGGCGGCTCGGTGGATACCGGTTCCCCGCCTCCGACTCCGGCAAGCAGTTGCTGATCCCTTCGGGTGTGGACGTCTCCGAGGTGCTGTCCCGTGTCGATGCGACGCTTGCGGCCCGTGACCTTGTCAACACCCCTTCCAACACCAAGAACCCGCAGTGGATGGTGCAGAAGGCGCGAGCAGTGGCGCGCAGTTGCCGCCGAACTCCTGAAATCCCGCCAGCACCGACGGCCATCGGTGCTGGAACTCGCACGGCTGGTGGCCGCCTGCCTGCACCCCGAACTCGACGAAACGGCGCGCGAGCGGCTCGCCGACAGCCGTCGGCGCTGGCTGGCCGATCTGCCGGGCCTGGCGCCGGCAAG
>CALFYG010000178.1 GCA_937952095.1 uncultured Micrococcales bacterium | reverse complement strand
TGGTCACGTCGGTCACCGCGTCGTGGGCGATGTCCATGCTCATGCCCTTGTGTCCCCGCAGGTCGCACAGCAGGTGGGCCATCTCGTCGCGAAGGTCGGAGTGCTCGGGGTGGATGAGTGTGGCCGCGGAGATGTCCAAGCCCATGGACTTCGCGCGGTCGGTGATCGTCTCGGGGGAGCCGAGGATGGTGAGGTCACACACGGATCTGCGCAGCAGTTGGTCTGCCGCCCGCAGGATGCGGTCGTCATCACCTTCTGGCAGGACGATCCGCTTGCGGTCCTGGCGTGCCGATCGGGCAAGCCTGTGCTCGAACATCAGCGGAGTGGTGACGGGGGTGTCCGCGAGTTCGATGCGCTCCATGAGATCCGATGTGTCGACCGCCGCCTCGAACAGGCCGAGCGCGGCGGCGATCCGGCGGTCATCACCGAAGCGGATCTGCGGCGTCAGGGTCGCGATGCGATGGGCAGTTTCGTAGGTGTCCAGATGTGACAGCAACAGTGGTGTGACGGCCGAGTCGAGACCTCGGGCGAAGCTGAGGATGCGGGGATCCGGCTCGACCCCGCCGGTGACGATCACCCCGCTGATGCTCGGGACCTTGTCGCTGAAGCGGGCGGTCACCGCGGCGAGCAGGACGTCGGAGCGATCCCCGGGGGTGACCAGCAGGACACCGTCATGCAGCCGGTCGAAGAGGTTGGGAAGGGTCATGGCGGCGACACGGACGCCGGTCACCTCGCGGTCGAGCGATTCCTGATTGCCCAACAGCAGGTGGGCCTGCAGTTCGGCGGAGATCTGATGCAGCGAGGGCAGTTGCAGGGTCTTCTCCTCGGGGATGATCCAGACCGGCTCCTGCAGGTCCTTCAGGGAATCCCGGATGGTGTCGAGGTGGTCGTGCTCGACGCGGTTGACGGCGACCCCGAGCAGGTTCACCTCGTGCTCCTGCAACGACTCGCGGGCGGCGTACACCGCACCCCGGACCTGATCCGGACGGTGGTGGTGAGCGCTGATCACGAGCAGGACGGGCGCCCCGAGGTTCAGCGCCATCGTGACGTTCAGTTCGAACTCGAATGCCGCGCTGGCGCCGGTGTAGTCCGTGCCCTCGACCAGCACGACATCGCAGTCGGCGGCCAGGGAGTCGAACTTGCCCATGATCTCCGAGATCAGTCCGTCGGCGTCGTGCAGCGATCCCACCTCCCTGGTCTGGTCGGTGGTGATCCCGAAGGACTGCTCATGGGTCTGGTTGAGTCCGTAGCGGCGATTGATCAGGTCGATCGTCGTGTCGTCGGAGCCCGGGCTGGCGACCACGGGCCGGAAGTACCCGACGCGTGCCGTGTGCCGGCTGAACGCTTCCATGAGTCCCAGCGAGATCATCGACTTCCCGCTGGCCGGTTCCATCGAGGTCACATACACCGCTTTGGCCACGGGCACGAGCCTAGGCACGCCTCGGCGACATTGCAGAACGGCGAGGACCCGGTCCCTGTCAGCCGACCTTCGCGGCGGCGGCGGAGACGGCAGCGGACAGGGTCTCGCGCGGTATGTCGAGTTGATCCGTGAGTCGGACGGCCATATCCCCGTAGTTCGCGATCGCGGTCAGGGTGTTTCCACTGATCTGTTCGGGTGCGCGATCCACGGGCTGCAGGATCCGCAGGATCAGAGTCTCGGCGTCGGGGTCCTCGCCGCCGTTACCGAGCCGCAGAGTGTCCCGTACGACACGAGCGGCGGCCTCCTCGTCCTGGGTCACCGCGAGCGCAAGCAGCGCCACGGTGTTGGCGAAACCGACCGCGGTGTTGAGGATCTGGGAGGGGTCGATCGGCTCTTCGAGCGCATCGCGCAACGCGATCGTGATCGGGTTGGCCACCTCCTGGTCCACGTAGGACCCGACGATGCTGCCCACCTCCCGGAAGACCGCAGGGTCGAGCCGATCGTCGGTCTGGATGGCGATGACTTCGAAGTTGCCCACCAGATGAGCCTAGACGCCGGGGACGCGATCCTCTGGGGGAACCTCAGCCGGCCAGTACCGGCGCCGACCAGACGAGTTCGTCCTCGCAGAAGGCGCAGACGAGGAAGACCTCCCCGCGCGGGAAACCGGTCAGTTGCAGAGGAGTGCGGACGCCGCGGGGGTCAAGCGGCATGCGGTGCTGGACGCGTCCTTCGCGGTCCAGGACCATGAGCCGCAACTGTCCCTGGCAGTGGGGTGCGGTCACGGAGAAGCGCAGGCGTCCGGACGCGCGCACCCCGACGGATGGCTGTACCTGATGGTCGACTCGCATGTGATTAGGACGACCTTCCGGACTGCACGGTTCCCCACGAATCGGGAGGTCCGTCCCGCACAGGTCGACAGGTCGTGGCAGGCTGACGCTAGAAGAGCCCAAGGAGGGTGTCAGATGCGTCGGTTGGTTGCGGTCGGAGTGGCCGTGGGTTCAGTGGCGGCCGGAATCCTGTGGAGCAAGCGCCGGGAGAACGGACGCCGCCAGGAGTGGGTGCGGCAGGCGTCGGTGGCCGCCGATGACATCGCCGAGGGTGTGACCCGCCGGGCGGCCAATGCTGCCGTCAAGGTCGCCGACGTCGCAGAGAAAGCGGCCGAGGTCGCTGACAAGGCCGCCGACGCAACCGCCGAAGCCGCCGCGCAGGCCGGTGTCACGGCGGAGTCTGCAGCCCGCAAGGCTGCCAGTGTGGTCGACAAAGCCGCGAAGTCCACCGCGGACGCCGCAGCCGAGTTGGCAGAGACCGCGGAGAAGGCTGCGGACAAGGCGAGCACTGCGGCCGACAAGGCTGCGCTGTCGACGTCAGAGGCGGCCTTCGAGGCCGCCGAGAAGGTGCAGGCTGCCGCGGACGAGGCAGCCCAGGAGATCGAGGCCCAGGAGGCCGCTGAGGCGAGTCAGGACGTCGCTGCCGAGGAGCCTGCGCCCGCGGCCAAGAAGGCACCTGCGGCCAAGAAGGCCCCTGCCGGCAAGAAGCGCAAGCCTGCGGCAAAGGCGGCGAAGGCCCCCGCCAAACCCGCCGACGACCAGTCGGTCGCCTGATCCGGCGCGTCGGGGTCGTCGGCCCCGAATCCAGCGGTAAGACGACACTGGTCGACCACTTGGCCGACCGGCTGTCCCAATGGTCCGTGCCCGTGGCCGTCGTGGCCGAGCAGGGACGCCTGCTCGCACAACAGTTACCACCCGCGCACCCGTGGTCCTATCGCGAGCAGTGGGCGACCAGCCTCATGCACCGTGGCGCCGAAACTGCTGCTGAGGTGGTTCTCGCGGCCCGTGGCGACAGGGGTGTGGTGATCGCCGACGGCACCTGTGCCACACCGCTGGTCTGGCACGTGTGCGCGGCGCGGTCGCGTCCCGGCTACGAGGTGGGGCCGCCGGAGGTGACTGAGGATTTGTTGGCCGCGGTCACCGGCACCCGCTACGACCTGCTGCTGCTGATGGCCCCCGATCTTCCGTGGGTGGCAGATGGGATACGCGACGACCCCGGTGGCCGGGAGACTGCCTTCGAGGAGTACCGCACCCTCCTGCCGGATGCGGTGGTCGTCGAAGGTCCCGATCGTCTTGAGATTGCCGAGGGTCTTGTTTCCGGGCTGTTAAGGATGCCGTCCGACCTTCCGTGATGATCAGCATGAGTGGCAGGATTGCCCCGTGCCCGATGTCGACTCCGTACTGCCTGCCTACCAGGAGATGGATGGCGACCTCGCGGACGTCGATGCCGTCGAAGCGTTGAAGACCGTCCTGGCCGGGCTCGGCGAGGAGGGTCTGTCGGAACGCGGGCGGCTGATCGACGCGTACTTCAACCGCCAGGGCATCACGTTCAGCCTGGCCGGCAAGGAGCGTCCACTGCCGTTGGACCTCGTGCCGCGGTTGCTCAGCGCCGCCGAATGGCGCGTGATCGAGCAGGGGGTCGCCCAGCGCATCAAGGCCTTGGAGATGTTCCTGGCGGACGTGTACGGGTCGCGACGGGTCCTGGACGACGGGATCGTGCCGCGCCGACTCGTGGCCAGTTCCAGCCACTTCCACCGGGAGGCCTGGGGCATCGAGCCCCCCAACGGTGTGCGCATCCACGTCGCAGGTATCGACCTGATCCGCGACGAGGAGGGTGTCTTCGCGGTCCTCGAGGACAACCTGCGCTGTCCGTCCGGCGTCTCGTACGTGTTGGAGAACCGCCGCGCGCTCGCCCACGTGCTGCCCGAACTGTTCAGTGACCAGCGCGTGCAACCCGTGGCCGAATACCCGGAACGCCTGCTCGACGCGTTGCTTGCGGCGGCACCCGCTGGTGTGGCGGATCCGCAGGTCGCGGTGCTCACCCCCGGCGTGCACAACTCGGCGCACTTCGAGCACGCGTTCCTCGCCCGCCGGATGGGCGTCGAGCTCGTCGAGGGCCGTGACCTCTACTGCCGCGACGACCAGGTCTGGATGCGCACGGTCCGCGGTCCCAAACCGGTGCATGTGCTCTACCGCCGCATCGATGACGACTACCTCGACCCAGTGCATTTCCGGCCCGATTCCGTGCTCGGTGTCCCGGGCCTGCTGAACGCCGCGCGTGCCGGCCGGGTGACCATCGCGAACGCGGTCGGCAACGGCGTGGCCGACGACAAGGCCATCTACCCCTACGTCCCGGCACTCATCGAGTACTACCTCGGCGAAAGGGCGATCCTGCCCAACATCGACACCTACGACCTGCAGGATCCCGAGCAGCGCGAGTTCGTTCTCGACCGGCTCGACCGGATGGTGCTCAAGCCCGTCGACGGCTCGGGCGGCTACGGCCTCGTGGTGGGTGACAAGGCCACTGACGCCCAGTTGGCGACATTGGCGAAGCAGGTTCAGGCGGATCCCCGCAGTTGGATCGCCCAGCGCATCGTGCGGATCTCGACGTGTCCCACGCTGGTGGACGATGGTGAACTCGCGCCCCGGCACGTGGACCTGCGGCCCTTCGCCGTCAACGATGGGGACCACATCTTCGTGCTCCCTGGTGGTCTCACCCGGGTGGCGCTGCCTGAAGGCTCGCTGGTGGTCAACAGCAGTCAGGGGGGTGGCTCGAAGGACACGTGGGTGGTTGCCGAGCAGGACCACTCGGTGCAGTACACCCCGCCCGAGCGCCCCACACCACGGCTGACCCGGGTCCTCGCCGCGGTGCCGGCCCGTGTGCACTCACCGACCACGCACGACGAGCGGATGCGCCAACAGGAGAACCAGCAGCAGCAATCCGAGACGCCGCAGACGGACTCGCAGGACGGTGCGCCGTGCTGAGCCGGATCGCGGAGTCCTACTTCTGGATCGGTCGCTACCTCGAGCGGGCCGAGGCCACCTCCAGGCTGCTGGCCGAGCACCACCAGCTCATGGTCGAAGAACGGACCGTGCCCGAGGAGCTGGCGGCGGCTGTCCTGCTCGATGCACTGTCCCTGCCGCCGCAGTCAGCCACCGATGCAGGGGACCTGGTGACCGCGGTGGTCGGGAACTCCTCCGATCCGGCAACCATCTCGGGAGCCATCACGATGGCGCGGGAGAATGCCCGCGGTGTGCGGGAGTCGCTGTCCGCCGACGTCTTCGAGGCTCTCAACGCCGCGCACCTCGCCGGCATCCGCGGTCCCATCGTCGCGACGAGCCCCGCCTACGCCCTGTACCGCGTCGTGGAAAGACTCGCGGTCGTGGTGGGGCAGATCGACTGGACGGTGCCTCGGGATGAGGGTCATCTGTTCCTGTCCCTGGGGCGTTCCCTGGAACGTCTGGACATGATGGCCCGCGTGCTCGCGGTGCGGCACGACCAGTTGTGGCCGGAGGGCGGGCCGGTGGCGACACTGCGTTCGGCGGCGTCACTCAACGCGTTCCTGCGTACCCAGCACCCACTGACCGGTGACGAGGTGCGGCGATTCCTCCTACTCGATCCCGACCATCCCCGCTCGATGCGCGTGAGTTCCTCCAACGCGGAGGAGGCCGTGCGAGGGCTTGCGGCGCGGGGGGCCAGCGACGGTGGTGACCTGCTGCGCGAGGTGGGTCTTCTGCGCTCGCAGTTGGAGTACGCGGTGGACCCACATCCGGAGGAGGTGGACGGCCTCATCGAACTCGTCCAGCAGTCCTCAGCGCGTGCCTCCGACGTGGTGGCAGCTGCCTTCTTCCGCCCGGTCGGCACGATCGTGTGGAGCAACTGATGCCCGGTCGTCGTCTGCGCATTCAGCACCGCACGGGGTACCGCTACGCCTCGCCTGTCGTCTCCTCCTTCAACGAGGTCAGGATGACCCCGCTCGATGACGACGGACAGGTGCTCATCGCCCATGAATTGCGCGTGGAACCCCGGGCAGCGGTCCTTGTGTACACCGACTACTGGGGGGCCCGCGTCGAGTCCTTCGACACCCACGAACCGCACGACGTCCTCGAGGTCATCGCCACCAGCACCGTCGACACCGCCGGTGGCTACCACCGCGCCGCGGGGGCAACCTGGGAGGATCTTGCCAGCGAGAAGGTCCTCGATCGTTGGTGCGAGTACTTGGTGACCAGTTCCTACGTTGACGACGCCCGCGAGGACGAGCACCGAGCGGGACTCGTCGATCAGTTGCGCGCCTGCCCCACGCCTGCGGATGCCGTGGATCTGTGCAACGAGATGGTGCGCGACCGGATCTCCTACGCATCGGGATCGACCACGGTGTCGACCACGGCCGGCGAAGCGTGGGATGCGGGTTCCGGGGTCTGCCAGGACTTCGCCCACGCCATGTTGTCCTTGCTGCGTTCCGCCGGGATCCCGGCGCGGTATGTGTCCGGCTACCTGCACACCGAAGAAGAAGCGCTCGGCGAAACCGTGCGGGGGGAGTCGCACGCCTGGGTCGAGGTGTGGAACGGCGGCTGGGAGGGGCTGGACCCCACGAACGACCGCACGGTGGGTGCCGCGCACGTGCTCGTCGCGCGGGGCCGCGACTATGCCGACGTCCCGCCGCTGAAGGGCATCTACGCGGGCGGTGCCAGCCAGGGCCTCGGGGTCGACGTGGAGATCACACAACTGCGACGCTGATCCGGCGGTTACCCTTGGGGTCATGCGTCCAGCCCTGATCTCGGGCGTGACCATGCTGCTGACCGCGGTGTGCGCCGCCCCCGCAGTCGCCGCACCTGTTCCCCTGCCCGAGGCCCTCGAGTCCGTGACCGCCGCCTGCGCGTCGACCAGTTCTGCGTTGACTTCGGTGGGTGGTCGTGCCGTCGACGGCGACTCCAGCGTGGCCGTGACCGGTGACCGGTTTGCGGTCTCCGGTCCTGGCACCAACCGCGTGGCCATCGCGGGGGAGGGCACCTTCGGTGCTGTGGCCGATGACGGTTTGCGCCCAAAGGACCGCCGAGCGGCACTGCGTTACATCAAGCGACCCGGTGCGACGTGGTGGCTGAATCCGGGGGCCTTCTGGAGCCCCGCCGCGGGCTGGTCGGCGACCTTCGATGACGCCGCCCGGGCCGCAGTGCCCCTGTCCGCCACCTGCGCGCAGGACCTCGCCGCTGCCGACTCCGTCGATCGGGATGGGTCGCGATGGGTCTTCACGCTGCCTGGGGAAGGCCCTTTCGTCGTCGTCACGGACGGACAGGGCCGGGTCACCCGGTTCGGTGCGATCGCCATCACCTACGGTGCGCAGTCGATCACCGCTCCCGCCGGTGCGGTGTCCTTCGCCGCCTGGCAGAAAGCGTCACAGGCGGCCTCGCTGAACTCAACCATGAAGCAGATCAGCCGGGCGGTGGCGGCGTCGGTGAACGCCTCCGGACCGAATGTGGCGGCGATCGACGCGGCCACGCGGGCCGCGGTGCCGACTGACCGTGTGGTCGCGTTGAAGGTGCGCCAACTGCGGCGCGGCGTGCTGATCTACGGCCGCAATCCGTACACGAAGACCTACCACGCCTGGCGGATCTACCTGAAGAGCGGCGAGGCGGTCGCTCGGCGGGTGGCTCCCTGAGTCGGTAGGGAGTCGTAGAGTGAGGCCATGCACGCTGCGCTGATCGACCTGCCGCTGTACGGGTCCGAGACGTGTCGGCGGGACTTCCGATAACTCCTTCTCCTCGATCCATCGTTTCGTCGGGAGTCAAGGAGTCCTCGAAGTTGTTCGCGCAAAGTCTTGCCGTTCTCACCACGATCTGGGGTCTGCTCATGGGTTTGGCGCCCCTGTTGCAGGTCCGGGTCATCATCCGCAACCGGGACGCGGGAGGGACCTCGCTCGGATGGGTCCTCATCCTGCTCGTGGGCTTCCTGCTGTGGCTGACCTACGGTGTGGTGAACCGTGATCTGCCACTGGTGATCTCGAACACGGTGGCCGTGATCGTGACGTCCACGCTGTTGGCCACGATGTGGATCGTCGGCCGCCGGAGCGGCACCGCGCCCGATCGCGTCATGTGAATCGGGCCACCTTCGGCGCCGATTGTCGGGAGTGTGTCGCACACTGGAAGCGTGAGATCTGTCCGTGTTCCCGCCGCTGTGGGACTGAGCCTGCTGCTGGTGACTGCGCCGGCGGCCGCCGAAACGCTACCCACCCCGACCACGACGCCTTCGCCGACTCCGACGGTGACCCCCGAGCCTGAGCCGGAGGTGCTCCCGGCGGGTTCCGAGATCGGGATGGCCGAGGTCACGAAGACGGTCGAGCGTGTCCGCGTGGACGTCTCACCGTCCGCCGGGCGTTTCGGCGTCGGACAACTGATCACCGCCAAGTTCTCCGCCCCGGTGCGCTTCCGTGCCAAGGCCGAACAGGCCATGACGATCACATCGCCGGATCCCCTTCCGGACGGGTCCTGGGGCTGGATCGACAGCACGACCGCTGTGTATCGCCCCAAGGAGTTCTGGCCCGGGCGCACCAAGATCAACGTCGAGCTCGACCTTCGAAAGGTCCGCCTGAATTCCGATGACACCACGATCTGGGTGGGTGGCAAGACCACGAGCAGGGTCGACTCCTTCCGGACTGCGCGCTCACTGATCGCCCGGATCAACGCCAGCAACCACCAGATGAAGGTCTTCCGCGACGGCAAGCTCGTGAAGGTCTTCGGGGTGAGTCTGGGTAAGCCCGGGTTCGCGACCCGCTCGGGCGTCAAGATCATCACCGGCGAGAAGTATCGCTGGCAGCGGATGACCAGCGATCAACTCGGGCTGACCGACGAGTACTACGACCTCAATGTCCCGTACGCGGTGCGGATCACCCCGTCCGGGGAGTTCGTGCACGGCGCGCCATGGGCGGTCTCCCGCATCGGCCAGTGGAACGGTTCGCACGGCTGCACGAACCTCAACGTGGGTCCCGCGAAATGGTTCTTCAACCACGTACGTGCCGGCGATGTGACGGTGACCACCAACACAGGCCGGTCCATGGAGACGTGGAACGGGACGCCGGGTTCCTACTGGAACTACTCGTGGTCTCAGTGGAAAGCGAAGTCGGCGCTGTAGCCCAGGTCTGACGTACGTCGCGATTGCGACGTTGTTGTCGCGTTTCTTCGCCGGTTGTGAGGTTGTTGTCGTTTCCGTGGCCTATCCAGGGCAACAACGTCGCAATCGGGGCTCCGTCGGATCAACAACGTCGCAATGGGAGATTCTGGCTCGCCTCAGGCCTGGTGGACGCCATCGCGCAGGTCGATCAGGGTCTCCTGGAGCACGTCGGCCTCCTCAGCGGCCCGCTCTCCGAGATTGGCGGGAACAGTCAGATCGCTGCGTACCAGTAATCCGTCGAGCATGGCCATGATCTCGTCGGGGAACTCCAGGGGCACGAAGTGCGTGGCGTTCAGCACATGCACCTCTGCGTGATCGATCCTCTGTGCGAAGGCCACCACGTCACGCATCGAGGTCATCACGTCGAATCCGCCGGCGACGACAGTGATCGGGCACTGCACGAACGAGGGATCCATGGGGTCGTGATCGGCGGCGGCCACCATCAGGCGGAAGTACCACTCGAAGTCGTGTTCGAGGAACGACTGGATCCACGGGACGACATCCTTGGTCTGTGCGCTCGGGAGCATGAAGCCGCTGTGCCGCAGGATCTCTGCGAACGTGTTCCCCTTGGGCACGGTGCGGGCCAGCAGGTTCAGCGGCCTGCCGATCGCCTGACCCGCGCGGCTGACCATGAGCCCGGTCGTCTTCCGCAACGGCTTGGGCACCATGAGCATCGAGAACGCGGCGTCGTACGTGCCACCGGGTACACCGGCGCACATCAGCATGCCCGCGACCTTCTCGGGGTGCTCCGCCGCGATCTCGAAGCTGACATTCACGCCCAGCGACCAGGCCACGAGCAGTGCGCGGTCCACCTTGGTGTGTGCCATGAGTGCCAGCGCGTCAGCCACGTGGTCCTCGACGCGGATCCGTTCCGGATCAGCCGGTCGTCCCGACCCGAGACCTCCCCGGTGGTTCCAGCCCACCACCCGATAACCGCAGTGCGGGTCGAGCAGGCGGGGCCAGGCCTGCGGTGGTACGCCGAGGCCGTTGCACACCACCACGTCCGGGCCGGTGCCGTTGTTCGTCCAGCCGAGCAGTTCGGTGCCGTCGGCGCTGTTGAATGTGAAGGTCGAGAACATCTTCATCAGTGTCGCAGGCAGGTTCGGCCGCCCGGTCATGTGGCCGCCCACGGCGGATACGCTGCAGGCATGGCTGACATGAAACCCCGCAGTTCCGTGGTCACCGACGGTCTCGAGCGTGCGCCCGCGCGCGGCATGCTGCGCGCGGTGGGGATGAGCGATCAGGACTTCGACAAGCCCCAGATCGGCGTGGCCTCGAGTTGGAACGAGATCACCCCCTGCAACCTGTCGCTGGACCGACTGGCGAAGGCCGCCAAGGAGGGTGTGCACGCCGCGGGGGGATTCCCTCTGCAGTTCGGCACGATCTCCGTGTCCGACGGCATCAGCATGGGCCACGAAGGAATGCACTTCTCGCTGGTGAGCCGCGAGATCATCGCTGACTCGGTCGAGACGGTGATGAACGCCGAGATGCTCGACGGCATGGTCACATTCGCGGGCTGCGACAAGAGTCTGCCGGGCATGATGATGGCCGCCGCCCGTCTCGATGTGGCGGCGGTGTTCGTCTACGCGGGGTCGATCCTGCCCGGCAAGGTGGGCGACCGGGACGTCACCATCATCGATGCCTTCGAGGCGGTCGGAGCCTGTGCCCGAGGGCTGATCACCCGCGAGGAGGTCGATGAGATCGAGCGCGCGATCTGCCCGGGCGAAGGTGCGTGTGGCGGGATGTACACGGCCAACACGATGGCCAGCATCGGCGAGGCGATGGGGCTGTCGTTGCCGGGTTCGGCCGCGCCGCCCGCCGTCGACCGGCGCCGGGACACCATCGCTCGTCGTTCCGGCGAGGCCGTCGTGAATCTGATCAGGCAGGGGATCACCGCCCGCCAGATCATGACGCGGGAGGCCTTCGAGAACGCCATCACGGTTCTGATGGCCCTCGGCGGCTCGACCAACGCGGTGCTGCACCTGCTCGCGATGGCGCACGACGCAGAGGTCGAGCTCGAGCTCGAGGACTTCCACCGGATCGGCGCCAAGGTGCCGTTGCTCGGCGACCTGAAGCCCTTCGGGCGGTACGTCATGAGCGATGTGGACCGCGTCGGTGGAGTGCCGGTGGTCATGAAGGCACTGCTTGACGCCGGCCTGCTGCACGGGGACTGCCTCACCGTGACCGGGCGGACCGTCGCCGAGAACCTCGCTGAGTTGCAGCCCTCCGACCCCGACGGGCAGATCCTGCACGCCGTCGACTCCGCACTCGACACGCACGGCGGCATCACGGTCCTGTCCGGATCGCTGTGCCCGGAGGGTGCTGTGGTCAAGAGCGCCGGCGTTCCGGTGGATGTGTTCGAAGGCTCGGCCCGGGTCTTCGAGCGGGAGCAGGCCGCGATGCAGGCACTCGAAGACGGCACGATCCAGGCCGGCGACGTCGTCGTCATCCGCTACGAGGGGCCCAAGGGCGGTCCCGGTATGCGCGAGATGCTCATGATCACAGGCGCCATCAAGGGTGCCGGTCTGGGCAAGGATGTCCTGCTGATCACCGACGGGCGGTTCTCCGGCGGGACGACCGGTCTGTGCGTTGGACACGTCGCACCCGAGGCGGTGGACGGCGGACCGATCGCACTGGTGCGCGACGGCGACCGGGTGCGCATCGATGTCTCGGCGCGCACGCTGGAGCTGCTGGTCGACGAGGCCGAACTCGCGGCCCGGCGTGAGGGCTGGGCGCCGCTGCCCGCCCGGTACGAGCGGGGCGTGCTCTCCAAGTACGCACGTCTCGTGGGGTCCGCTTCGCGCGGTGCTGTCACCGACTGACCATGCGCGTCGGCGTCGTGATGCTTCCGGCCGATCCGTGGCCGCAGGCACAAGCGCGCGCACAGCATCTGGAGCGGCTCGGCTTCGCGCACCTGTGGACCTACGACCACTTGTCGTGGCGGCGGTTCCGGGACGGTCCGTGGTTCGGGGCGATCCCCTGGTTGACGGGGATGGCCGCGGCCACCACCCGGATCCGCCTCGGGACGCTCGTGGCTTCTCCCAACTTCCGCCACCCGGTCACCTTCGCCAAGGATGCGCTGACCCTCGACCACATCAGCGCTGGGCGGTTGACGCTGGGGATCGGGGCAGGAGGGATCGGCTTCGACGCCACGGTCTTCGGCGATGAAGTGCTTACCCCGCGCGAGCGCGCCGATCGGCTCGCTGACTTCCTCGAGGTTCTCGACGGGCTGCTGTCGACGCCTACGTACTCCTCGGAGAACCACCGTTACCCGGTGGTCGCCGCGCAGAACATCCCCGCGCCGGTGCAGCAGCCGCGCATCCCGTTCCTCGTGGCCGCGGCAGGGCCGCGCACTCTGGGCCTGGCCGCACGCTTTGGACAGGGCTGGGTCACGTTCGGCCGTGAGACTGATGAGAACCTCGCCGATCTGGAGGACGGTCTGATGAAGCAGGCGGCGATCCTTGACGAGCAGTGCGAGCGGCTCGGTCGCGATCCAGCCGACCTCGATCGTGTGCTGCTCTCGTCGCATCGCCTCGACATGTCGACGGTGGAGCAGTTGCTCGGGATCTGCAGTCGGGTGGGGATGACGGATCTGATCGTGCACGATCCGCGGCCAGGTGACAGCGAACTCGACGCCGACCCGGACATCATGGACGAACTCGCGCGGATGTGGCTGTGAAACTCATCACCGCGGTCATCCGGCCGCACATGCTCGAACGTGTCCGGGAAGCACTGCAGATCCAGGGAGTGGCAGGGATGACGGTCACTGAGGTCAGTGGTTATGGCCGGCAGCGTGGACATCTGGAGGTCTACCGAGGGGCGGAGTACCAGGTCGATCTGCTGCCGAAAGTTCGCCTCGAGGTACTGGTCGAGGATGACGACGCGGGCCACATCGTCGACGTGCTCGTGTCCGCTGCCAGGACCGGCAAGATCGGCGACGGGAAGGTGTGGGTGACACCGGTGGAAGCCGTGGTGCGGGTGCGCACCGGAGAGCGTGGCCCCGACGCGCTCTGAACCTCAGCGTGTGAAGATCTGTTGATTCAGGGCCCAGATCTTCACGCGTTGCCGGTGAGCAGGCGCCCGAGGAACGGCATGAACTCCGCGGGCTCGTGTTTGAGCGTCCATGTAGCCACCCGCAGGACAAGACCGTTCGTGGTGACCATCAGGTCGTTCTGCCGCCTGATGTCGGCAAGCCAGTTGGCTGGGTCGAGATGGTGCAGACCGTCGATCTCCACGATCAACGTGCGCCCGTCGGGCAGAACGAATTCGGCGTCCGTGTACCGCCATCGACCCGAGGCATCCCGTCGGCGGGTCTGGCGGATCGGCGCGGGGATGCCGTAACGCCGGCACAACCGGCCGAAGTCGAACTCCGCGGTGCTCTGCGTTCCGCTGAGGTACTCGCCCGCCGTGTCCAGCATCAAGGTCCGGCGGCGCACGCGGGAAGTGCTGGCGACCTCCCGCTGAAACCGGATCGGTGTGATGATGCCTTGCT
>CALFYG010000177.1 GCA_937952095.1 uncultured Micrococcales bacterium | reverse complement strand
CAGACGTGTGCTCTTCCGATCTGGCCGAGCGGCGGGCGGCCGGCGGTGCCGGCGAAGATGACGTCCTCCATCTTGCCGCCGCGCAGGCTCTTGGCGCCCTGCTCGCCCATGACCCAGGCGATGGCGTCGACGACGTTGGACTTCCCCGACCCGTTCGGGCCCACGACACACGTGATCCCTGGTTCGAG
This sequence comes from uncultured Micrococcales bacterium, assembly GCA_937952095.1. Taxonomy (GTDB): domain Bacteria; phylum Actinomycetota; class Actinomycetes; order S36-B12; family UBA10799; genus JADKAV01. The sequence goes on along the minus strand of CALFYG010000177.1, from coordinate 8,259 downwards.
GTCGATGGTGGTCGACGTCGCGAAGGACTTGAATCCCCGAAGGGTCAGACTCCTCAGATGCACTCCGGGCCTCCTGCCGCGCACGGTTGGAACCGGACCTCACGGTCCGGATGCGGGGAAGAACCTCAGACTAACCCGGGGCGTGGCACAGACCGGCCAACGCCACGCGGGCGCGAACGGGTGAAACTCAGGCCAGGACGGCCGGCTGCGTCGACAAGGACATCACCTCGTCGTCGAAGGTGTCCTGCTCCACACGCAGGGCACTCACTTCGCGTTCCAGTTCAGCAACGCGAGCACGCAAAGAGACCAGTTCGGCCAGAAGCCGGGGGTCGTACTGTGCGCCAGGGGTATACACCGCCTTGGCCATCGAAGTCCTCCGTACACGGGGTTGGACAGGGCATGAGAAGCCAACGCCCTATATATCAGGTTGACATAACGGCTCGATCGTCGTCAAGCAGAACACGCACTACCGACGCATCCGCTGACACCGCGGGCACCGGAACGACGACCGGTTGGCGAAAGGCTCCCGGACGATGGGCGTGCCACAGCGTGGACACGGCAGGTCCTGCTGCCCGTACGCGGCCAGATCACGCTGGAAGTACCCACTGCTGCCGTTGACGTTGACGTACAACCGGTCGAAGGATGTGCCGCCCGCAGTCACCGCGCGGGCCATGACCTCCTGGGCCGCATCGAGCAACTCACCGACCTTGCGCGCGCTCAGCGCCGCGCCGGGGGTCCGCCAGTGGACGCGAGCCTGCCACAGGGCTTCATCGGCGTAGATGTTGCCGATTCCCGACACGATCCCCTGATCCAGCAGAAGGGCTTTGACCGGGGCGCGCCGGCCGCGGATGATCCGCACGACCGCTCGCCGGTCGTAGTGCGGATCGAACGGGTCGGGGGCGATGTGTTGCAGCGACACCGGCAGGCCGTCGACCATCGGTTCGGCCCACATCCCGCCGAACGTGCGCTGGTCGTCGAAGATCAGGGGGACACCGATGTCGAACAGGATGCGGGTGTGCTCCCCCGGTTCACCGTCCACCCGGAACTGCCCGGACATCCCCAGGTGACCGACCAGCGCGACATCTGGCAGCGGCCACCACAGGAACTTCCCTCTACGGCGCACCTCGGACAGATGCGCCCCGCGCACGACGGCCTCGAAGTCGCTCGGCGGACCTGCGTGGCGGCGCACCGCCCGGGGGTGGAGCACCTGCACGTCGACGATGTCCCGGCCTGTGGTCCAGTGCTCGAGGCCACGGCGCACGACCTCGACCTCGGGCAGTTCAGGCATCGGTGGAAAAGGCCCGCTGAACCTGCTCGAAGGCCGTCTGCGCCGCCTCCTGCTCCGCCTGCTTCTTGGTGCGACCGAAGCCGTTGCCGAACAGTTGATCGCCGACACGCACCTGGGCGGTGAAGGTGCGGGCATGGTCCGGGCCCTCCCCGACGACCACGTACTCCGGCGTGCCATGGCCGATCGCCGCGCACAGTTCCTGCAGGCTGGTCTTCCAGTCGAGGCCGGCACCGAGCAGCGGCACGGTCTCGATGAGCCCTGAGAACCGGTCGAGAACGAACGCTCGGGCGCCCTCGAGACCGGACTCGAGGTAGACCGCGCCGATGACCGCCTCCATGGCGTCGGCCAGGATCGAGACCTTCTCCCGGCCCCCGGTGCTCTGCTCACCCCGGCCGAGCAGCAGATAGTCGCCGACGTGGCACTGACGCGCCACGACCGCCAACGACTGGGCATTGACGATCGCCGAGCGCATCTTCGCCAGCTGCCCTTCCGGCAGATCGGGGAAGTTGCGGTACAGGTGATCGGTGATGATCACTCCGAGCACCGAGTCCCCCAGGAACTCCAAGCGCTCGTTGGTGGGGATCCGCCCGTTCTCGTACGAGTAGGAGCGGTGCACCATCGCAAGTGGCAGGTCCGCGGGCATGCCGACAAGACCGAGGTGCTTCACAAGCTCGGTCAGATCGCCGTCGGCAGGCACCAGTACGGCCCCCGGCTCAGACGTCGAGGACGCGCCGCTTGGCGTAGGTGCCACAGTCCGGGCAGGCCACGTGCGGGGGCTTCTGCGTGCCGCACTGCTTGCACGTGGTCAGCGTCGGCGCGCTGGTCTTCCACTGCGCGCGGCGGGAGCGGGTGTTGCTGCGCGACTTCTTGCGCTTCGGAACGGCCACTTACTTCTCCTTGGGTGCTTCCGCCTGCTCGCTGAGCAGGTCGTTCTTGAGTGCCGACAAGGCCTCCCAGCGAGGGTCGGTCGTGTCGTGATGGTGATCGGGGTCGTCGGCAAGCTTCGCGCCGCACTGTGCACACAGTCCGGGGCAGTCGAGGTCGCACAGCGGCGCCGGGGGCATCTCCAGAATCAGCCCGTCGCGCACGGCCGGTCGCAGATCCAGGGTCTCGGCCTCGAGGTGCGGACCGAGCTCTCCGAGATCGTCGACCTCGGCCTCCTGCGCCGACCACGCGTACAACTCCTGCAGATCGGCGGTCAGCGGGACCCGCACCGGATCCAGGCAACGGCTGCACACCGCGTCCCCGGTGGTGCGGGCGTCCCCGGTCACGAGGATCCCCTCACGCACCGACTCCAGCATGACCCGTGCGGTCACCGGTTCGCTCTCGGCGACGACCACGACCGGCGTGCTCACCCCGGGGCCCGCCGGCTCGATCAGGTCGAGTCGCTGATACGCGCCGGGTTTGCCGATGAGCGGGCGCACGTCAACGACGAACGGCACATGTGCACTCGTCATGTCGGTCCTTGGGCTCGTCGGGGGCGCGGGTTGCCGTGTGGCGGGCACGCCAACAGCATGGCTCCAACGCCATCCCACCCAGGGTATCAAGCCTGGCGATTGCCCCGGCGGCGCCCACCGACCAGATCGCCAGCGACGTCGGGATCCTGGGTGAAGTCGTACACGCCGGAATCGGATGCCGGCGCCTGAGGGGTGCCGGCACTGGCCCGCCGCCGTCCCCGCCCGATCTGGTCCAGGGCGGCCCGCAGGGTGTCCTCGAGATTGGCCAGGCGCTTGTCGACGTAGATGTCGGCCTCGGCCCGCACCCGGGCCGCATCGTTCTCAGCCTGCTCGCGCACGGCCTTCGCCTGCCGCTCGGCCTCAAGCCGGATCGTGTCGGCGGCGACGAGTCGTTCGGCCTCGGCCCGCGCTCGGTCGACGGTACGGGCAGCGTCCGCCTGACCCTGCGCCAGGTGTTGTTCGATGTCGGCTTGTGCCTGCGACTGCAGTGCGGCGACCTCGTTCTCGGCTCTCGAAAGGATGGCATCCGCCTCGTCCTGGGCCGCGGCGATCCGCGATTCGGCTTCCCGCGCCGCGTCCTCGAGCACATCGTCCCGGTCGGCGAGGATCGTCGCGGCATCGCGCAGGGACGCCGGCATGAGGGCCCGGACCGCTTCGAGCAGGTCGAGTGCGATCGTTCGATTGATGACGCAGGAGTCCGACAGTGGCACGCCCCGCGCGCCCTCGATCAGGTCGACCAGGTCATCGAGTCGTTCGTAGACCTCCATGCGGTCCTCCAAACTGTTTCACCCAGTATTAGCCACACGGTCGCGCAAACGGTCGTAGACCACGCCGGGCAGCAGGTTGGACACGTCCCCACCGTACGTGGCGACCTCCTTGATCAGACTGCTCGACAGGTACGAATACAGCGGGTTGGTGGAGACGAACACGGTGTCCACGCCGGACAGTTGGTAATTCATCTGCGCCATCTGCAGTTCGTAGTCGAAGTCACTGACAGCGCGCAGACCCTTGACGATCGCGGCAATCTCGCGCTCCCGGCAGAAATCGACCAGCAGGCCGTGGAACGAGTCCACCACGACGTTGGGATGGTCGGCGGTGACCTCACGGAGCAACTCGATGCGCTCCTCGACGGTGAACATCCCCTGCTTCTTCTTGTTGATGAGCACCGCCACGACAACCTCATCGAACAGGTTGCAGGCACGCGAGATGATGTCGAGATGACCATTGGTCACCGGATCGAAGGATCCGGGACAAACCGCTCTGCGCACCGTCGGCTCCTCGGGATTGGTGTACGCGAGTATTAATCCGGACGGTACCAAACCGCCCGCAGGACGTGGGTGCCCCCGAACCGGCGCTCCCACGCATCCGTGTATCCCGTGGGCCAGCGGATCCTGGCGTCCCCGCGCTCAACCACGACCACCGCCCCCTCGGTCAGCCAGCCGTTGGCGAGCATCCCGAGGATCTCCTCGACCTCGCGCGCTGGAACCTCATACGGGGGATCGATGAAGACCACGTCCTGTGGCCGGGCCGGACCGCGCAGGAACCTGCGGACATCGGCCCGCTCGCATCTGACCCCTGGCAGAGCCACACTCGCGATGTTCTGCGTGATGACCCTGGCCACGGCAGGTGCCCGGTCGACCAGGATCACCTCCGCCGCCCCGCGCGATCGTGCCTCCAGACCCAGTGCGCCGGATCCGGCGAAGAGGTCGAGCACATGGGTGCCATCGAGGTCGACCAGCGACTCCAACGAGGCGAACAGCGATTCCCGCACGCGATCGGAGGTGGGACGAGTCAGCGCCCCGGGCACCTTCAACCGGCGACCGCGGGCCTCGCCGGCGATGATCCGGGTCACGTCTTCTCCACGTACTCGGCCCCCGCGGACTGCCAGCGGTTCATCATCGCGCGCAGCGCCCCGTGTTCGGTCAGCCCCGGATCCCGGTCGAGCATCTCGGCGACGTCGGCCCGCGCATCATCGATGACTTCCTCGTCCCGGATCACCCGCAAGACCCGCAGTCGGGTCAGCCGTCCCGACTGCGCCGTCCCCAGAACGTCACCCTCCTTGCGCTGCTCGAGGTCGATGCGGGCCAGGTCGAAACCGTTGGTGGTGCCGGCGACCTTCTCGAGCCGCTCCGCGGCTTCGGGGTTGCGTGTGCACAGCAGGCACAGGCCCGGCAGGTGGGCGCGGCCCACCCGTCCACGCAATTGGTGCAGCTGGCTGACCCCGAAGGATTCGGCGTCGAGTACGACCATCATCGTCGCGGAGGGCACATCCACGCCCACCTCGATGACGCTGGTGGCCACGAGCACGTCGATCGCGTCCGGAGTGCCGGAATCGGCCGCGAAACGCCGCATCACGTCGGCCTTCTCCGACGAGTGCAGCCGGCCGTGCATCACGCCGATGCGCAGCCCCGCCAGCGGCCCGTCCGCGAGGTCATCGGCCGTGCGCAGCACCCCGCGGGTCTGTTCCGGTGTCGCGAAGTCGAGGTCGATGAGGTCGTCCGGCAGTCCCTCCTCCGGTTCGAAGGGCTCCCCGTCGCCGATCCGTGGGCAGACGACGTAGACCTTTCGGCCCTGCCCGACCTCCTCCACCACCCGTTCCCAGGTGCGTTCGGCGTGCCGCGGCGCCAAGGATTCGTTGACCACGAACGTGCTGACCCCGGCACGGCCCGCAGGGAGTTCCCGCAGTGTTGTCACGTCGAGGTCGCCGAAGACCGTCATGGCCACCGTGCGAGGGATCGGCGTGGCAGTCATGACCAGAAGGTGCGGCCGGGAGGTCCCGGATCCCCGCTCCAAGAGTGCGGCGCGCTGCTCGACACCGAAACGGTGCTGTTCGTCCACGACGACGAGGCCGAGATCTGCGAACTGGACCGCCTCGTTGAGCAGCGCATGGGTGCCGACCACGATCCCAGCCTCACCGGAGACGATCTTGAGCAACGCTTCCCGGCGGGAGGCGGCGCTGGCCGAGCCCGTCAGCAGAACGACCTGGGTGCCCGTGCTGCCCCCCAGCAATGTGCCCGCCTCGGCGAGTTCGCCGAGCAGCGCACTGATCGATGCGTGATGCTGCGCTGCCAGGACCTCGGTGGGTGCGAGCAGGACCGCTTGTCCACCCGAGTCGACGACGGTGGCCATGGCCAACAGTGCGACGAGTGTCTTGCCCGCGCCGACTTCACCGTGCAACAGGCGTTGCATCGGAGCGGGGCGTGCGAGGTCGCCCCGGATCTCGGCAACGGCGTTCTGCTGACCCTCGGTCAGGGCGAACGGGAGCCGTTGTTCGATCGCACGCGCCAGTCCGTCGTCGCTGCCGGGCCGGGCTGTCGCATCGCTGGCGGCCATGGCCTGCCGTCTAAGGGCCAGGATGGTCTGCAACACGAACGCTTCCTGGTAGCGGAATCGGGCCCGGGCCGGCTCCAGCAGATCCAGCGTCGTGGGGGTGTGCACCGCTTCGAACGCCTCGGACTGAGACATCAACGCGCGCCGTTGCCGGATCGTGTCGTCGATGGGATCGTCGCCGAGGTCGACGGCTTCGAGCACCATCTTCACCGACTTGGCCACCCGCCAGGAGGGGATACTTGCAGTGGCCGGATAGATGGGATTGATGGTGGCCAGGAAGGCCTCCACCTCCTCCGGATCGTCACCGGCGCCCTCCGGCGACATGACACACAGCGGATGGGCCAGCTGCAACTGCCCGCGGAACGCACTGACCTTGCCGCTGAACAGGCCGATACGGCCCGACTGCAGCATGCGCTGGTACCCCCTGATGCCCCGGAAGAACGCGAGATGCAGATCCTGTCGTCCATCGGTGATGACGGCGTTGAGCATCTCCCCCTTACGTGTGCGGCGGACGCTCACGCTCTTCACGCGTGCCAGGACGGTCGCCACATCACCCACGTGCAGCCCCGCGATGTCGGTGAGGCTGGTCATGTCCTGGTAGCGGCGCGGGAACACCCAGAGGAGGTCCTCACACGTCTCGACGCCGTGAGATTTGCGCAGGCTGCCGGCGCTGCGACCGCCGAGCACGTCCGCGAGCGGCGAGGAGAGCTGGGCCACGCTACTCCACGCCGATGATCACAGGCCAGTACGGCTGTCCGCCCGCGACCACCTCGAGGTCTACCAGCGCTGTCTGCAGATGCTCCTCCACCACCGAGACCAGCGAGTCCGGCGCCTCCGAACCGGTCACCAGCGTCACCAGCTCCGAGGTGCTGCTGCTCATGCGGTCGATCACCCGCAGCGCCACAGCCTCCACGGAATCCCCGATCTCGACGATGTCACCGTCGACGAGCCCGAGCACGTCCCCGACCTGGCACCGCCCGGCCGTGGTGATCGCCTCTTTGCTGGCCACGGTCACACCGCCGTAGCGGGTCGCGCTCGAGGCCCGCGCCATGGTGACCACATCGTCGTCGAAGCCCACCGAACTGTCGTGGACGGCGACCGCCGACAGTGTCTGCACGATGGACCGGCTCGGCACGACGGCCACGCGGATGTCGTCATCACGCAGGAACTCGGCGGCGGCTTTGGCCACGGGAGTGGAGTCCGAGTCCGAGGGCAGGAGCAACGCCTCGCGTGCACCGCACGACGTCACCGCCCGCACGAAGTCCCGGGTACTCGGCCGCCCCCGCGGAGGCGTGCGCACCACGACTGCACCGGACTCCTCCAGCAGTTCCGCGACACCCTGGCCGTGTGCCACAGCAACAACCACCCGGGTGATCTCGCGGGGCAGGTGGCGCTGCTGTTCCACCAGATCGGTCACGGCGATGCGATGCGGCCGCCCTGCCTCGATCCCGGCCTCGATGGACGCCCCGATCGAGTCGGTGTGCACGTGCACGTTCCACAGACCGCCGCCGCCGACCACGACCAGGGAGTCGCCCATCGAGTCCAGTCGCGTACGCAGGTGCGGGATGCCGTCGTCCTCGGCGTCGAGCAGATACATCACCTCGTAGCGCGGACCCTCGTAGTCTCCGGGCGGCATGGGTTCGTGGGCGACGATCGTCTCGTCACTGGTGATGTCGTCGACGTGCGCTTCACCGGTCAGGACCTCGACCAGCGCATCGAGGACGACCACCAGCCCCTTTCCGCCCGCGTCCACAACTCCAGCCGCAGCCAGGGCCGGCAGTTGAGTCGGGGTCCGGGCGAGGGCGTCGTGGGCGTGCTGTGCGGCGGCCCGCGCCACCGCTGTGACCCCGGCCGCAGCATGCTCGGTGGCGCCATCGGCAGCCGCCCGGGCAACAGTGAGGACGGTGCCCTCGACCGGCCTGCTCACCGCCGCATATCCGAGGTCGGCGGCTCTGGCCAGGGCCTCGGCGAGTGTGCTCCCGGTGGGCTCGTCCACCTTCCCGATCACATCGGCCATGCCGCGCAGCAACTGACTGAGGATGACTCCGGAGTTGCCGCGGGCGCCGAGCAGAGCGCCACGGGCCAGCGCATCGGCCGTGGGACCAGGGGTGCTGGCCGGATCCGACACCTCGACCGCCGCGATCGCCGCCGCCTCGATCGTCAGGTACATGTTCGTCCCGGTGT
>CALFYG010000176.1 GCA_937952095.1 uncultured Micrococcales bacterium | reverse complement strand
ACCAGTACGTGCTGCGTCACGGTTCCGACGATTACACGTCGGCGTTCCTCAAGATGGCTGCCGGCCGTTCGTGGGACCTGACCGACGCCGAGAAGCACGCCTTCAAGTCGGCCCGCCAGTTCGACAGCGAGCGGGGCCTCACCCTGACCGCAGCGAACGGTGGCGCGATGATCCCGACGTTCCTCGACCCGACGGTCATCCTGACCAACGCGGGGACCACCAACCCCCTCCGGCAGATCAGCCGGGTCGTGTCGGTGATGTCGAACGTCTGGAACGGCGTCACCTCGGACGGCATCACGCTGGCGTACGGCACGGAGGGCGGCGACTCGTCCGACGTGGCCGCCACGTACCAGTCCCCCAGCGTCACCTGCTACAAGGCGTCCGGCACCGTCCCGGCCACCATCGAGGCGTTCGAGGACATCCAGGGTCTCGGCGCCGAGGTGGCCCGCGAGCTCGCCGACGCGAAGGACCGGCTCGACGCGCAGGTGTTCACCAAGGGCACCGGCTCGAACCAGCCGATCGGCGTGGTGACCGCCCTCTACGGCGAGACGACCCTGTGGTCGTCGCACACCACCAACAGCGCCATGACGGCCACCGACGTCCTCAACGCCCAGAACACCCTGCCGGCCCGCTGGCAGAACTCGGCGTCGTGGATCGGTTCGCTCCACTACCACAACCGGGTCCGCCAGTTCGGCACCGCCTACTACGGGCAGACCCGCGAGTTCGGCCAGCCGATCTCCGACAGCATCCTCGGCCGGCCCGCCTACCAGGCGTCCGACATGTCGACGGCGCTGTCGTCGATCACCAACGTGGCGTTCGTGTACGGCGACTTCAACTCGTTCGTGATCGCGGACCGGGTCGGCATGGAGGTGGAGTTCATCCCCCACCTGTTCAGCGCCGGCAACGGCCTCCCGAACGGGCGTCGCGCCTGGTACGTCCACTACCGCAACGGCTCGGACGTGGTGAACAACACCGCCTTCGTGCTGTCGGTCAACCCGGGCGCCTGATCGCCCCTCCCCGGTAGCTGCGGCCGGGGGCAGCGATGCCCCCGGCCCGGCTGCGGGCCCTCAGCGCAAGGAGAACAACCATGCTGTACCGCGCCACGACGCACGCATCGCTGTACGTCGAAGCCCTCGACCGTGAGGTCGAGATCAACCCGCACACGGTGCTCGACGACCGGGACAAGGACGCCGCCAAGGTGCTGCGGACCCGCCCCGACCTGTTCGAGCGGGTGGAGTCGGAGACGGCGACAGCCGCCCCCGGCGAGCGTCGCAACACGGCCCGCCGCCGTGGCTGACTGGCAGCAGCGGCTGGCGGAGGTCAACCGTCCCGGCAAGTCGAAGGTCGTCATCGCCCACCTGCACCCCGGTGAGGTGTCGACCATCTTCGAGGAGTCGCTGGTCAACACCCTGAACTTCGACCTGGCGCACGACCAGCGCCTCTACCGGCCCGGTCAGCTCGGCCTGCTGTCGATCCAGGCCGGCGCAGGGTCTATCGCCCGTGGCCGCAATCAGGCTGTCGCCGGGTTCCTCGAGGGGCACCCCGGAGCGGACCTGTTGGTGTTCATCGACTCCGACATGGGGTGGGACGCCGACGCAGTGCACCGCCTCGCCGACCAGATGGACGACAACGGTTGGCCGATCCTGGGGGGCCTGTGCTTCACGCACGCCCTGGTGGGTCGTTTCGAGGGGCACGCTCCGGCCGAGGAGATGCACCCGACCCTGTACCTGTGGGACGACGAGCAGAAAGGCTTTGAGCCGCAGTTCTCGTACCCGCCAGACACGGTGGTGACGGTGGGTGCGACCGGCGGGGCGTTCCTGATGATCTCGCGTGCGTGCCTTGAGGCGCTGCGCGACGCCGAGGGTGACGAGTGGTTCTCGCCGATCATGGTGGAGGGCAATCCCCGTCCGTTCGGTGAGGACATGTCGTTTTGTGCCCGGGCGCGGTCGCACGGGTTCCCGACCAGGGTGGACACCGGCACCCGGATCGTGCATCACAAGTCGCAGTGGATCACCGAGGACGAGTACGTCCACTCGCGCCGCCCGGCTTCGTCGGCGGTGACGGTGGTGATCCCCATGAAGGACCGCCTGGAGCTCACCCAACGCCTGATCGGCGACTTGCGTGGGCAGGGCGGTTACACGGACATTCTGATCTTCGACAACGGGTCGGAGGACCCTGCGACCCGCGCATGGTTGGAGTCGCAGAACGTTGCCGACGTGTTCGACGCGTCGGGGCTCGGCATCCACGAGATGTGGAACGCAGGCCTGGACGAGGCGGCTAGGCGTCACCGTGGCCTCGCCGACGTGGTGCTGTTGAACAACGACCTGCGTGCCGGACCCCGGTTCCTGCGCCGTCTGGTGGGCGGGATGCGCTCGTCGGACGCGATGGCGGTGTCGGGCAACTACGACGGCCGACCGGGTGTCGGTGTGCAGCAGGTCCACGGGATCTGCGCCGGCCGTTACGACGGCACGGGTGGACTCGCCGGGTTCGCGTTCGCGTTGCGAGCCGAGTGGCTTGCGACCGGTTACCGGTTCCCGACCGAGGCGAAGTGGTACTTCGGGGACAACGACCTGTGCGCGTCGATCGAGGCCGCCGGGGGTTGGTACGGGGTCGTGTTGGACGCCCTGGTCGAGCATGTCGACGGGGGGTCGAACACGTTCGGTTCGCCGGTTGGTCCGTCGTTCGACGCGGACCGTGAGGCGTTCTTCGAGCGGTGGCCGGATCTTCGTCCGGCTGCCTGAGTTCGCACGCAGCGCATCGTGCATTCAAGGGGTTGGGGGAGGGGCGCTGCCCTCCCCCTTCCGCCCTCAGCGCAAGGGGAAGCCATGTGGACTCTGTTGGTGCTCGGGCATCGTGACCCGAGGCTGTACCGGGATCGGTGCATCCGCCAGTTGGACGAGGTGGTGGGCCTGTCGTTCTTCGACCGGTTGATCTGCTCGTACGACGGCCCTGGCGTGTCGGTGGCTGCTGACACCCATGGGCCGTGGGAACAGCTCGCTACGGGCCGCAGGAGCGGTCTGACGGCCAACGTGCAGCAGGCGTGGGACGCACTCGGTGATGACGAGTGGGTGTTCCACGTTGAGGAGGACTTCCTGGTCCTCGACGCCCCGCTGGACCTGATGCGCGACTTCCTCGCGGCTCATCCGTGGGTGGCGCAGATGGTGCTCGAGCGTCAGCCGGTGAACCCGTCGGAGTGGGCGAACGGCGGCCTGTTGGGTGCCGACAACATCCCGACGTGGAAGCAGGGGTGGCGGACCGACTCGCGAATGGGCCCGTGGCGACAGCAGGACCACTTGTTCAGCTTCAACCCGTGCGTCTACCACTCGTCGATTGCGACGGTGGCGGGCACGGAGACGCAGGTGACGGAGCGCCTTCGAGCGGACTGGTACAAGTTCGGGTTCTGGGGCGCCCAGGGTGACGCCCCCCGGTGTGAGCACATCGGGGTGCAGGGCGGCATGGGTTCGCCCGGGTGGCTGGCATGAGGTGGCGAGGCGGCTACTCGTCGTCCCGGCCGGTCGAAAGCCTGCGTCAACCCCCGAGGGGTCCTGCACCGGGCGCCACCGACGTCATGTTTGATCCGCCCACTGAACCCGTCACCGAGGACACGTCGATGCCGGTCAACATCGCCCCGAAGAAGTGGGGTCGGTCGCCCCTGTGCGCGCCGGTGGACCTGTGGTGGTTGGAGCCATGACCGTCTACATCCTCGGCAACGGCGGTCACGGCCAGGACATCGCCGACATCGTGAAAGCTGCGGGCGCTGTCCCGTCCATGCACGACGACGACCCCGAGCGCGGTCGACCGCTGCCTGAATGTGTGCCGTACCTCATAGGCATCGCCAACCCGCAGCAACGCGCCAACCGTGATTGCCTGGCAAAGAACTTCCCAGGCACGGCGCGTCACCCTTCACTGATCGGCGACCCGTGGGTCTCCTGGGGCGTCGTCGTCGGCGCCGGCACCACCATCGGCCCGAACGTCACCCTCGGCCGCCACACCCACATCGGCGCAGGCTGCACCCTCACCCGCACCACGATCGGCGACTACTGCCAAATCGCCCCCGGGGTCGACATCGCCGGGGACGTCACCATCGGCGACCGGGTGTTCGTCGGGGTCGGCGCAACCATCAAGAACCTGATCACCATCGGCGACGACGCCGTGATCGGCGCCGGTGCCGTCGTCATCCACGACGTGCCCGCCGGGGCGACCGTCGCCGGGGTGCCCGCCCGGGTCATCCACGGCCGGAGAGTCGCATGAGCTTCGTCCTGGGACTACTGGTCGGGTTCTTTCTGGCGACGTGGCTGGTCTGCGTGACGCTCACCGCGCTTATCCGCTTCATAGACCCAGAAGCGTGGGATGCGGCGCAGGACAAAGAGTGGGAACGGAAGATGCGCCGGTGACCGTCATCGCCGTGACGATGGTCAAGGACGAGGCCGACGTCATCAGCGCCACCATCGCCCAACTCTTCGCCCAAGGCATCGACCACATCATCGCCGCCGACAACCTCAGCACCGACCGCACCCGCAGCATCCTCGAGCGGTACGACGACCTCACCATCGTCGACGACCACGAACCCGGCTACTACCAAGCCGACAAGATGACCCGCCTCGCCCACCAGGCATACGACATGGGCGCCGACTGGGTCCTCCCCTTCGACGCCGACGAGATCTGGTACGCCGAAGGCGCCACCATCGCCGACGCCCTCCACCACGCCACCGCCGACGTCATCATGGCCGCAGGGTGGGACCACATCGTCACCACCGAAGGCGACCAGCCGTTCAGCCCCTGGCGACGCGCACAGCCCCAGACGCTGTGCAAGGTCGCCTTCCGGGCCCGACCCGACGCCGAGCTCAACATGGGCAACCACGACGTCCGCCCGGCGCACCTCACCCGCGAGCGGGGCACGCTCCGCTACCGGCACTTCCAGTACCGCAGCCTCGCGCAGATGACCCGCAAGCTCCGCAACGGTCGTGCCGCCTACGAGGCCGCCGACATCCACCCGATGCACGGCACCCACTGGCGCGAGGGCGGGGCGCTGTCCGACGACGAGCTGGCCGCCAAGTGGGACGCCCTGTGCTCCGAGGAGGGCCTGGTGTTCGACCCGGTCCCGTGGGGCGCACCGTGACCGTCTCCGTCATCATCCCCACCCTCGACCCCGACGCACCACTCACCAAGCAGTGCCTACGCCACATCGGCGACGGCCCCGAGGTCATCGTCGCCCACGACACCAACCGCACCGGGTTCGCCGCCACCTGCAACCGGGGCGCCACCCAAGCCACCGGCGACGTGCTCGTGTTCCTCAACGACGACACCATCCCCCAACCCGGATGGCTCGACCCACTCGCCGCCGCAGTGCGCGACGACACCATCGCCGGGAACCTCCTCCTCTACCCCGACGGCAACGTCCAGCACTCCGGAGTGTTCCTGCGACGCCGCGGCCCCTACCTCGAGGCCTACAACCGCCGCACCGCCGCCCCCGCCAACGAGGTGCCCGCCGTCACCGGCGCCTGCCTCGCCATCGCCCACACCACATGGGACCGCCTCGACGGGTTCGACGAGGGGTACCGCAACGGCTACGAGGACGTCGACCTCTGCCTCCGCCACCGCCAAACCGGCGGGCGCGTCTGGTACGCCCCCGACTCCGTCGTCGTCCACGTCGAATCCCAATCCCCCGGCCGGTTCGACCACGTCGACCACAACGTCCGACTCCTGAACGAAAGGTGGGGTGACCTTGGCTGTGTATGAGCAGAAGCCCGGCAAGCTCGACCTGACCCTCGTCGCCGGCGACGACTTCGCGCTGCCGCTCACCATCACCGGCGACCGGTCCGCGTACACGTTCACAGCGAACCTCGAACCGACCCCCGGAGGCACGTCGGTGTCGTTCACCGCAGGGTCCGCCACCTACTCGGCAGGCACCGGGCTCACCTCCCTCACCCTCACCCTCACGTCGACACAAACCGATCCGCTCACCGGGTCATACGTGTGGGCAGCAAGGTGGACCGACGGGTCGTCCAAGCTCCGCACGTTCCTCGCAGGCGACGTCCGGGTGCAGTCCGAGGTGGTCGGCTGATGGGCATCACCGTCACCCCGTCGGTGTTCGACGTGACCGCCACCTCGTCACCCGTGGCCGTCACCGTCACCGGCGAGAACGGTGCCGCAGGCCAAGACGGCCAAGGGGTTCCCGCCGGCGGCAGCTCCGGCGAGGTGCTGACCAAGCAGTCCGGCACCGACTACGACACCGACTGGCAGCCCGCATCGGGCGGAGACGCCCCCTGGTCGTACGACTTCGACGCCCGCCACCCCGCCTACGCGAACACGAACATGAACACGTTCGTCGTGATCAGCGGCAGCCCGTTCGCCTACCAGTCGGCCCGCCTGCTCGACTCGCCTGGGTCGCCCGGTTCGGTGTCCTACAAGGTGCCGTTGACCGCCGGGACCTACGACTTCCATGTGGTGTTCTACCGCGAGACGTACATGGCCAACATGTCGTGCACCGTGGACGGCACGACGGTAGGCACCTGGGCCACGCAGGGTTCCCCCGGCGGTCCGGCGTTGTTGACCATCAGCGACGTGGCCATCGCGACGTCGGGAACGAAGACGGTCGCCGTGGTCAAGACGGCCACGAACAGCGACCTCGTGTACCTGTATGCGTTGCTGATTCGGAGGACGGCCTGATGGCGGCGACTGACGTGCTGACCGAAACCGAGGCGCGCGCCGCCGTGAACGCCGACGAGGGCTCCGCCGAGCTGGCGCTCCTCGTGTCCGCCGTGTCGGGTCAACTGGACGAGTTGTGCGGCCCGATCGTGCAGCGCACCGTCACCGGCGAAGCCCACGACGGAGGCGCGCTGGTGCGCCTCAAGCACGCACCGGTTGCCTCGGTGACGTCGGTGGTTGAGTACGACGGGACTGTGGCCACGACGGTGACCGCTGAGACGAACACGGCGAAGGCGACCGCCAACTACGTGTTCGATTCCAGAACGGGCCAGGTGCGCCGCCGATCGAACGGCTGGGACTACGCTTTCCCGGCCGGCCGCGGCAACGTGGTCGTCACCTACGTCGCTGGACGTGCTGCGACGACGGCGGCGGTGGACGCCAAGTTCAAGCAGGCGGCGTCGATGATGCTGCGGAACCTGTGGGTCGCCGAGCGTGCGTCGGGCTCCGAGACGTTCGGGGCGTTCACCGACGCGGGCGGTTCGGTCATCAATCCGCTGTACGGGCCCGGCCTGCTGAACAAGGTCGTTGCCCTGTTGCAGAACGAGATCGTTGACGGGGTCGCTGTCCTGTGAGCCGGGCCACTCTCGCCGACACCCTGGACGAGATGTTCGGCCTGGTTTCGGCGGGCGGTCAGACGCCCGTGCAGTCCCTCCTCGACGCCGGTGTGCGGTTCGTGCTCGACCACGAGCCGGGCGCGGCGGGTGTCCCGAAGCCGTGCGCGGTGACGATGGAGCCGGCCGGGATCGATCCGCTCGTGTGGGTGGTGCGGGTGCGGGTGTACGTCACCGGTGAGCTTCCACCGAAGGCGGCGCAGGACCAGATGGTCGCAGCGGTGGTTGCCGTAGACGCAGTGCTCAAGGCCGGTGAGGGGTACGGGCCGTCGTCGTGGCAGATGGGCTGGAACGAGGAACTGGGCTGCTATCTGGCGTTCTCGGACGTGCAGGTCGGCCGCGAGGACGGCTTCTAGGTGTGTTCTCTCGGGACGTTGTTGACAAATGACAAGGTCACTCGTCGGACCGGCTCGGGTCGTAGATGCCGTCCCGGATGAGGATGCTTCGGATGCCCGGGTGGGTCATGCCGACGATCCGGCCGATCTCCCGCATCGAGGCTCCCTGGCGGTAGGCGTCGGCGATGAGCTCGTCGCGTTCCTTGGTGGAGCGCACGGCGGTCTGGGAGACCCGGGACAGCTTCTTGCGGGTCTCGGGGTCCAGCGGCACGGCCGGGACATTAGGGGCCTCGGTTGCGGTGGGAGTCATGCCGGCACCTCGGTGAAAGCGGCGACGTCCTCACCGCACTCACAACCGTGGTGACCGATGTGCTCGGCCAGACGGGAGCAGTAGTGCCACTCTCCGCCGAGGTAGCAAGGGCCGGTCCACTTCACGACGCAGCAGTCCACGACGGGGTCCTCCATCTGGCGGAGGAGTTCGAGTCCGTGGGTGAACGCGGTGCGGTCGGCGCAGTCGTGCGGCTTGGCCGGGTCGTAGATGCGACCGCACGCGGCGCAGGTGTTGGTCATGGGCATCACCGTCCCGCAGGCTGGGCACGGCTCACCGGTAGCGACCGCCAGCACCTCATGCGCGGCCCACGACGGTCCGGCGCAGTGGCCGACATTGCCGGTCAATCGGTCGACGATCGCGAGCAGGTCTTCCACCAGGAGCGGCGTGAGCTTGTGCCCCGTCACGATGTGACTGCGGACTTCTCGGACGGTGGCGACCTCAGCGGCCGTTAGCCCGGTCATCACTTGGTCAACTCTCGGCAGTGATGGCAGCCGACCGGGCCATCCACGCGATGGACGTGGGCGGCCGTGCTGAACTCAACCTCCTCCAGGATCGCTTCGCCGAGTTCGGTGGCGTCGCGGGCGACGGTCATCAGCGACCACTCCGGCGTCCTGTTGGCGGACGTCGGGATCTCGCGGGACATCACGTCCCACGACCCCGTGGTGCTGCTGGGCATGACTCGGAACTCAAGCTTGTGCATGGTGAGTTTTCTACCACTCTTGCGGTAACAAGTCAACCATCCACCCGGTAACTCTTGAACCGCGCGAGGCTGGTAACCATGCAACCGGCTTCGCGAGGAGGCCCGCCGTGAGCACCTGGTCCCGTTCCTCAACGAGTACAACCACGACCGCCCGCACACCTCGCTCGGCAACCGACCGCCGATCAGCCGAGCTCCCGTGCCCGGTCCCAAGCTCACCGACCAGCCGATCGTCCTACCGGAGCGCGAGAAGGGCCAGATGGTCCTCGACCTGTCTGCTGACAACAACGTCCCGAGGTCTGCATGACAGGAACCTCACGAGAGAGAACATCTAGGTGCGGGTCCTCGTCGTTCACCCCGGCCCCCACTTCTCCGTCGGCGACGTCCACCGGGGCTGGGTCAAGGGCCTCCGGGCCAACGGCTGCCAGGTGCTCGACTTCAACCTGAACGACCGCCTCGACTTCTACGACAAGGTCCACATGCCGGTCGGCGACACCTACGAGAAGCCCCTGGTCCTCGAGCAGGCGCTCCAGCTCGCCAACGAGGGCATCCTCAACTGCTGCTATCGGTTCTGGCCCGACGTCGTCCTCGTCGTCTCCGGGTTCTACGTCCTGCCCGAGCTGTTCCCCATCATCCGGGCCCGCCGGCACCGGCTCGTCATGTTGCACACCGAGTCGCCGTACGAGGACCAACGCCAGATCGGCCTCGCCGAGCAGGTCGACCTCAACGTCGTCAACGACCCCACCAACATCGAAGCGTTCCCCGCCGGCACCCTGTACATGCCGCACGCCTACGACCCCGACGTCCACCACCCCGGCCCGTCCGACGAGAAGTGCGATTTCTCGTTCGTCGGCACCGGGTACCCGTCGCGGCGCGAGTTCTTCGAGGCTGTCGACTGGACGGGGATCGACGCCCTGTTCGGGGGCAACTGGCAGGACCTCACCCCCGACTCGCCGCTGTACGGGTTCGTCGGTCACGACCTCGCCGAGTGCATGGACAACGCCACCACCGCCGACGTGTACCGCGGGTCCGCGGCGTCGGCGAACCTGTACCGCACCGAAGCTCAGGCGGCGCACCTGTCGCACGGCTGGGCGATGGGTCCCCGTGAGGTTGAGCTCGCAGCGTGCGGGACGTTCTACCTGACCGAGGCCAGAGGCGAGAACCGTGAGGTTCTGCCGATGGTCCCGACGTTCGACTCGCCTGAGGACTTCGGCGACAAGCTCCGCTGGTGGCTCGCCCACCCGGACAACCGCGGCCAGGTGGCGCGGGAAGCACGGGAGGCGATCGCGGACCGCACGTTCGCGAACCACGCCGCCCGGTTGTTGCAGCACCTCACCTGAACCACGGGGCCAGCGCACCCCTCCACTGATCAGCACCAACCCAAGGAGTGCGCACACATGGCTCGTATCGCTGGCCGTTCCGGTCGCCTGTACGTCGGTCTCGCCTCGGACACCGCTTCGGCGGAGCCCCTGGCCTACGTGTCGAAGATGACGATCGACTTCTCGACCGACAACTTCGACGTGACCGCCCTCGGCGACACCAACAAGCAGTACGTGTCGGGCCTGCCCGACTGCCAGGGGACCTTCTCCGGGTTCTTCGACGACGCCACCGCGCAGACCTACACGGCTGCGACGGACGGCCTCGCCCGCCGGTTCTACTGGTACCCCAAGACCCCGTCGACGGCCGGCCCGTACTGGTTCGGCACGATGCTGCCCGACTTCTCGGTCGACACCGACGTGAACGGTGCGACGGCGATCTCGGGGTCGTGGAACGCGGCGTCGAACGTGTACAAGGTCGGCTGAGCCCTGGCTTCGTCTGCTGATCAGTTGGCGAACCGGTTGGTGTCGGGTGGCCGTGCGGTCACCCGCGCCAACCGGGTCGGCGTGGAGAAGGCGTGCCTCGCCGGCAAGGGCGTGATGATCGCAGCAGCGTCCGGGGCGGGCCTCGGTTCCCCCGGCGGGACGCTGCGAGGCGTCGGCCGCTCCGGCGGGAAGTGGAACGTCCGCTACCGGGTGACCGGCTACGAGAACGTGGTGGGGGTGCTCCGATACACGGGCGCGGTCCACCTGATCAACAACGACACCGCCGCCCACGAGATCGCACCTCGCCGCAAGAAGGCGTTGGCGTTCCCTGACGGCGGGGTGCGCGGCGGGCCGGTGCAACACCCCGGCACCCGCGGCAAGAAGTTCTTCGAGCGGGCCGAGCCGATCGTCGTGCGGAACTCCGCACGGCTGATCCGCCAAGAGGTCCGTTCACACCTGGCCCGCACATTCGCGGGCTGACAACCCAGGAGGGCAGCGCACCAATGGACGAAGAAGAACTCACCGCCGGCCGTGTGATCGAAGCGGTCAAGTCCGGCGACTTCGACGGGAACCTCGTCGAGATCATCGAAGCGGTCCGGGTCCGGTTCCAGTTCGGGTCGACCGAGCAGAAGTGGAAGGTCACCTACGACGGTGAGGACATCACCCAGGACTCGCTGACGCTGGCCGAGGCGTCGTTCGTGGAGAAGCAGGCAGGCACGTCGTGGGCGTACATCAACCCGACGAACTCGGCCGGCGAGTGCCAGGCGATCATCGCCATGCACCTCCACTTCCGTCACGGCAAGCCCCGCAAGGAGGCCGTCGAGGAGGCGGGCCGCATGAACCTCGAGGCCGCCGTCGACGCGGTCGGGTCGTACGAGGTGGAGCGCGCCCCAAAAGGCTCGGCTGCGTAGACGACTACGTGGCGGTGTTCAACCAGATGTTCCCGCAGTGGGGGCCGCCAACGGTGCGGGCGTCGCTGATGGGGGACCTGGATCTGTTGTGGCGTGACGTGGTGCACGACAAGGTGACGGAGGGCAGTGACTGATGGCAGGGCTGACCGACTCTCTCCGCATCCTGATCACGGCGAACGGCGCGCAGGCGGAGCGGGAGTTTGGGAAAGTCGGTGCGTCGGCGCGCCGGAACCTCGGTCAGGCGGAGACGTCGGCGCAGCGGTACGGGCGGACGCTCACGTCGGCCGGTGTCGCGATGGCGACGTTCGGTGCGGTCGCTCTGGTCGGCTTGGGGAAGGCGGCGCAGGCTGCCGAAGAGGAGCACGCCGCGCTTCTCCGGTTGGAGAACAGCATTCAGAACATGCCGGAGCTCGCGGGGGCGTCGACGGCTGCGTTCCTCGACCAGGCGGCGGCGTTGCAGGACACCACGAAGTTCGCGGATGACGCCACGGTGTCGGCGCAGGCGATGCTCGGCACGTTCCACATGACGGAGTCGCAGATCCTTCGGTTGACGCCGCTGGTGCAGGACTACGCCGCGAAGTTCGGGGTGGACCTGGTGACCGCGGCGAAGCAGGTCGGTCGGGCGGTGGCCGGGTCCGCTGGGGCGTTGCAGCGCAACGGCATCGTGTTGGACGAGAACGCATACGCGGCCGACCACTTCGGGACGGTCCTTGGAGCCCTCCGCGAGAACGCGGGGGGCTTTGCCGCGCAAGAGGGCGAAACTCTGACCGGCCAGATCGCGATCTTGAAGAACAACCTGATGGACCTGGCCGAGGGTGTCGGCGTGGGTGCCACCGAGGCGTTCTCGGACATGGCCGGCGCGGTCAAGTTCCTGTCGGACCGGTTCGACGATTTGGACCCTGCGACGCAGTCCGCGATCGGGCAGGTCGCCACTTGGGGGGCGGTGGGCCTCACTGCGGTCGGGGCGACGTCGTTCCTGGTGGGTCAGGTGATGAAGCTCGGGCCGGCGTTCTCGGCGATCGCTGGGCTCGGCCCGAGGCTGTACGCGGCGATCGCCAACGCTGTGGTGCCGACGACGGCGTTGACGGTCGCTACTGACGGTTTGGCTGCGTCGCAGTCCGCTGCTGCGGTGTCGGGCGGCGCGATGGCTGCGTCGGTGCTGGGGTGGTCGGCGGCTATCGCCGCTGCCGGTGTCGGCCTGTCGATCGTGGTGGAACGGACCGGCGAGCTGTTCGGTCAGGACTGGTCGTCTGGTCTGTCGACGAACGTGCACCAGTGGAACGGTGAGGTGGCCGACGCGATCGCTGCGCACCCGTCGCTGGTGGCGGCGTTGTCGACCGGGAAGCAGGCGTTCGAGGGGATCGGGACGTCGATGGCGCAGGCGTCGCAGAACCTCGATGACTTGTCGCAGGAGATTCAGGACTACCTCGACGGGGTGTTCGACCTGCCGTCTGCGCAGCGTGATCTTCGCCAGTCGTTCGACGACCTGTTCGGGACGCTGCTGACCGAGGGGCACTCGGTTGACGATGTGGCGTCGTCGTTGCAGGGGATCGTGGAGGCCACCGCTGGTGTGATCGCCGCTGGTGGGAACGCCGACGCTGCTGCGCAGTTGTCGATCGCCCGGTTGCGTGAGCAGAAGGACGCGGGGCTGATCACGGCGGACCAGTACCGGGACATGCGCGAGGCGATCCTGAACATCCCCGGCGTGTCGCGGACACTGTTCGAGAACAACGCCCCGGACGCCCAGCAGCGCACGATCGAGTACCGGGGCCGGATCTACACGGTCCCGCAGAACTGGGCGACGACGTTCCAGGCGAACACGGGGTCCGCCATCA
The DNA here is from genome assembly GCA_937952095.1 of uncultured Micrococcales bacterium. GTDB lineage: Bacteria > Actinomycetota > Actinomycetes > S36-B12 > UBA10799 > JADKAV01. The sequence goes on along the minus strand of CALFYG010000176.1, from coordinate 6,493 downwards.
GCAGCGTGCAGGCGCTGATCGACCGCATCCGCCAACTGAACGCCACGTCGACCGGTTCGATCGCTTCTCGCCTCGGGCAGATCAACGCGGGGTTGGCGGCGTCCGGTGAGTCGTCGGCGATCTCGTACAGCGACACCACGTTGGCCGCGGGTGGCGGTGGGCGTTCCCGGCTCACCGCTGTGGGCGCGGGCGGCGGGGGCGACATCGTCGTCGCCCCCGTCATCCTCGACGGAGAGAAGGTCGGTGAGGTCGTGGCCCGCAACAACCGCAGGTTCAACACCGGACGGGGAGGTGGCGGCTGATGCCCACCACCTTCCACGTCGGAGGCATCAACCTCGGCCGCTCGTCACCGCAGGTGTGGACGTCCGACGGCACACGGGCCCGCATCCGAGGCACCGTCCGCGAATCCACCGCCGGCGGGTTCGCCGCCGCGATGTACCAGCTCAAAGGCCTCCTCCGCAACGTCGACGAGCGTTCCGGGGTGCCGGTGGTCCCGTCGTCGGACTCGTCGCTCGCCGGGTTCTACCGGGTCGTGGGCGGCGACGTGGAGGTGACCCCGGCCGGGTACCGGTCGTACTGGGCGAACTACACCCTCGAGCTGGAGGCGTTGCAGGGCCGGGCGTCCCCCCAGATCGAGTCTCGCCTCCTCGGCGCGTTGCGGACCAACAGCCACAGCATCGCCGTGGGGACCACGGTGCCGTGGTGGGCGACCCCGACGGACGCCACGATGGACTACGTACCGGGGGCGACGGTGCAGACCCGCACGGGTGACGGCGGGTCCGTGAAGGTCGCGTACACGACCGACGGCACCCTGTTCCTCGACTCCACCCGGACGATGCAGTGCGGCGCGTCGGACTACTACGACATGTGCGCACGGGTCGAGGTGTTCGACGGGACCTCGTGGCGGATGATGAAGGGCCGCGAGATCGGCTCTGCGACGGCGGCGTCAACGACCGGTTGGCGGCTCACGAACGACCTCATGCGGGTGGTGTACGGCGGCGGGAACGCTCGGCTGTCGTTGACGCACTACAGCAGTGCGGCGTCGGCGTGGCAGAACACGAAGACGTACGAGCTGACCAGGGGGATCACCGGCGGGACGATCCAGGCGCTGGGCCCGTTCACGACGGTGTCGATCCTGAGGAACGCCCCGGAGTGCGTGATCCTCCGGTTGGGTGTCGAGCAGGACTCGACGACGTACCCGGCGCAGATCAACGTGGACCTCTGCTTGCGTCGTGGGGCGATGTGGGTCGACGCGACGGTGACCCGCGCCCCTGGTCAGGTGTCGTCGACGGAGTCGGCCTCGGTCGATTTCCCGTTGGGTGTGCGTAGGTCGTCCACGGAGGCCGGCACTTCCCATACCAGCGGCGTTCATGCGACGTCGGCTGATGCGGGGACGGGCGGCGGGAAGTACATCCTGACGTCGCCGACGGCCACGACGGTCGACACGACCGTGGGGGGTATCCGTCAGGGCACCGGGGTCAACACGTTCCAGTTCATGGCGGGGTACGAGCCGTCGGGGGCGTCGGGGGCGAACACGTTCACGAACCAGGTGTACAGCTACTTCGCTGCGGTGGACGAGACGATGCGGATGGCGCGCCGCTGATGCCTTTCGAGACGGTGATGCAGGCGCCCGGGTCGTGGTCGTTGCAGTTGGCGGACGACACCCCGGAGTCGGTGAAGGTGTTGACGGGGCGTGCGTTCTCCGCGGTGGTGGTGACCCCTGCGCCGATCTCGTCGCCGGGGAAGCTGTCGGCCACGGATCTGGTGGGGTTGGCGTCGTTCACGGGGATGGTGTCTGGCCGGTCGCGGTCGCGGACCCAGGTGTCGGGGTTCGGGCCGGCGTGGCTGTTGACGCTCGCTCGAGCGCCTGCGGATCAGGTGGTGTCGAAGCGGCCGCTGTACGACGGGTCGAACACGTCGTGGATTCGGAACAACGTGCTTCGGATCGGTGTGTCGGAGTCGAACGGGTTGTCGGTGGGGTCGATCTCCTCGAGTGCGTCGCCGAAGAAACCGGGGCGTATCACGGCGGGTCAGACGCCGTTGGAGATCCTGGGGGATGTGTGCCGCCGGTTCGGGCGGAACTGGCGGGTGAACCCGTCGGGGACGTTGGATGTGAGCTCGTCGTTGTTCGTGTCGTCGCCGACGGTGATCGCGACGCCGAAGGGTGGTGGGCGGGATCTGAACGTGACGGGGTTGCCGTCGGTGGAGTTCGACGAGCGTGACGATTGGGACGATTGGGCGTCGGAGGTGACGACGCCGTTCACACCTGAGGACTATGCGTTCGGGGTGTCGTACGCGGTGGGGGACACTGTGGTGGCGACGGACGGCACCTACTACGAGTGCAACACGGCGCACACGTCGTCGGGTGCGAATCTGCCGCCGGGCTCGAAGTGGGATGAGGTGAACCCGTACGGGACGTCGACGCCGACGTCGAACCCGTATTTCGTGGCGTTCACGGGCGGGGCGCCGGTGGTGCGCAAGGTGGTGCAGGCGAGGAACGCGACGTCGTATGACGATGCGACGACGGTGGCTGATTGGCAGTTGGCGAAGGTGGATCAGCCGCAGCGTGAGATCACGTTGTCGACGGACGCGTACGAGTTGAAGGGGACGGCTGGGGGGTCGGGGCGGGTGAACCCTGGGGACATGATCTATGTGTTCGACCCGGACAACGATCTGTATTCGACGTCGACGCCGGTGTTGTATCAGGGGCGGGTGGTGTATCCGGCGACGGTGCGGGTGACGGCGGTGCGTGAGCCGATCACGGCGGATCGTGGGGTGTATTCGATTTCGTGGTCGGGGGGGAATTTCGTGTTGACGGATTTGTCGCCGTTCGTGGTGTTCGAGGATGGGCCTGCGACGGTGGAGCTGGGTGAGCCGAAGCGGTTGCGTCCTGAGGTGGGGGTTTCGCTGTGATGGGTTCCGTGGTCTACTCGTGTGATGACTCGTTTGCGTGCGGTTGTGGTGGTTGTGGTGGTGTTGGTGTTGGGCGCGTGGACGTGCCAGGTGCCGACGGACTCGCCGGGTTCGGCGGGGTCGGCTGACGTGCCGATTTCGACGACGGGGCTGACGGCGCTGGTGGCGGGCGAGGACTGGCACTACGTCGGCTCTGGTGGCGATGCCCCTGCTTTCGAGAACGGGTGGGCGAACGTCACGGGTGAGCCCAAGACCGCCTTCCGCCTCCGTGAGCCCGGTGTCGTGGACGTGCACCTCACCGTGCAGTCCGGCACCCCCGGATATCCGATCTTCACCCTCCCGGCCGGTTACCGGCCGTCGCACAACACCCACATGCAAGGCACCGGGTACTCGTCACTGTCACCGGTCACGCCCACGTCCGGCGGTTTCGTGGTGCTGGACGACGGGACCGTGGCCGACGGGTCGGTGACGCCGGGGATCCTGCTCACCTGCTCCGATCAGTTCTTCCTCGATCCGCCCGAGCTGGCCTGACCTAGCTCCCCAACAACCCGCCCACCCCGCCCACGGCGGGGACACAAGCGCGCCCAAGGAGGCACACATGCCCCGAGCCCTATGGCTCCCCGACACCCTGCGCGCCCACGGCCTCACCGTCCACGAAACCCCAGGATGGCAGAACCGTGGCAGCAGCACCCTCAACCCCAGCGGCGTCGTCTGCCACCACACCGCCTCAGCCGCAGGCAGCGACCACCCCGCCCTCGGCACCGTCATCAACGGCCGACCCGACCTCAACGGCCCGCTCTGCAACGTCCTGCTCGCACGCAACGGCGACTGCTACATCATCGCCGCCGGCACCGCCAACCACGCCGGCACGGGCGGCTGGCGTGGGCTCAGCGGCAACAGCAGCGTCCTCGGCATCGAAGCCGAGAACAACGGCGTCGGAGAACCCTGGCCCGCCCACCAGATCGACGCCTACGTGCGGCTCTGCGCCGCCATGTGCGACGGCGGCGGATTCACCCCCGACACCGTCTGTTACCACCGCGAGTGGGCACCCACCCGCAAGCCTGACCCTGCCGGTCCCGGTATCCCATCGGGTGACGAGTGGCGCAGGCGGGTCGCGGAAGCCCTCACCCAAGGAGACGCCATGACCGCCGACGACCGCGCCTACGTGGACGCCCACGACCTAAAGATCCTCATCGAGCTTAAGAAGACCGAGGTGCGGCTGACGGAGCGCATGAAGTTCAAGTCCCGCAAGACCCGCGCCGAGATCGCCGCCCTCAAGGCTGACATCTCCGCACTCGAGGCCAAGGTCGGCTGATGGCCGAGGCCCCGTGGTCGCTGCTGATCGTCAAGCTTGCCGCCACCGGTGACGTGATCGTCGGGGCTGCCGGGATCGCCGTGGTCATCCTCGGCGCTGACGTGCCAGACGGGGCGCTTATCGCGATCGGCACCTTCCTCGCAGCGACCGTCACCGGCATTCTTGGGTGGGCGCTGGTGACGCTGTGGAACCTGTCGCAACTGGTGGCCCGCATGTCTGAGCAGGTGAGCGAGCACGAACGCCGCCTTGGGGATGCGGGCGCATGACCCGCCTGTGGCTGTTCCTCGCCGACCTGATCGTTCCCCCGTCCGCCCTCACGTTTGGAGTGCTCGCATGAACCCCGCCAAGCAGAACCCGCCCATCACCGCTGCCGGTCTGGCCGCCGCGGTGAACGGGCTGATCGTGGCGTTCGGCCATTTCACCGACGAGCAGAACGCGGCGATCGGCGCGGTGGTGATCCTCGTCGCGGCGTGGGTCGCGCAGCGGTTCACGACGCCCGCCTGAGGGGGTGCCCCCGGCCCGAGTGTGGTGACGGGCCGGGGGCTGCTCCCCTAGCGGGGGGAGTCCGGCCTGTCCACCGCCCTGCGACCGTCCCCCGCCTAGCGGGGCAGGCACGCGCCCCGCTATCACCGGGGTGTGGCGCAGTGGTAGCGCAGACGGTTTGGGACCGTATGGTCGGGGGTTCGATTCCCTCCACCCCGACCACGTAAGAGCGACCAAGCAAGCAAGCGCCCCCGGCTTCGGTCGGGGGCGCTTCGCCGTTTTGGGGCTTGACCTGAACAACCGTAACCAACCACTCTCAGCCGGGAAAATGTTTCCGCCAAAGTGTTGACAGAAGTCCGCTGAGCGGTATTGAATGCCGATCATGCCGAACACCGCCACCTGGCGCATGGCCGACAGGCTCACGGGCGGAACGCTCGCTGACCTGATCGCCGCCTACCGCGCCGACGACCTGTCCCCCGACCAGATCGCCTCTCGGCTGTACGCCGAGCACGGCGTCGAGGTGGTGGGCCGCACGATCCGCCGCTGGATCGTGGACATCGACGGGTCCGCCGCCGACGGCCCCGAGGCCGCGTGATGGGCGAGAAGGCCCGACTCCGCGCCCAACTCATCGAAGCGCAACAGCAGCGCGACCGGGCCATCGGCCGCGCCGAACGCGCCGAAGCAGCAGAGGCCGCCGCCATCGCCGAGGCCAACCGCCTCCGTGTGCAGCAGCCGTCGCTGGTCGACCAGGCCCGCGACCGTGCGCTCCGGTGGCTCGACGAGCTCGCCCAGGCGGTCGGGCTGTGAGCCTCCTCGCCGTCACCCACGAACCGGCCGACCTCGTGTTCGTCGCCGTGCTGTGCGTGGCCATGACCCTGTGGATCTGGGCGGGCGACCGTGGCTAACCACCCCGACGCCTACCTCGAGCACCCCACCCACGTCCTCTACGCCGGCCGGTGCCTCACCAACACCGAGTTCGTGCAGACCATCCACCCGTCCAACCCCGCCCCGCTGCCCCGCGACGACCGCGGCGAGATCGCCCTGTCGTCGGTGGTGCCGGTGCAGCCGTGCCCGTACCGGCCGGTCGGTGGGGACGGGGCGACCGTCGAACGATTCCCCGGTGTCCAGCCGGGCCAGTTCCCGAACAGCACCGCCCCCGGGTCCCATCCGGGGGCGGCGTGACCCCGGACGCACCCGGGACCAGGAGCAAGTCAACCATGACCCCCACCCTCAACCTCGACACCCTCACCCTCGCCGCCGGCGGGCACTCCCCCGGAGCGTCGGAGATGTGCGTGATGGAAGCCGCGGCGTACATGGCCGGCGAACCGTGGTCGGACCACCCCCAGTGCGTGTCGCCGGTCATCGCTGCGTTCCTCCGCTCGTGGAACGACGCCCTGCCCGACGGTGACCGCAACCAGCTGGTCCGCTACCTCGCGAACGTCCACGACGGCGGCGTCCTCGGGACAGCGCCGGCCAGCCCCGAGCTGGAGAACCGCCGCTCGTGGCTGGCAGTCGACTGGTCGGTCCGGGTCCACACGCCCGCATGGCTGCGACTCGCCGGTCTCGACGACCAGGCTGCCACCCTCGAGAACCTCCCGGAGATACTCAACCCCACCACCGTCGCGGCGATCCGTCCCGCACTCGACGCGGTCCGCAAGGACGCGCGCGCCGCCTGGGCCTCCGCCTGGGCCGCCGCCTGGGACGCCGCCTGGGACGCCGAGGCCTCCGCCGGGGACGCCGCCCGTGCCGCCGCCCGTGCCGCCGCCCGTGCCGCCGCCTGGG
>CALFYG010000175.1 GCA_937952095.1 uncultured Micrococcales bacterium | reverse complement strand
TGGCCTTCCGGGTGGTCGTGATCGTGACCTTGCCGGCCTTGCTGGTCGTCACCGACGCGAACCGGGCCTTGTTCCCCATGGCGCTCTTCTTCGTCGACCAGGTGACTTTCGCGGTGGCCGTCTGCCCGGCGTTGGTCACCACGGCCTTCTTCAGCAGCACGGTCTTGCCCTTCGGCTTGATCCTCTTCGGCGGCTTCGGGCTCGCCGTCTGCGGCTTCGGGGCTGTGGGCAAATGCATCGTCCCGGTCAGGTACCAGCCGACCCCCTTGGACAGGTCATAGGCGGCGTTGGTCAGCAGGCAACTGCCGGTGGTGGTCGGAGCCGGGTAGGTGGTGCTGGCCACCGCGAACGCCCGGTCGCCGGGTCGTAGTTGTTGCCGGTCGCCTGCCCGCCGAGCCTCTCGGTGCCTGCCGACGACAACTCGGTGGTACCCGTCAGGCGGCACCGTTCGCGCCGGCCTTCAGCAGGATGTCGTAGTCCATCGTCAGGTCGACCTTGCCGTTGGCGTCGACGGTGCCCGTGATGGCCTTCGGCGAGACGGTGCCGCTGGCCCCGAGGAACAAGTCCGTCAACCCCGGCCAGGTCTGCCCGGCCGCGGGGAAGTTCAGGGCCCCGCCGGTGAACGTGCCTCCCTTCCACGACACCGCACCTTGGGAACTCAGGTAGGTGTACGGCGGCGCGGCGACCTTGGACAGGTAGACGTAACTGCAATTCGGGATGTACGAGTCGGTCCGGCCAGAACCCTGCGCGCACGGGGCGAGGGTGACCTCGGCGCCCCCGTCGGTCAGATCAACGGCTCCAGCGGGGATTGCGCCAACTGTCAAGAGTGCCGCAAGGCCGAATACTCCCACCGATGCCTTCTATACCTTTCACGTTTCCCTCCCGAGATCGTGCTGCGGTGACTCTGGCGGACCGTCATCGCAGCCGGGACATGAAGTCGTTCTAGAATACCCCGGACGGGGTCAAGCTGTTCGCGGCTGGCGCGGACATTATCGACGTAGGAGCATGCGCGCGGCCGTGCGGCTCCTTGTCGCCGACACTCCTGCTCAGGTCGTCCTGCGTGGCCTCGTGACACGAGACCATCCGGACCTCCGCCATGTCAGACTGCAAAAGGTGCCACGCGATCGTGTATCCGAAGGGACCCGTGCCGCAAGTAGTGTCAGATATCTGGCCCCGCGCCCTTCCACCAATGCCGTGTGCCATCCGCCGGTTTGCAGGGCGTCTCCGTCAGGCATGGAGGTAGGCCATTATGTTGCTCGTAACCAGGTGTCCGCGAAGGGTGCCGCTCTCCGCAGCAATTGCCACACGTGTCGATCCAGCAAACACCCCCCAAATGGCACGCCGTGCGGCGCTCTTGAAGCCGTGGACTAGGGGTGGCACTTCTCGGAAATCCGCACCCGAGAACCTCGCTGCTTTGGCCAGTTGTTGAAGGCTTCGCGAGGTGAACATTGACTTGTGCGTGAAGTCCCCGAACTGGATCCTTCCGTACACAGGCCCCGCTGCGTTCGGTACGCGCGCGATCATGATCCCGTTCTTGCTGAGGGCGCCACGCGCTGCCTCGAGCATGGGGAGCACCGCCTCGGGGTCCAGGTGTTCGAGGAAGTCGAAAGCGGTAACCACGTCCCACTGATCCTCGCTTCCGATTAGCGCGTCCGCGACGTCGCTCTGGTTCACGTAGTCCCTTCCCAGTGCATGTGCGTGAGAGACCTGTTCGGGGCTAATATCCACGCCAAATGCGTTCGAAACGCCTCGCTCACGAAGGTAGGCCGACAAACCCCCTTGGCCGCAGCCCAGGTCCAGACAGCGCGCCGATCGTGATGGGATCATCGCCAGCAGGTCCCTATCGAGCACGAGTCCGAGCGAGCTGGCGTCCTCGTAGCCCGCATGGTCACTGAGGTAGTTTTCGTATAGCCGATTCACGCTTGTCACCCTCTCACGTGTGCATGCCTGGCGGTCTGGCTGCCTGATCTGACAGTGCCGCCAGCGCTAGTTCGACGATGTTGGGCCCAGCTACGGTTGAGAACTGTTCGAAAGCCTCCCTGGCGCTTCTTCGCGCAGCCGCGAGCTCATCCAAGGTCTTGCCGGCCCAACGGTCCAGCAAAGCCGCTAGTGTCGCGGAATCCTCGCGATCGTCTATGAGGTTGCCCCCACCCTCGCGTATCACTTGGGTCCATGGCGTCGTCGGCGTGGTGATCACAGGGCAGCCGGCCTGAAGCGCTTCTGCGATGACGTGGCCGTAGTTCTCGCCGGCAGTGGGCAGGATCATGCAGTCTGAGTTCCACAGCAGTGCGGGGATCTCGTCGCGTTGGGCGAGCTCGTTGTGGGTCACCGTGACGTGGGGGGGCATTTGGGCGATGACGTGCTGGCACTTCTGCCAGTACTCGGGGTCTTCTGTCGGGCCAACGATGGATAGGTGTATCTCGCGGGTTACTTGACTCAGGCCCACGAGCAGGTGCAGGAGGCCCTTCTTGGGGTTGATCCGGGAGAGGAAAAGGGCGCGCAAGTGGTTGCTGGGTGTTGCCGGCACGCCCCAGGAGATCGCATCAGGGAGGTTGTTCGTCGTGGTGACCACTGGCTTCCCGCCGAACCACGCTGAGATGTTGGTGGCCTCAGCAGCGCTGGTCGCCCCGAACAACGACACGCCATGTCGATAGGCAGAACGGAACGCTGGCCCCGCCAATCGCTTCTTCCACTGTTTGAGGGCCAAAGCCCCCGGCTCCAACTCCCCGCGTGGGAGTAGCAGTACTGGGCCGTGGAGAACGCGAATCGACTTGAGGACGACCGGGAGCAATGCGTACCGGGGATCCCACACGCTGTTCACCACAATCAGGTCGAACTGTTGGCTGCTGAGTTGTCGCAGCAGGGAGGTCCACTGTCGGGGCGACGATCCGCTGACGTAGAAGACTCTGGCGTTTCCGCGTGTGAGCATCCGGCCCGAGAGACCCGGGAACGGCTCGGAATCGCCGAGGTCGCGGTCGGGGGCAACAGCGACGACTTGGTGTCGCTGGGACACGGTATTGACCAGATTGGTCATCGACCGTGCCGGACCCCCCGCCCGAACCGCAGGCTCAAATGCAGGCGCAAAGACAAGAACTCGCACGAGATCACCCCCGAAATCACCAGACCTCATGAGCGTAGGTCACGGCGGATCTAGCTAACTTCCGGCGCTTGCTTAAACTGGATCCGAGGCGAGCGGATCGTTTTCGAAATTTCGTCAAATTGGGGGAAACATGCTTGGTGGCGCTCGTAGGGCCAGAACCGGACTCGGCTGCCAAGGGCCTTCGCCGGAGGCTTCTCGATCCGGGCTCGATACCGTGGGCTACCGCCTGTTGGCTGACAGAATTGGCGGGTTGTGTGAGGCCGACTGCTACTTCCGGGGCGTTGCCTCCTCCGGCCGCCGCCTCCTGGAGTTCTCGACACGCTTGGTCGATTCCTTAGGCGAAGAGTCTGTGAAGGGTGAGTTTCTCGCCTCCTGTCGTCGTTCGCGCATGCGCCACGGTCTCCGGGAGCAGGGGATCATATGTGTGGCATAGGTGGGGTCTTGGGCAGGCCCACTGAAGGGTTTGCCGCCTTCATGCAGGATGCCCTTCGTCATCGAGGTCCCGATGGCCAGGTCTCGTGGGCGGAAGGTGGCATCATCTTGACCCAGACCCGGCTGGCGATCATCGATGTCTCCGACGAGGGCACCCAGCCGTTCCATTCTCGGGATGGGCGCTTCACCGTCATCTACAACGGCGAGATATACAACCACCAGGAGTTGCGCACCCGCCACGCCTTGGCCGCTCCGCCCTGCGACGGGGCCATGCTGCCTGAGTTGTGGGCGAAACTAGGGCCTGCTTGCCTCAGCGAGCTGCGGGGTATGTTCGCCATCTGTGTCTTTGATCGGCTCGACCGTCGCATGTGGCTGGCAGTTGACCCGCTCGGGATGAAGCCCCTCTATGTTCGGCGTCGGCCCGCTGAAGTGGCGTTCTCTTCCGAGGCCATGCCCCTTGCCCAGCATTTCGGCGATTCCGCACCGGAGGACGGCGCCCAGGCGATCTTTGAAGCGTGGGGGTGCCTTCCTCCCAACAGGTCGGGGATTGCGGCTATCGAGCGGCTGGTCCCCGGCGAAGTGCGTGAGTTCGACGGAAACGGCCATGAGGTCGCGCGATCGGAGATACCACTTGATCGATGGAAGAGGGGGGAGACGTCCTGGCGGGACGTGGTAGATGCGTTTGTAGAGTCGGTTGATCTGCACCTGATGGCTGACGTGCCGCTGGGCCTTATGCTGTCCGAGGGTGTGGACTCCGCGGCGGTTGCCTGGGCGGCTGCCGAGGCTGGCCGGAAACTGGACTGTTTCACACTTGACTTCTTGGGGTCGCCAGGCGAAGGCGCCGGCGCCGCACGGATAGCTGAGGCTTACGGACACTCGCACCATGTTCTGGGTGCGGATCCGGACGTGGAGTCCCTCGTGGACGACTACTTGACCCACGTCGATAGGCCAACTTGCGACGGGCTCAACGTCCTGCTTGTATCGAATGCGATTCGTGCAGCTGGCATCAAGGTCGCCCTGGCCGGGACCGGGGGAGACGAGGTCCTGGCCGGATATGGACACCACCGATCGCGGTGGGTGCTTGGCGACAAGGCAAGTAGGAGCGCCCGCTCGTCGGCCAGAGCAGGCCTGCGATTCGTGTCAAGTGGTCGTGGCATCGGTCCCTTTGGGCTCAGGCAACTCGGGCCAAGGGCTAACGAGAAACTGCTGGCGGGACTGCACGGGGTGGCGCGGGGGGTCCTCAGCGCTGATCCCCAGAAGCGAGTGGCAGCATACCGTGCACAGCACCCGGATTACGCGGATCTGGAAGTCGGCTTCGCCGGACCCCGCTTCGAAGACCTGGCGCCTGACCTCGGCGTTGGCCTCTTCACAGCGGCCGAATGGAAGTACTATCTCGGGCCGATGCTCCTGGCGGATGCTGATGTTTTCTCCATGGCCGCGGGGCTGGAGGCGAGACTCCCGTTTGTCGACGTCGGGGTGATCGCAGCAGCGCTCCAGGTTCAGGATCGTTCCGCTGGCAAAGGGGGCTTTGTTCAAGCCACCGGGGATGCACTCCTAGCCAGGATCGCCGTACGACCCAAGACCGGCTTTGAGCTACCCATGGGACGATGGCTTCGAGCGCTGCATGTCGGATCCGACCCTCGTGCGGGCACACGTGCTCTAACCCATGTCCGTGAGGCCCCGCGCCGATCTGAACTGGGGGAGTGGAAGGGACTCGTCTGGTCTTCTTGGGCCTCGAGGCTTGACTCGTATGGCGACGGGCCAGGCAGTGACGTTCGAGAGGCGTTCGGGTGAGGATTGCAATCGTCACGCAGGGTTATCTTGCCGGTGGGGGGGTGCCCACTATCGCACAATGGCTGCGGGACGAACTGACGGAGCGTGGGTGCGAAGTGCATGTACACGACCTGGCCGCTAGCAGTCGGGACGTGCGCAGTCGACGCGTCCTGTCCCCTGCGACATGGCGGACTCATGTAGTTCTGGAGGCGGATCCCACGGACCCGGAGTTGTTCCACTGGGGGGCCAACTGGGTCGAACTCGAGTCTCAGCGTTACCGTCCCCGCCATGCACTGACAGTCGCGCTCAACACCTACGACGTGATTCAGGTGGTCGCAGGCGGTCCTGCACTGGCGCTGGCCGTCAGCCGAGCAAGACCGGCGAAGATGCTGCAGGTCGCTACTACACTTCTTGCCGAGCGGCGCGCCCACCTGCCGGAGTTGCCACTGCCCGAGCGGGTAGTCAAGTCTCTGAGTATGCGCTCGCTTCACGGTCTAGAGGTGCAGGCACTCCGCGGCGTCGACCACGTGCAGGTCGAGAACCGCTGGATGGAGAATTGGGTCCGGGAGCACGGACAAGCGAACGTGACCTTCGCGCCGCCTGGGATCGACGTGGACACGTTTCATCCGGTTGGCGACTGGGATCCCAGCCGGCCGATCATCGCCTTCGGACGGTTGGGCGACTCGCGCAAGGACTGGCCAACCGCGGTCACAGCGTACGAGCGGTTTGTCGAACTGACCGGGCTGGAGAACGAACTCATTCTTGCAGGCAAGGGGCCCTTGTCGCCGCAACTCCGTCGCTGCCTTCATGCTAGCCCGGTGCGTGGGAGGATTAGAGTCCACGAGGACATCCCTCGCGCCCACGTTCCAGGCTTGCTGGCTGGGGGTTCCGTGTTCGTCCAGTCATCCCTTGAAGAGGGCCTTGGATTGGCGGGGCTAGAGGCCATGGCGTGCGGCCTGCCGGTGGTGGCGACCCGAACCGTGGGCACCGGGGAGTACGTGCGCGATGGGCAGAATGGCCAGAGTGTTGAGATCGGAGTGTCTGCCGCTGATGGCTTGGCGAAGGGCCTCGCTGGGATACTGGCAGGGGGCGTAGGGGGTGCGATGTCTGCGGAAGCCCGCCGAACCTGTCGGGAGGGGTACGCATCATCCGTCGCCTTTGAGCGTTTCGCCGCACTGTATGGCAGCGTCACTCGGTGACGACGTGACTCGCGCATGCCGGTCACGATCGTTCGGCCGCCAACGAACGGTCGGAACCTCTCCGCCGGACACGCAGCGGATCGCTTACGAAATATTGCCGGTCCGGTCGCGGCCTGTCATCTCCGGAACTGTCGAGAGCCCCATATGAGCGCAATCCGGCAGGGGATCACACGGGCATCGGGGGCCACCGTCAACTCCGTGGTAGTGACGAACATGATACTCATGGCCATAAGCGTCTTTGGCCTAGTCGTCACTGCGAGATACCTAGGCGTCACGGACCGAGGGCGCTATCTCACATGGAGCAGTTGGTCTGCGTTGATCGGGACACTGTCCATGCTGGGCACCGAGGCCTTTGTCGTCGTCGCGGCGGCATCGGTGCGCACCCGTGTATCGCTCTGGACTCTTCGGCCGGTTCTTGGGGTGGCCCTGGCTCTCGCCGGGACACTGGCCTTCGTGGCCATGGTGTGGATCGATCCGGATCCAATGGTCGTGGCAGGAGGCATGCTGGTGGCGATGTCAGGGCCGATCGTCGCCCTGCACTCGCACGTCCAGCAGGCGAACGGTCACCACGGTTGGCGCTTCAACGCCTCTCGTGCTCTAGCGCCCATTCTTGGGCTCGCGTGTGTTGTGGGCGGGCTTGTGGTCCTCCAAGCGCAGGCAGAGGGGCTCTTCCTGCTCCTAGGTACTGGCCTCTGTGTTGGCGCTATCGCCGCTGCGGCACTTGCTTGGGAACCAGCTGGCGTGTCACCCGGGCTTCTGCGAAAGTGGATCGCTCTCGCCCGCCGTGGTGCGCCTCTGACGCTCCTAACCTGGCTGCTGCTAAACGTGGACACGGTTGCGGTGTCCATCTTCGGTGACAGTACCGACGTGGGTCTATACGGGGTCGGAGTCGGGGCGCGAGGCGTGGTCGTGGCGGTCGGCTCAGCGGTGGGGTTGAGGTGGTACGCGGCCCGCGGGAGCCTGACCTCGCCTCGTGCCGTGGCTCGGGCGTTTCTGCCTACCGTCGCAGCGGTCATCGCGGTTCTGATCGTGGCGCCGCTGATTGTGCCACTTGTTCTGGGCGGTAGCTTCGGACCAAGCGTCCCCGTTGTTCAGGTCCTCGCCATCGCCGGCCTGTTGGCCTCCGTGGACTTCCTTCTGGGCCGTGTGGTGCTTGTTCGTGCCGGCTATCGGTGGCCCAGCCTATTGCGCGCTTTGGCGGTTGGAGCACTCATATTGGGGATTGGCTCGGTGCACGGCGAACCGACTCGTTCCGCGCTAGTGTACTGCCTCGTCGTAGGAGGGGCGATTGTCGGTCAGGTGGGCATTCTCAGCTGGTCGCGTACGGCTTGGAGAGCGGGGTGAGGGAGTGCAATGGCCTTTGGCCAAACAGCCAAGAGTTCGCTTCGCCGAGCACTCGAGGCGAATGGCCGGATCAGGGTGCGCATGCGACACTCACAACGGTTGAGGCTGACCGCGACCGAATGGAGGCGTAGCCCATGATGAGGTCCACGCCGCGTCCGGGTGGCGGCGCTCCCCCGGTTGCCGAGCGAATCAGCTACGGCCGCATGGGGAATGCTGTGAGAACTGATCGGAGGGGGGTCCATTACGCAGTTTCACTTGTCATTGTGGTGGGCTCAATGATGAGCACCGTCGTGCTAGCCGATCGAGAGGTCGAGCTGCCCTTCTTGATCATCTGCGGGGCCGTGGCTGCTCTGGTGCTGGCCCTGCACAGGCGAGAACCAGAACCTCGGCAGGCGACCAACGTTCGAGTGGTTGTGGCCCTCCTGGCGACTGGGGGGCTTGTCCTCTGGGACCACATGCGCCCCGTTAGTACGTGGAGCGCCCCCGCATACTGGGTACCAATCATCTGGGTCCTCATTCTGCTCGCCTTCGCGGCCTCGGCGTACAGAATTGACGCCTTCTCGCTGGCCTTCTGGGACTGCTCCAGGTTCCTCGCCGTGGTCGGCCTGTTGGGCCTCGGCATCTCGTACCTGAGTGGCACGCCCTTCCTGTCGAACCTCTGGAATGGGCTCTTCAGGGCGCAGTCTCTGATGCCGGAACCCGCCGCTCTGGCACCTCTTGTCTCTGCGGGCGTCCTGCTTTCTTGGAATCGGCGACGGATTTCATGGCTCGTGGTGTTCGTGTTGGTGGGCCTCGGTTCTCTGTCCCCCATGGTGCTCCTGGTGTTGGCTCTGAGTATCTCCTTGTGGATGATTGCCGATCGAACGGGTTTGTGGGGCCTTGTCGCGGTCGGCCTTACCGCGGTGAGCTTCAGTACGCTCTTGGCGGGTGCCCTACGAAATGCGGCGATGTCGACGCTTACATGGTCCGATCCCCGTTTGACTGAGACTCCGCTCCTTATTCCGCTTAACCGACTCGTCAGCTCATATCTGCAGTTCACGGGCGAGTCGGTTGGCTGGCAGGACAGCGGACGGCAGGCGAGTGCGCGACTCGTTCGCGAGTTCCTTGAGTCGCAAGGCGTGAGTCGGACAGGAATCGGATTCGGGAACGATGGCGTTCTTGCCGACGCTTTCAATATGCAGCCGAATGCGCTGGTTCCGCATTTCGCCTTGGCTTGGGGCTATTTAGTTGCCTGGGGACTCGTCTCGCTTCTGTGTGTGGGAGTCCTCTCGCGGTACCGGCAGGCTGACTTCCCCATCTTCCTGCCGTTCCTGGTTACGGCGCTTCTGAACTCGGCCGGGGGGTGGCAGTGCTATGGGCTCGTTCTGCTTGGTGCGGTTGCGCCTCATCTTGCGAGAACCGTGGGTAGCGGCACCGTTCCTCCTTCTGCGCGCCAAAAGGCATTCGAGACGGCCCCTCAGAATCATTCGCCCCGCAGAACCCGAAATGGCTCAACAACGCCGTGATGAGTAAGCGACCCCTTGGAATGGATGCGCGGACCCTGTCGCCCTGCAGCGACTCGTTTTGCGCTCGCCACTTAATGTTAAGCGGAGCCTTTCGGTAGCGGGGGTGGGTTGATCTGGTAGCAGGGGTGGGGACACCGGGTAGCGGTGTCCCCACCCCTGCTACGTCTGTCAGTTCTGTGTGGCAGACGCGGTGGCCGATGTGTGGCGGCGCATGTTGGGCCCGTCGAGTTGCACGATCTCGGCGTTGGAGACGATCCGGTTCAGGATGGACTCCGCGATCACGGCGTCGTGCAGTGACTTGTACCAGTCCTCGGGGTCGAACTGCGAGGTGACAGCGGTGGAACCGTGTCCCTCTCGGGCGGCGAGGATGTTGAGCAGTTGGGCTGCGGTGTCGCTGGTGATCGGGGTGGTGAGGAAGTCGTCGAGCACGAGCAAATCGCAGGCGTTGAGGTCATCGAGGAAGCGCAGCCGTTGCGCGTCCGCCTGCTGGAAGACGGCGAGCCGGTTGGCGAGGTCGTCGAGGCGGTAGTAGCGGGCGGTGTAGTCGCGGCGGCAGGCGGCGTTCACGAGCGCTTGTGCCAGGTAGGACTTCCCGACGCTGGAGGTGCCCAGGATCACCAGGTTGGTGGCCCGGTCGATCCACTGGCAGGAGGCGAGCCGGGCGACGACGTCTCTGTTGATGCTCCTTCCTGACAGGTAGTGGATGTCCTCGACGCAGGCGGCGGGGTTCGGGGTTCGTGAGGCCTTCAGCAGTTTGAGCAGACGCCGTTCGCCGCGGGCAGCAGTCTCACGTTCCAGGGCGTGCCGGATCTTCTGGGAGAACGTCCACTGGTCGCATGTCGGGTCGTTGGCGATGTCGATGACGGCTTCTCCGAACGCGGTCATCCGCAGCCTGGTGAACAGGGGCATGTCATCGCCGGTGAGGTGCTGATCAAGCATGATCGGCCTGCGTTCCCGGCCCGGTGAGCGCGTCGAGGCTGAACGCGGAGGCCCCGGCCAGGTAGGCGCGGCTGGTGTCGCGCGCAGCACTGCGCTGCGGTGGCGACCCCGGCTCGGGGCGTCCGCCCGCGGGGTCGGTTGCGGGCCGCTGGTCCTGCTGCGCGCGAAGCGCGGTGATGTGGTTCTTGACCGCGGTGTAGGTGATCCGCCGGTCGGCGTCGGTGTCGGTGAGTTGGCGGCAGGCCTGTTCCAGCAGGGCCCGGTTTCCGCGCTTGCCGAGGTCGAGGATGTTCATGCAGGACCGGAAGCCCTGCGCCTCGATCTTCTGCTCATCGAGCAGCTGTTCCAGCGCGGTGACCGTTGCCGGGCCGACCTTGCCGGCCTGCCGCAGGAAGTAGCCGCGAGTCCATAGGTTCATGCTGTCTTGCAGATGCGCGGGCTGATGCTCGGGATCGGTGACGTACCCGTTGCTGCGCTGGCCTCGCTGATGCGTGGCGATGATCTCGCCGTCGGCGATCACATCGAGGGTGTCGCCGATGAGGCGCACGTCGACAGATAGCCCGGCGAACCGGAATGGCACGGAGTACTTGACGGTGTCGATCTGGATGTGCCAGTCCCGGTGCACCTTCGCCGTGCGCCACGCCACCGGCTCCCAGCGCTGCTCCGGCAGTTCGAGCAGCTCGTGGCGTTCACGCTGCTCGAACCAGTCCCAGCGGCTGCGCGCCTCACCCCGGAACGGGGTCTTCTGGTTGATGACCTCGACCTGCTCGGCGATGGCGTCGTTCAGCTCGTCCAGCGACGCGAACGTCCGGCCGGCCAGGTAGTGGATCACCCAGTTCGTGACGACCTTCACCCCGGCTTCCACGTTGCCCTTGTCGCGCGGCTTATAGGACCGGGTAGGGACCGCAGCGGTCTGGTAGTACTCGAGGAACTCGGCGTAGGCGACGTTGACGTCGCGGGCACGCTCGGCCTTGCTGATCTGGTTCGACGCCGTCGATGCGTTATCCGGGACGACCACCAGCGGGACACCACCGACGTACTCGAACGCCCGCCGGTGGGCATCCAGCCAGGCCGGCTGCTTCTCATCCAGGCAGCCGAAGGCGAACACCAACC
>CALFYG010000174.1 GCA_937952095.1 uncultured Micrococcales bacterium | reverse complement strand
CCTAAGTGACTGGAGTTCAGACGTGTGCTCTTCCGATCTGTGGAACGCCGCGCAGATGGTGTTGCCCCTGCTGGGCACCACGGCGCTGTCGATCGTGCTCGGCCGGGTCCTCGGCCCGGATCTGCTGGGCGAACAGAGCCTGATCTCGTATTCCGAGGCGCTGCTCGCCGGCGTCCTGGTCATGTCTTTGCAGACCGCGACCTTGCAGGTGATGTCGGTGTCGGTGGGCTCGCGACAGGCGGCCACCGCCAGTACGTACGCGTGGTGGGGAATGATCGGGCAGGTCGTCAACGGCCTGCTGTCCGCGGCCATCCTCATCGGGGTCGGCCTGACGACCGACTACACGTGGGCATGGATCCTGGCCGGGATCACGGGCTTCATCAATGCCGTGGGGTGGGGTTATGCCACGCGGGTGATCGCACACTCGGGCACGTGGACGTCGGTGGCCAGCAGACGGCTGTGGACTCAACTGCTCGGTCAACTCGTGGCCGCGATCGCCGTACTGCTCGGCGCGGGCCTGAACGCCGTCTTCGCCGCCAACCTGATCTCCGCGGTCGTGCTGGTATCGCTGATCAGGCGTTTGGTCCCCGCGGAGGCCGCTCGGGAGCGCTTCTTCCCGAAAGAACTGATGCGATTGTGGAGCCTGTTCCTGCTCCGGGCGGTGCTTCTGCAGGTCGTCGCACAGCGGGTGGAGTTCCTGTTCCTCGCGGCCTACTCCACTCCAGATCAGATCGCCATGTACTCGATCCCGTTCATGGTGGTCACGGCCGCCGTGCTGGTTCCCAGTTCGATCATCACTGCCGGGATGCCAGCCATGGCCGCTCGGGAAGGGGCAGGGCAGAGCGAGCAGGTGGCCGAGCATCTCGGTTCGGCAGTCAGGGTCACGGTCGCCGCCTCGATCCCGCTGGCCCTCGGCCTGGCCGCTCTGGGCCCCTCGCTGATCGTGGTGCTGTACGGCTCCGAATACGTCGAAGCCGGACAGTTGCTGGCATGGATGTCCCCCCTCGTACTGGTCCTGCCGGCGGCGGCGGTGTGCGAGACCTACTGGTACGGCATCGCGGCGCTACGCACGCCACTGATCACAGCGACCATCGCCGCCGTGATCGACCTTGCGCTCAGCTTCGCCCTGATCCCGCGCTTCGATGCACTGGGAGCGGCTTGGGCGAACCTCGGTGGCCAGGGCGCCGGCGCGCTTCTCCTGCTCCTGGCCACACGTCGCCGACGCCGAACCGTGTACCTCGCATGGTCACACACAGTGATCACCTTCCTAGCCATGTCCGTCGTGGCCTTGGCCGCCTGGTGGGCCACGACGGCCCTGTCGGGAGTGTGGGGGCTGTTGGCGGGCATCGCTGTCGGCCTCGTGGGATGCCTCGCCTACGGCCGTGTCATGGGCTTCTTCAGGCCCCAAGAGGCCATGTGGCTCGCAGAGACGCTCCCACACCGTCTCCACCGGTTCCTGCCCCTGCTGACGGGCAAAGCGCAGATCGACCTGTCCTGATCCGACGACCTGCCGTCACACTGGGGACATGAAGTCCATCGCCACGCTGGCGGCGGGGTTGCTCGTCGCCTCCTGTGCGGCCTCGTCGGCGCCCGAGGATCCGGCGTCCGCCTCAGCGGCGACGGCGTCCGCAGCGACGACGACGAGCGTGCTGCGGGATTGCGCCCCCGGGACCCATAGGGGCACCTTCGAGGGTCGCCCCGTTCGCACGCACATCCCGGAAGCCGCTGGAGCCAGACCGCCGGCCGTCGTGGTCCTGCACGGCGCGGACGACAGCGGCGACTACGTGGCCGATCAGACGAAGATGGACGGCACAGGAGAACGGGAGGGATTCATCACGGTCTACCCGACGCAACCGAGCGGACTGTGGACGCTGACCAACACCTCCGCCGGCTACCTGAACGACCTTGCCCGTAACCTCGCCTGCGCGGACACCGACCGTGTCTATCTCGCAGGGTTCTCGCGGGGCTCGGCGATGGTGTTCAACGTCGCCTGCGCACCCGGCCCGCGAGCCTACGCCGCCTTCGGCGGGGTGGCGTTCCCCGACTTCAGGCCCAGATGCCGCGCCGCGCAACCGGCCCCGATCGTGTACCTGCACGGTGACGCCGATGACACGGTGAGTTACTCCGCCGGATACAGGCTCTCCACCGGTAGACAGACACTCGGCGCGCGCACCGTCATGCGCAAGTGGGCCGGGCACAACGCATGCCGAAGAGGGCCGGACCGCACGCGGATCGGGAACGACGTGCTTCTCCGCTCATGGAGCCGGTGCCGCAAGCGCGCAGCCGTGGACTTCTACACGATCCTTGACGGCGGTCACCAGTGGCCATTCCGGGCCATTCCCGACGCACCACTTCTGGAGCCCGGGCAGTCCTGGTCCGCAGTGGGCGCCGACGAGGTCATGTGGGACTTCTTCTCGTCGCGCACACTTCCTGGTTGAGCTCACCGGTACATGAGCAGTCCGCGGGTGCTGGAGCGTGCGGCCCTTCGAGCGTGATGGGCGAGGTTCAACAGCTTGGCGAACCTTCCCTTCGGGCTGTTCGCAGGCACGACGTCGACCACGATGTTGCGCAGCGCCCACTGCGCCGCAGCATCGAGTTCGCTCTTGTCCGCGCTGACCAGATGGACGCCCCACAGGATCGTCTCGGTCGAGATGGTGGGCTCCACCGATCGGCCCACCCGCGGCTTGCGCACCCAGCGGTAGAAGGCGGGATCGGCCTCCATCCGCCCCACGCCGTGCACCGCGGCCGCCACACCTGATTCCAGCGTGTTGCCGATCACGTGCACGCCATGGCGGGAGAGGTAGTGGGTGAAGTCCAGCGGGATGTCGATGTGGTCGGACCGCAACCAGTAGTGACCAGCGACCCGGACCACGTCCAGTTGCCGCCCGTGGGCCGCCGAGTCCTCCAGGCCCGCCGCCCAGCCCACGAGCCGCGCTCCGCACTCGATCATGCACGGACCTCGATCGTCGACCTTGATCTCCATGTGGAAGGGCGAGCGCACGAGGCCGGTGGCACCGATGACCCCGCGGGCATAGTCGAAGAGCGCATCGAAATGTTCCTCGTCCGGCCGGATCGTGCGGTGTCCGAGGGCTATGTTCGAGCGATCCCCGACCGTTCCACGCCGATAGAGCTGGATTGCGATCGGCGTGACCACACCGTCCCCGTCCACCTGCCCGTCGACGTAGTACTCCTCGCCGTCGAGGAACTCCTCCATCACACACGTTCGGCCCGCTGGCACGCAGCGCTGGAAGTGCCGTTCCAGCGTGACCTCGTCCGGGCCTTCCGGACACAGCAGAATGTCGGCGTTGCCCATCCCGTCGGCGGGTTTGAGGACGAATCGGCGGTACTGCTCGGATTGCGCCTGTTCGAGGACCTCCCCGACGCTTCCCACCCGACAACTGGCGTTCATCCGAACCGATGGGTCGTGACTGCGTACGTACTCCTTGAGCGCGAACTTGTCCCGGAACCGCGCGACCACCTCCGGCGGGTTCCACGCCACGCCGAGCAGTTCAAGCAGGTGGGCCGCGTAGATCACGAACGGCTCCTGATACGCCGGCACAGCCCGCACGTCGAACCCATTGAGTCGCCCGGCGTCGGTGGCAGGGTCCAGTGACAGGTCCATCCGTGCTGCGACCGCGCGGCTGTGTGCCTGCGGCACGTCGGCGAACGCCATCCTGCGCGCGTTCTTCTCCGTGAATCCGAGGACGGATCGCAGCCCGTGCTCGACGAAGTAGTAGTCGATGAGGTCCGCCCCGTAGACGGCGTCAGGGTCCAGGATCAGGACCACGGGTTCTCGGGTTCCAAGCATGATCGCCTCCGGATCCAGCCTATTCGCGCATCAGCACCGGTGGCTCAGCAGAAGATCAGCCCATGATCCGCCGGGTCACGGCCACGTCCTCATGCATCTGGGCCACCAACGCGTCGACACCGTCGAAAGCCAGGGTGTCCCGCAGTCGCTCGACGAACTCCAGGCGCATGCGCCGGCCGTAGAGGTCGGAGTCGACGTCTAGCAGATACGCCTCCACCGTGCGTTCTGCTCCGTCGAAGGTCGGGTTGGTGCCGACACTGATCGCCGCCGGATGCCGCACGCCGTCCAGCACCGCCGCTCCCGCGTACACCCCGTCCGCCGGTACGGCGGCGCGGCGGTGGTGCTCGAGGTTGGCGGTGGGGAAGCCGAGCTCGCGCCCGCGCTGCTCACCGATCACCACCACGCCGGCGATCTCGTGCGGCCGACCCAGCATCGCGGCCGCCTCCACGACGTCGCCAGCGGCGACGGCCGCGCGGATCCGAGTGGATGACACCGGTTCCACATCGCCCAGCAGGGAGTACTCGTCGACCGCCAGACCCGCCTCACGCAGCGTCTCCGCGGTACCTCGCGCGCGGTTGCCGAACCGGAAGCCGTGGCCGATCACCACGTGGCGGGCATCCAGGCGGTCCAGCAGCACGGCCTGCGCGAACTCCTGCGCGGTCTGCGACGCGAGATCGGCGTCGAACTCGACAACCTCGACGAGTTCCACGCCCAGACCGGCGATCAACTCCACACGTCGGGACAGTTCACACAGCCGGGTAGGGGCGTCGTCCGGCCGCAGGACCTCGAGGGGGTTCGGCTCGAACGTCACGACCACCGATTCCAGGTCGAATCGCTGCGCGATCTGCAGGTTGTGCCGGATCAGCGCCTGATGCCCGACGTGCACACCGTCGAACACACCGATGGTCACCACCGAAGGCCTGTCCACGCGACTACCTTGCCAGAACCGGTCCGATGCTCAGGAGGGGGCGTTGACCTCGATGTGGCTCGCGCCGTCGCGCACGCTGACCACCGAGACCCACGAGCCCCCGGAATCGACCACCAGGTAGGTGCTATCCGGGACGTCCAGGCTGAGGCGCCGGCCGTTGCGCAACGCGTCGATTCCATCGGCATCCGGCTGCAGTGTCGGCATGACGTCGCCGATCACCTTCTCCGCGGACACCACCGGCGGCGGGTCCTGCCCCAGCTCGGCGCACTGCTCGATGCCGATCGTCCCGATCGCGGTGCGGCGCAGGGCAGTGAGATGACCGGCGGTCTGAAGCCGGGCACCGAGATCACGTGCGAGTGCACGGATGTAGGTGCCCGAACTGCACTCGACGACGACATCGAGATCCACCACCGGCGGAGCCGATCTCGGCGCACAGAGGAGATCGAACCGCTCGATCGTCACGGGCCGCGCCGCGAGCTCGACGTCCAGTCCGCTGCGCACGCGCGCGTACGACCGCACCCCGTCCACCTTGATCGCGGACACGGCACTGGGCACCTGATGGATCTCACCGGTCAGCGCCTTCATCGCCGCCGCGAGTGCCACCTCGTCCAGCTCCCATCCGGGTGTGCTGGTGACCTCACCCTCGGCGTCGTCGGTGACAGTGCCCGCTCCGAGACAGATCGTGGCCTCGTACGTCTTCGGCTGGCCCTGCACGAAGCGCAGCAGGCGGGTCGCGTGCCCGAGCCCGACCACCAGCACCCCGGTCGCCATGGGATCGAGCGTGCCAGCGTGACCGACCCGGCGCTGGCCGTAGAGCCGCCGCAAGCGACCCACCACGTCATGACTGGTCCAGCCGGCCGGCTTGTCGATGAGCGCGAAGCCGGAGATCATGAGCGGCTCAATCCAGCTCCAGCGCGTCGAGGAAGCCCTGCAGGGTCTGCTGCGCGTCGGTCGTTCCGGTGAATCCTGCGGCCATCACGTGGCCGCCGCCTCCCTGTGAGGTGCACGCCCGGCCGACGTCAACCGCACCCAACGAGCGGCTCGACACACGCCACAGGCCGTGATCGTCCTGCTTGAGAACGACGGCGACCTCCACCCCTTCGACGGTCCGGACCGCATCGATGAGGGATTCGACCTGCGTGAACGCGATGCCGTGCCGGTCGCGGTCCTGGCGGGAAACTCTGATCACGGCCACGGCCACTCCGCCGGCGGTGAGGACCTCAAGGTCGCCCATGACCTCGGCCTGCAGGCGCAGGAAGTCGCGGGACTTCGTGTCGAACATCGCCTTGGCCGCCCCCGCGAAGTCGATCCCGGTCTCCATGAGCCGGGCGGCAGCGCGCATCGACTCCGGTGTGGTCGACGCGAAGCGGAAGGAACCGGTGTCGGAACTGATCGCCGCATACAGGCACAGCGCCATGTCGGGCGTGAGGTCCACGCCGAGGGCGTCGATGATCTCGAGGGCCAGCAGTCCTGTCGCCGGGCGAGTGGCATCAGCGTGGACCATAGGGGCGAACGGCACGAAACTCGCGTGGTGGTCCACCGCGATGAAGGCCGGGGCACTCTCCCCCACCGCGAGCAGACGCCCGATCCGATCGCCGGATGAGGCATCCATGCTCATCACGAGGTCCGCCGGAATCGCCTGCTCGGGGGCCACGATGAGGTCCTGGCGGGGCAGGAACCGCAACGCCAGCGGCACCTCGAAGGGATCGTCGGGGAAGCTGACCTGCGCATCGACACCGAGGGCCTCAAGGGCGACGGCCACGGCCAGCGATGAGCCCAGCGCATCGGCATCGGGGTTGACGTGAGCCACGAGCAACGCACTGTCCGCCGCGCGCAGCCGACTGGCGATGTCGGTCAGGCTCACGTCCATCTAGCGATTCTAGGGTGCGTGCACCTGGTCACCACGTCCCGGAAAGCCCAACTTGCCCGAACCTTGACCGGGCTGTCACACGTGGGACCGCACTCCCGCCCGCGCCGAAACCGCCGAGGTGAGCCGAAACCGCCGACGGCGTCGGACAATGCTCGCCTGTCCTCACCAACCTGGTGAGCGTTCTCCAAACTCGTGACGTTCTGCCCACAGCCGCTGCCGCCACCGCGGGGCTGTGGCCTATTCGTCCTCGTCGTCGGGGTGCTTGTACGGGTCGGGGTCGCCGGCGAAGTCGGCGTCCGCGGCGATCCCCGCCACCTCCTGGTCGCGCTCCCGTGCCTGCCGCAGCAGATCCTCGATGTGCGCCGCGTTCTCCGGCACGGCATCGGCGACGAAGGCGATCGTGGGGGTGAACTTGATGCCCGTCTGCTTGCCGACCTCGCTACGGATCAGGCCGGTGGCCGACGCGAGTGCCTGCGCAGTGGCCTCCTGCTCGGCCTGGTCACCCATCACCGTGTAGAAGACCGTGGCCTCCCGCAGGTCGCCGGTCACGCGGACGTCGGTGACCGTCACGAAACCGAGGCGCGGATCCTTGATCCGGCGCTCCAGCATCTCGGCCACGATGACCTGGATACGGTCGGCCAGCCGACGGGCCCGTTGCTCGTTCATTCCATCTCCTCGTCACTCACGTATCTGCGTTCGGCACCGACGAACTGCACATGTGGTTCGGTGGCCAGCCACCGCTCGCACCGGTCCAGCACATCTCGGCAGTGGGCCATGTCCGGGGCCACCACGGCCACCCCGAGCTGGGTGCGACCGGTGAGATCGAGATTCCCAGACTCCGCCGCCGCAACCGCGTACTCGCGCCGCAAGTGGCTGACCAATGGTCGCACCACGGATCGCTTCTCTTTCAGCGTGCGGGTGTGCAGCAGCAGATCCACGGACAGGATCCCGGCGTACACGGCATGGCCGCTA
>CALFYG010000173.1 GCA_937952095.1 uncultured Micrococcales bacterium | reverse complement strand
TCGTGCAGCCGCCTAAGCAGCGCCAAATCCGTACCGAGACAGACGAATCCGGCCGCTAAGGCCCGGCCACCTAAGACCACCCGCCACACGGCGGGTTTGGCGCCCCTGGAGGGCGTTGTTCACCGACCCTGGAGGTCATCGCACCATGTCCGACGCAACACCGACGAACGAACAGTCACAACCCGCGGAGCAGCCGCTCGAGCCTGCTCCGACGCCCGCCCCGGCGCAGGCCGCCGAGCCGAGCAAGCAGCAGACGTTCGACGCCGACTACGTCGCGAAGATCCGCGCCGAGGCGGCCAAGTACCGCACGGAGGCCAAGGCCAACGCCGAAGCCGCCAAGCGTCTGGCCGAGATCGAGGAATCGAACAAGACCGAGGCGCAGAAGCAGGCAGAGCAGCTCGACAAACTCCGTCAGGAGAACGAGCGCCTGCAGTCTCAGATGCTCAAGGCCCAGGTGGCCGCAGACAAGGGCGTGCCTGCCGAACTGCTGTCCGGCACCAGCGAGGACGAACTCGTCGCTTCTGCCGAGCGCCTCTTGGCGTTCCGCGGTCAGCAGGCCGCCCCGGAGTACGGCCGCAGCGCGGACGCATCTCCGACCAAACCCAAGCAGTTAACCCGTGCCGACATGTCGCGCATGACGAACGATCAGATCGTCAAGGCGGATGAGGCCGGACTCTTCGACGACCTGAAAGCGGGCCGTCTCTAACCATAAAGGAGGACAGCCGTCATGGCCGTTCAATACTTCCAGCCGGAAATCTGGAGCGCACGTCTGCTCTCCAGTCTGAAGAAGGCGACCGTGTACGGTGGCGTCTGCACCCGTGAGTACGAGGGTGACATCCGCGACTCCGGCGACACGGTTCGCATCACCTCGATCAGCCGTCCGACGATCGGCACCTACACCAAGGGCAGCACGACCGTCACCCCCGAGCAGCTGACCGACGCGCAGCGCTCGCTGCTGATCAACCAGGTGAAGTACTTCGCCTTCGAGGTCGACGACGTCGACTACCGCCAGGTCGCTGACGGTGGCGCGCTGATGAACGAGGCCGCCGCTGAGGCTGCCTACGGTCTGGCCGACACCGCCGACCAGTACATCGCCGGCCTGTACGGCGATGTCACCAACACCATCAGCACCGTGTCGATCACTTCGGCCACCCTCGCGGTGGACGGCATCGCCGATCTGATGGTGAAGCTCGACGAGGCGAACGTGCCGAAGGCCGGTCGCTACGTCATCGTCCCGCCGTGGTACCACGGTCTGCTGGTGCAGTCCGACATCCTCGCCCCGGTGGACGCCAGTGGTTCTTCGGAGACGCTGCGCAACGGTCTCGTCGGTCGCCTGTTCGGCTTCGACGTGCTGGTGAGCAACAACGTCCCCGTGATCACCGGCGACGACTACGCGGTGCAGGCCGGCGTGCCGGGTGCGATCGCGTTCGCCGAGCAGATCGTCAAGGTCGAGGCTTACCGCCCCGACGACTCGTTCTCCGACGCCCTGAAGGGGCTCCACGTCTACGGCGCGAAGGTCATCCGACCCGACGCCGCGGCCGTGATGACCGCGTCGAAGACCTGACGACTAGCGGCGGCCCCGGTGCAACCTCTCTGCGCCGGGGTCGCCGCTACCCCTGTACCTGCCACCTGTCCACCACACGATGCGTTAGGAGCATCCAATGGCACGTTCCGAAGTCACCATCACCACGCTTGCGGGCAACACCTGGGGCGCACAGCCGACGGGCAACGACCTGGACCCGACAAACGGCCACGTCATCACCCCGACCTGCCCGGTCAACGAGCTCGTGATCGAGATCACCCACACCACCGCGTCGAGCAAGAACGTCACCGTGCTCGCCGGCGACAACCCGCCCGCGAACGCGCAGGGCGCGGGCAACCTCGTTGAGGCGTTCGGCGCTGGGGATTCCACCCCGGTCGTCAAGCGGATCGTTCTCGACTCGTCCCGGTTCCTGCAGAACGACGGAACCATCAACATCGACGTGGCGTCCGGCGCGACCGGCAAGATCCGCTGCTTCAAGGTTTCGCGTATCTGATGGCGAAGTACAAGTTCGTCGCCAGCGGCAACGTCTACGACGTGGATCTGGACGCCTCTGGCCCGAAGCAACGCGAGAACTACGAGTTCCGTATCGCCGCCGGCGAGATGGTGCTCGTGGATGAACCGAAGAAGCCTGCCGCGAAGAAGGCGGCCCCGTCCGCCGACGACGCGGACGGCGAGCAGTAAGCACCCCTGGAGGGCACGATGGCGTTGGCCGAACTGGCGACCCCCGCGAGGGTCGGCAAGTACCTGGCGCAGACGGTCACCGACCTGGAAACGGTCGACGATGACTCGCTGCAGCAGGCTTGCGACGACGCCAACGCCGTCGTGCTCGACCATCTGATGCGCCCGTCGTTGACGGGTTTGTCGGAGGAGGTGCAGGCGGCGGTGGTGTTCGTGGCGACGAAGGTCGCTGCGCGCATCTACCGCAACCCGTCGGAGTTCACTGTGGAGTCGTTCGGCGAGGCGTCGCACACTTATGTGGATCCGCGGATCCTGACCGGCGACGAGCGCGCCCAGTTGCGGCGTGCCCGGTCGGCGCGGGTCGTGCGTGGCCCGATCCAGACGCTGG
Source organism: uncultured Micrococcales bacterium (assembly GCA_937952095.1). GTDB lineage: Bacteria > Actinomycetota > Actinomycetes > S36-B12 > UBA10799 > JADKAV01. The sequence goes on along the minus strand of CALFYG010000173.1, from coordinate 8,177 downwards.
GTGTCTCCGATGCTTGAGTCGTCGGTGACCGGCGCTGACGGCGTGACGCGCAGCCTCGAGGAGATCATGGAGCGCGTCGACCTCCGCAAGTTCTACGGCGGCCCGGTGGCGTCACTGTGGCACAAGAGGCAGAAGATCGTCTTCGACGAGCGGCTGACGCCGTTGAGCGAAGAGACGGTGCGGATCTGGAAGAAGCGTACGCCGATGGTGACGACCGGCGCGCTGCGCACGGCGACAACGAAGTACACGCCCATCAAGGCCGACAGGGACACGGCGACGTTCGGTATCCCGAAGGCCAACCGCGTGAAGTGGATCGGTGTCATGCACGCCACGAAGACCGGGTCGAGGCCGAAGCGTGACGTCGTCCCGAACTGGTCGCGTGCCGAGAAACTGGTGATCCTCGACAAGATGACCGACTGGATCATGCGCGGAAAGATCCAGGCGCAATGACCTCCGGGCACGAAGCCGTCAAGGCCGACCTTGTGGCGCATCTGAGCGCCAATATCGGCGACTGGGTGGATGTGGTCGCGGTCGACAGTTGGCCGCCCGCACCGGCCTTGGTGGCCGCTACAGACATCCTCCCGGTCGACGAGGACAAGCCGTGGCCGTGCGTGCTGGTGTCGACGACGAGCATGAGCACCACCACCCGTGACGCCGGCGTCGGCTCGGGTGTGTTCATCGGCGACTACGGCGTCCGCGTGACGGTGGCTGTCCGCACCCCGAAGTCGAAGGATTTCGACCAGGCGGCGGTCGGCCGCGATCGGCTGCTGGCGGCGGTGCGGTATCTGCTGCTGTCGAACCCGAAGGCCGGCGACGACTGCGCCGTGCTGACCGCTGACTTCTCCGAGCAGACCGACCCGGTGGCCGTCGACGCGAAGGGTCGGCCTGTCGCCGTCGGCACGTTGACGCTGACGGTGCGGCACACCGAAACGGTCCCCGACCTCGCCGAGTACGGCACCGCCGACGCGGCGATCGTCGAGTTGGGTGTGACCGACGCCGACGGGTCGCTGTTCACGAACCAGCACTACGACGCCGAGTCCGTCTACGACGATCCCGCAGACGGCTACGACGGCGGCACCGAGTGGCCTGCAAAGCCGTAAGTCAACCATCCCCCTCCAACCCCCGATAGAAGGGCTGTCCCATGTCAGCACGGGTAACCGTTTCCACTCAGGCGATCGCCTCCCCGCCCCCGGGTGTGGTCGTCGACTCCGGTCAGGCGTTCATCGTCGGCCAGACGCAGCGCGGTCCGGCGCACGTCCCGACCCGCATCTTCGGCCTGGCCGACTTCCGTGCGGTGTTCGGTGAGCGTTCCGGCGGCACCGACCTGTACGACGTCGTCGCCAGCGCGTTCAAGGAAGGGCTCGGCTCGGCGTACATCCTGCGCGCTGTCGGCCCGTCGCCGGTGAACGCCACCATCGGCCTGGACTCGGCGAAGATCGTCGCGACGGCGAAGGAGCCGGGCGCGTTCGCGAACGGCTGGACCGCCGCCTACACCAGCGCTTCCAAGACGATCACGCTGGTGAAGGGTGACACGACGGTCACCTACACCGGCACGACCGCCGCCGAGTTGCAGGCCGCTGCCGCCGTCGACCCTGACGTCGACGTGACGGTGACCAGCCTGCCGGCGTCGAACGTGTCCGCGACCGCGCTCGCGTCCGGCACCGACGACTACAGCAACGTGGTCATCGCGACCAGCCTCGCCTACCTCGACGCCGATCTCGGTGACGGTGCTGTGGTGTGGCCGGGCAAGGTGTCGTCCGCGACCGCTGCGGCGCTGCAGTCCCACTGCGAGGACACCAACCGGCTCGGCATCCTGAGCGTGGCTTCGGGCACCTCGCAGGCCAACGCGATCGCTGCCGCCGCCGCTGTCACCGACGGCGCGAACCTTGTGCTGGCATGGCCGCACGTCACCGTGTCGACGAACTCCGGCGACCTGACGATCGAGCCGACCGGGGTGGCGCTCGGTGCCCGTGCCCGTGCGCACGCCGCTGAGGGTCCGCAGGCGTCGCCGATCCGCGACATCTACGGCAAGGCCCAGTGGGTCACCGGCGTCGAGGAGGACACCACCGCTGCGGAGTGGACGTCGCTGAACAACGCCGCCGTGTCGGTGATCCGCACTTCCAACGGCAACCTGCGCCTGTACGGCTGGAAGACCCTCGATGCACCTGACGGTGTCACCAACCTGCAGGGCGCGCAGTTCCGCGACGTGATCAACCGCGTTGCGGTGGGCGCGCAGCAGATCGCCGACTCGTTCGTGGGTCGCACGATCGACGGCAAGGGTCAGGCGCTCGGCGAGTTCCGCGGGCAACTGGTCGGGTTCCTGTCCGGGATGAAGGGTGCCTTCTTCGAGGGCGCCGACGACCCTGGCTACGTCGTGGATGTCGGGTCGGGTGTGAACAGCACTGCAAGCCTGGCCGCCGGCGAGATCGCCGCGGCTGTGGGTGTGCGCCTGGCGCCGACCGCCGAGTTCGTCACCATCGAGATCACCGCAACCGACGCCGCCGGCGCCATCTGAGGAAGGTAGACAATGAGCCGATTTGTCACACAGGACCGGATCAAGGTCACTGTGAGCAGTATGCCGGGGTCGTGGGCAACGATCGCCGGTCAGGAAGCCGAGCGGGAGAACGTGAAGTTGCGTCCCGGTGCGGGCGAACCGAAGCAGGTGGTGCACACGCAGCTCGAGTACGGCGACGTCACGGTGACGCGCCTGTTCGACGCTGACACCGACGCGGCGCTGCTCGCCAAACTGAACAAGGGCAACGCGTTCGCGGGTACGACGATCACCGAGCAGTACCTCGACGCGGACGGCAATGCCGTTCCCGGGTCGCAGTCCATCCACACCGGGTGTGCTGTGTTGTCGTTCTCGGGGCCTGAGGGTGACGCCAACTCCTCCGACATGGGTTACCTGACGGTGACCTGGAGCCGTGCGGGGGCTGAGTAGCCGATGAGTGCCACCGAGAGGGCCGACGAGTTCGGCGTGGTTGACGATCTGCCGGCAGCACCGACGGCGCTGGACTTCCTGCGCCAGGTGATGCAGGAGCGCCGCGCGGCTGACGTGCGGACTGTGAAGTTGCGGGACACCGCATCCCGCCCCGATCTGCTGCTGACGTGCCGCATCCCCCACGATGCACAGGAGACGGCGCAGATCATGAAGGCCGCCGAGGCGGAGGAGAAGAAGAAGAACTCCCCGCCCGGCGCCCTCATCCTGGCGTGCATGTCGCTGGCGCGGTTCTGCTCGCAGGTGTCGCTGCGCGGTCGGGATCTGGCCCCCGGCGACGGGGCAGCGTTCGCGTACCCGGAGTTGCAGGAAGCCCTCGGGGTGTCGGGCGCCTGGCGTGCGGTGCGCGCCCTGTACGACGACGACTTCGCTGTGGTGCGGGTGTACGAGGAGTTGATGCGGGCTTCGGGTATCGGGGCCAGTGTCGACGTTGCTGACGACGAGTCGGACCCTACGTAGGGCCACCTGAGCGTTGGCCTGAGATCGAGCAGGCCGCGTTCGTGGCCCGTGTATTCAGCATGGATCCGGTGACTGTTCTGGACGCCGACCGCGACGTGTACGAGATCCGTTTGGCCGCTGCGGTGGCTGCGGTTCGGCAGATGGAGAAGGAGGCGTCGGATGGCCGCTGACGAGATGCAAGTCAGGCTTACCGCCAAGGACGACCTCACCAAGGAACTCAAGAACGCCACCAAGCAGATCGCGAAGCTCGAGGCGCAACTGAAGGATCTGGACGGCGCGACCGGCCCGGAGGCCGAGCGGGACATCCGCCGCCTGACGACCCAACTCGACAAGGCGTACGGCAAGTCGAAGACGCTGTCCGGTGCGGTGTCCAAACTGGACGAAGACCTCGACCAGATGGGCTACTCGGCGAAGCGTGCCGGCGACAAGATGTCCGGCATGGACCGGGAAATGGGCAAGGGCCAGTCGTCGATGATGGCGTTCGGCGGGGCCATGAAGAAGGGCGCCCTCGCGGCGACCGCCGCTGCTGCTGCTGCCGTCGGCATGGGCCTGGCGATCAAGAAGGCTGCCGAGTTGACGTGGCAGGCCGCGAACCAGGCCGCACTGTACGAGAAGAAGGTGCGCCGCACCGACGTCGTGTTCGGCAAGTACGCCGGTCGGGTGCGTCGCTGGGCCGACGAGTCGAACGAACTGTGGGGCAAGTCCATCGAGGACGTCGCCGCTATGGCCGCCGGTGTCGGTGACATCCTGAAGCCGCTCGGGTTCACCACGAAGCAGGCAACGAAACTGACGCTGTCGGTGGGTGATCTGATCCCGGCGCTGGCTGAGTGGAACACCGTCGGCATGGACGCCGAGCAGGTGTCCTACGCGCTGACTGCCGCCATGACCGGCGAGCGGGAGATGTTGAAATCTCTCGGCATCGTGATCATGGAGGAGGACGTCAAAGCCAAGGTCAAGGCGATGGAGGCCGCCGGCAAGTTCACCGACGAGACCGAGAAGCAGAAGAAGGCCATCGCGACGCTGAAGTTGGCGACCGAGGGTTCCGCCGACGCGCTGAAGTCGTACGCGGGCAACACCGACAGTGTGGGCCGCACGATGAACCGGGTGCGGGCCGCTGTGGCCGATCTGCGTGACTCCGGTCTAGAGATCCTCGCGGTAACGATCCGCGACCTTGCGTCCGCGCTGCGTGGCGACGGCAAGGGTTCTGGGTCGATGGTGCAGGACGCCCTCGACTGGATGATGAACAACCGCAAGGACATCGAGAAGGGGCTGCTGTCCCTGGCCGGGTACACGCTGAAGTTCGCGTCGGCGATCATGCGCATCGCGCAGGGCGCCACCTACGCTTACGGTGTGCTGGCCGTGAAACTCGGCGGCATGATCAAGGTGCTGGGGATCCTCATCCCCGGTCTTTCGGACTTCGGCGACCAGATGATCACCGCCGGCCAGGACGCTATCGACGCCTCCAGCGACATCGGCCGAGCGGCCGACGAGGCGAACCGACTGGGCGAGAAGGCTTTGGGCGCCGCCGGTGACGTCGACGCGTTGCAGTCTTCGCTGCAGACGTTGAAGGATCAGGGCGCCACGTACGACGTCCAGGTGCGTTCCCGTAACACCCCGGTCGGTGGTGACACCACGGTGGCGATGGGTACGGGGTCGCTGGGTGCTGCCGGTCTGGCAGCTGCCCACGCGGGCTACAGCAGCGCGCTGGGCGGGCACAGCATCTTGTCAGGGGTTCGTGGTAGCAACCTCGGTTCGGCGCAGTCCGATCACCTGCGTGGCCGCGCGATGGACATCCGCGGGCCGCGCCTCGGCGCCTACGCGCAGGTGGTGCGCCGCTCCGGCGGCTATGCCGCGATGCACGGATCCGGCGCGAACCGGCACCTGCATGTGGTCCCGCAGACGCGGCGCCCGGCACCGCAGATGGCCGGCGGTAACACGTTCCACGCCGACGTCACTGTGGTGAACCCGTCCGGCGAGATGGACATTCAGGGTGCTGTGGCGCGTGGGCTGCGGCAGGCGGCACGTCAGACGAAGGAGCGGGGATGATCGTCCGGCTGCCGTCGTCGACTGTGGATCGTTCCAGGCAGCCGTCAGGCGGCTATGTGCGCCTGTTCGACCCGCTGGGTGGCACGGTGGTGCGTCTGCCGTGGATGCCGGAGGAGATCGAAACCTCGAGCGTGGCGCAGGCGTGGACGCAGGTGCCGCGCCCTGGCCGGGTGCCGTTACTGCTGTCGTCTGGGAAGAACCTGCCGGTGGTGTCGCTGCCGTTCCGGCTGGTGAACCCCGGCCAGTCGGGGCACGTCGAGGGCACGATCGACGCGCTGGAGAAGTTGGCGCGCTCGTCGAACCCGGTGCGTCTGGATGTGGCGCAGCAGTTCCGCGGCATGTACCGGATCACCGCGCTGTCGAAGCGGGAAACGATGTGGGATGTCACCGGCAAGGTGACCGACGCGGAGATCACGCTGGAGTTGACGCGGTCTTCGGACATGGTGGTGGCGGTCGGCCCGATCAAGCGTAAGACGAAGAAGTCGAAGCGCGGCGGGATCCGCGGACGTCTGAAGGGTGCGGCACGGTGACCTACGACCTGTGGCCCCCCAGCGACTATCCGGACCTGACCGCACCCACGCCGACGGTGACGGGTTGCACCCGCAACTCGACGGTGTCGGGGCTGTCGACGTTCACGGCGCAGACCCCGGCGGTGGATGCGGTGACGACGCGGCTTATCCGGCCGATCTTCGTGAAGGGTCAGGGCGGTGTGCTGCGTTGGTCGGTGTCGGTGACGCCGCTGGCGAGCGTCGACCTGGACGTGCAGGCGCAGGTGATCTTCCTCGACGACGACGATGCGCAGGTGGGGCGCTGGTCCGGCCAGTCGTACCACATCGAGGCCGGGATCGTGTTGTCGGCGCGGCTCGCCGTGCCTCGGTTGGCGACGCAGGCGCAGTTGAAGGTGTTGTCGTTGTGTGACACGAACGCCGGGCAGTGGACCGAGTACGACTCGCGTCTCGAGCAGGTGCCCGCAGACGACCCGTACACCCCGCCCGGCGTCGACGTCACGTTCGGGGACATGTCACCGGAGGGTGTGGCACCCCCGGCGCCGCCTGCGGGTCTGCCCGGGTTTGAGGCGAACAGCCCGGCGCGGCGGTCCCCGCAGGTGCGCTGGTGCCAACTGCACGATTCCGTCCGTCCTGATCTGACACCGAAGAAGAACGCCCGGGAGGTGTAGCGATGGCGGTGACGTTCGCCTCCGCGAAACATCCTGCACCGAACGCGTTGTTCGAGCGGATGGCGCAGGCGATGGAACGCCACATCGACAGGTCGACGATCAACGGGCAGTCGGTGGAGCGCCGCTGCCTGGGCAACGTCAATGACGTGTTCCGTTCGATCGGCGGCACCCCCCGCTATGTGGGCGGCGCCTACGACCAGGCCCGCGACGTCGCGAACGCGCTGCGCGGGAAGGCGAACCGCACCGACCCGCCGCCTCGGGGTGCGATCTGCCTGTGGACGGCCGGGTCGTCCGACGACGGCCACATCGCCGTCGCTGACGGCAACGGGAACTCGGTGAACAACTGGGACTCGGGGATCGTCAAGCGCACCGCGCTGGCCCAGCAACGCTCCGGCTATATCGGCTGGGTGTCCCCACAGTTGCTCGGCTCGGGCATCTCCAACGGCACGAACAACACCAATCCCGACTACGAGCTCGGCGCGGGTGGCGACGACAAGGTCTACCCGCTGCCCAAGCCGCAGAACCGCCAGCCGGACTCCGGTCTGGCCATGCCGTTCCTCGGCTCCGGTGACCTGTCACTGATCGGTAAGGACCTCACCGCATCGGTGGCGCAACTGATCGACTCGGTCAGGTTCGACGCGTCCACGCAGACCGTCGCCCAGTTGACGCTGGTGTCCCACGATCCTGACCTGGCGCTGTCCACGTCGGTGCTGGCCGACATCGGCACGGTGGTCAAGTGGCAGTTCGGCGGACTGACCTCGCTGTGGGACATCTCCACGGTCGACGTCGAGGCCGCCGATGCCCGGGTGTCGATCGCTGCCCGGTCGCTGCTGGCCAAGCGTCTGCGCCGCCGGGTGAAGGTCCGCTCCGCGCGGGAGGTGTCCCCGTCGCAGTGGGTGCGCCGCATCGTTGAGGGTGCCGGCGGCAACGCTGTGGTGCAGAAGTCCAACCGCAAGGGCGAGATCGCCCAGGGCGACGGCGTCACCGAATGGGACATGATCTCCTCACTGGCCGACGACCTCGGCTGGTCGTGGGTCGAGTGGGGCGGCGTGCTGCTGTTCGGGTCGCGCCATTGGGCGTGGTCCGGTGGTGCCAAGACGCCGCTGTGGGAGGTGACGTGGGGCGACTCCCCACGCACCGACGCACTCGACGTGTCGCTGTCGCAAACCTCCGACGACCCGGACAACACGGCGATCGGCACGATCGTGCTGCCGTGGAACCGCGGCATCCAGCTGCAGCCGTGGCACTGCCTGCAACTGTCGGGCCTGGGCCGCTGGGACGGCACCTACCTTGTGGAGTCGGTGTCGGCAACCACGGACGGGATCTCCGCGGTCGAGGTGCAGGTGGCGGTACCGACACCGCCGGCGCCTGACACGGGCACGAAGTCGACGTCGAGCGCCACCCGCAACGACACCCCGCCGACCCGGGACAAGACCAGCGTCAAGTACGCGAAGTGGTTCGCCCGCCAGGAGATGGCCAAGGACCGCTACGGCTGGG
>CALFYG010000172.1 GCA_937952095.1 uncultured Micrococcales bacterium | reverse complement strand
CTGCTCGATCGCTGGCGGCAGGTCGCCGGCCGACAGGTGTATCTGGAGATCGTCGACCACCGGACTGCGCCGCGGGACCCAGGCCTGCAACGCCCTGGCCCGGATCTGTCGACACCCATGGCGCGGCGGATGTGGACGTACGCGACCGAACGGAGATTGCCGGCCGTCCTCACCAACGCCGTGCGTTACATCCATCCCCGGCAGGCCGCCACCGCCGACCTGTTGGATGCCATCCGGCGGTTGGTCCCGCTGGACCCCCGTCATCTCGACCGGGAGAACTCCGGCGGTTTCCTTGCGCCGGCGGCCCACATGCGGGGGATCGCCGAGCAGATCGCCGGTGGGCAGGCCGGTCGCCTGCTGGGGGTCACCGCCGACCTCGCGCAGGAGTGCGTGCTCGACCCGGTGGCGGATTTCGGTCTCGGCGACATCCACGTCCCCGAACTCGATGTGTTGTTGTCGGGCCGGCCACCGGCTGAACCCACCGGTCCGGTCATGGCCGGCTATGCCGCCCGCCGGCACCGGCATGAGCAGCGTCGGTCGGAGGCCGCACGCGCGGATGTGTTGCTGCGGGCACGGTGTGAGGCGAACCTGCACACCCGCTTCACCCCACGGGAGGTGCCCGCCGCCCGGCAGCGACTCGACAACGAACTCGGGGTCATCTCCACACTCGGCTTCGGAGGATACTTCCTGACCGTCGCGGAGGTCGTCGACCTCATCCGCGCCATGCAGATCCGGGTGGCCGCCCGGGGTTCCGGGGCCGGCAGTGTCGTGAACTATCTGCTCGGCATCTCCGGGGTCGACCCGATCCGGCACGACCTGCTCATGGAGAGGTTCCTGTCCCCGTTGCGGCGGGTGCTGCCGGACATCGACATCGATGTGGAGTCGGCGCGCCGGACCGACATCTACCGCCGGATCGTCGACCGGTTCGGGGCCCATCGCAGCGCCTGCGTCAGCATGCGCGACACCTACAAGGTCCGCCACGCCGTGCGGGATGTGGGTGCCGCCCTCGGATTCGCCGCATCCGAGATCGACGACTTCGCGAAGGCCTTCCCGCACATCCGTGCCCGGGACGCCCGGGCAGCGGTCGCAGAACTGCCGGAGGTGCGCTCCTCCGTGGTGGGCCGCCTGGCGGATCGCGGGATGCTGGACGGTTTCCTGCACCTCGTGGAGTCCTTGGACGGTCTCCCGCGCCATATCGCTCTGCACCCCTGCGGGGTTCTACTCTCCGACTCCTCGTTACTGGACCGCACCCCGGTGGAGGCCAGCTGGATGGGCTTCCCGATGAGCCAGTTCGACAAGGACGAGGTCGAGGCGATGGGTTTCCTCAAACTCGACGTACTCGGCATCCGTATGCAGTCGGCGATGGCCCATGCGGTGACCGAGGTCCGCCGGGTGGAGGGGACCGAGATCGATCTCGACGCGTTGCCCTTCGACGATGAGGACACCTACGACCTGATCACGAAGGCCAAGACCCTCGGCTGCTTCCAGATCGAGTCGCCCGGTCAGCGGGAACTGATCGGCAAGTTCGGGCCCCGCGACTTCAACGACCTGATCATCGACATCTCGTTGTTCCGGCCCGGGCCTGTGAAAAGCGACATGATCACTCCCTTCCTGTCCGCCCGGCACGGGTGGCGGGAACCGCTGCGTTTCCACCCGGATCTCGAGCCGGCCTTGCGGGAGACCCATGGGGTGGTCGTCTTCCACGAACAGGTCCTGCGTCTGGTCTCGATCATGAGCGGGTGTTCGCTGGCCGAGGCCGACGAGGTGCGTCGTCAATTGGGGACCCCGGATGGTCAGATCCAGATCCGGACCTGGTTCATCCCGGCAGCGTTGAAGAAGGGGTATGACCTGAAGACCGTCGAGAAGGTGTGGGAGGTGCTGCGGGCCTTCGCCAGCTTCGGTTTCTGCAAAGCGCACGCCGCCGCCTTCGCGCTGCCCACCTATCACTCGGCGTGGCTGAAGCGGCACCATCCGGCGGCCTTCCTGTCCGGTGTGCTCACTCATGATCCGGGGATGTATCCCAAGCGGTTGATCCTCGATGAGGCACGCAACAGCGGGGTCGCCGTCCTGCCCCTCGACGTCAATGTGTCCACCGGGGAGTACCGCGTGGAGCAGGTCGGTGACGGTTACGGGATCCGGATCTCGCTGGCCGACGTGAAGGGGATCAGTGACGTCGAGATCCGTCAGATCGAGACCGCGCAGCCCTTCGTCGACCTCGCCGACTTCTGGAGCCGGACGGCGGTGTCGCGGCCGGTCGTGGAACGTCTGGTCCGCGCCGGCGGGTTCGATGCGATGTACGACATCACGGGATCCCGCCGGATCGGCCGGGTGACCCGCCGCGATCTACTCCTGCAGGTGGCGGACCTGCATCGTTGCGGAGGGCGGCGCCGGGTACGCCGGCTGGCTGCCCAGCTGGAGGAGGGCACGGGCCTGGCGGGTCGGGTCGCTGCCCAGTCGAAGGCACCCAAGGTCTACGTCGAGCAGCCTGCGCAGTTGGCACTGCCCTTGGCGCAACCGGAGCCTCCCAGCGGCCTGCCGGAGATGTCGGCGGCCGACCGGGTGCAGGCGGAGGTGGAGATCCTCGGCCTGGATGTGACCAGGCACGCCATCTCGTTCTACGAGCAGATGTTCGCCGAGTTGCAGGTGGTGCGCGCGAAGGATCTGTTGGCTCACCGGTCCGATACACGCGTACTGGTCGCCGGGATCAAAGTGGCCACCCAGACTCCGCCGATCCGAAGCGGCCGTCGGGTCATCTTCTTGTCCCTCGATGATTCGACCGGACCTGTCGACCTCACGTTCTTCGAAGACGCCCAAGGGCCGTACGCGCACACCGTGTTCCACTCCTGGTTGTTGCTGGCCGCAGGGGTGATCCGCCGGACCGGCCGGCGCGGGATCTCGGTGCGGGCGACCGGGTGCTGGTCCCTGCCGGATCTGCATGCGGTGTGGAAGTCACAGGGGGTCCGCGGGGTGTTCGACATCATCAACGCGGAAGTGGAGCCGGGGGCCGGTCCGGATCGGGTCGAGGATCCCACCTCGCCCACGGGCACATCGGATCCCGCGGTCCGCAGGGTCCTCGTGCATGCCAGCGGGTTCCGCCAGTCGCCCTATGCGGACACCAAGCCTGCAGGGTCATCGACGAAACGACCGAAGTTGTGGCATTCCAGCCCCGGCAGTGCAGGCTAGGGACGGAGGATCCATGAGTAGGCGTGCGACGGGCAAGGTGGCGTTCCCGGCCCCCCGGGACGATTCCACCTGCACCATCCTGCATGTCGACATGGACGCCTTCTACGCGTCTGTGGAACTGCTCAGCCGCCCCATGCTGCGCGGTCAGCCGGTGATCGTCGGCGGATCCGGGTCCCGTGGAGTGGTGCTGTCGGCCACTTATGAGGCCCGGGCCTTCGGAGTCCGCGCGGCCATGTCTATGGGACGCGCTCGCCGCCTGTGTCCGGAGGCGACGGTGATCTCACCGGATCACCGCCGCTACGCCCGGGTCAGTGACGGCGTGATGGAGATCTTCCGTTCTGTCACCGCTGCGGTCGAGCCGCTGTCGCTCGACGAGGCGTTCCTCGACATCTCGGGGGCACTGCGCCGGTTCGGCAGTCCCACCACCATCGCCGAACTCATCCGTGCCCGGGTCTTCGACGAGCAGGGCATCACCTGCTCGGTGGGTGGGGCACCCAACAAGTTCGTGGCGAAGGTCGCCAGCGCACATGCCAAGCCCGATGGCATGCTGCTGATCCCCGCCGATTCGATCGTGGCCTTCCTGCACCCGCTGCCGGTGGGGGCGCTGTGGGGCGTCGGCCCGCGCACCGAGGAGCAACTGCACAGTCTCGGTGTGCGCACCGTCGCCGATGTCGCGCACCTGCCCCGGGGCGTGCTTCGTCGCGCGCTCGGACCGGCCGCCGGCGACCACCTGGCGGACCTGGCCTGGGGACGTGATCAACGCCGCGTGACTGCCAGCACGCCGGACCGCAGCGTCGGGCATGAACACACCTTCGCGGGGGATGTGGACGATCCCGAGGTCATCCACAGGCAGTTGCTCGGGCTGTCCGACCATGTCGCCGCACGGCTGCGGGCTGCGGGATGGGTGGGCCGCACGGTCAGCATCAAGATCCGGTTCGCCGACTTCACCACGATCACCCGCTCGCGGACCATGGCCGAAGCCACCGATGTCGGCCGCGTGATCTACACGCAGGCCGCTGCCCTGTACGAAGGACTGGGCCTGCAGCGGGCGAGGCTTCGACTGGTGGGGGTGCGCATGGAGAAGTTGATGCCGACTGGTGCCGCCAGTCATCAGATCGCGTTCGACGAACCCGACGCCGGATGGCGGGAAGCGGAGACCGCGGTGGACCGTGCGGTGGCCAGGTTCGGGCGGGGTGCGGTACTCCCGGCAAGCCTTCTGGACATGGGTCGTTCGGAGGATGATCGTGCCCCCTGACAAGCTCTTGACCAAGTTCTGGGCACTCTCGGGTTTCCATCCGGGGCGCCTACCCGTATCGTTGCTGGTATCTAGACCTCAAGGAGGGAAGGAACGTGCCTCTCTCAGAGCATGAGCAGCGACTGCTCGAGCAGATGGAACGGGCCCTCATGGCCGAGGACCCGAAGTTCGCCACGTCCTTGCGGCACGGCTCGTCCGGAGCGGATCGGCGACGGGTTGTCGGTGGCGTCATCGGCGCACTGGTCGGAATGGGCCTGCTCCTGGCCGGCGTCTCCGCCAGCCTCCCCCCACTCGGTGTCTTCGGTTTCATCGTCATGCTCGCTGCGGTGTTCCTGGTCATTGCCGGTCTTCGACACGGCGGGCCGAAGCAGGCCGCCGCGGAGGGCGGAGTCACTGCGCCCACCCCGAAGGCCAAGCCCGCCAAAGGGCAGTCTGGATTCATGGCCAAGTTCGAGCAGCGGTGGCAGGATCGCAACCGACGGGACGGTCGCGACTCCTGAGTCGTTCCGCAGTTCGACGTTCCGAACTGGTGTGACGGGGGAGCAGGTCTGTCATTGATGGGGGATCAGTCAGTTGCTTCTGCCTTGTTCGACGTCCTCTTCGTCCTGCAGGTCAGCCCGGAACTGCGTCTGGAGCACGTCTCGGAGTCGATCGAGGAGTTCACCGGGTATCGGGCGCAGGAGTACCTCGACGACTCCAGCCTGTGGGTGAACGCCCTCGACGTCCGCGACCGGGAGGCCGTGCTCGCCGCCCTCAATGCAGCCCCGGCAGTGGCCACCCACCTGACTCTGCGCTGGTCACGCCGCGCAGGCGGCACGGTCTGGGGACAGCAGATCACGCGCAAGGTCGTGCGACCGGACGGCTCTGAGGCCGTCTACGGCGCGATCAACCACATCACCGAACAGCAGATCGCCGAGGCCCAGGCGGGCCTGGACGGCCGCTACTCGATGGTCGCCGACGACGCGTCAGACGTGGTTCTCCGCATCGACCCGCAGGGCGCGATCGAATGGGTCTCCGAGAGTGTGCGCGGGGTCGCCGGCTGGGCGCCGACGGATCTCATCGGTCGCAATGCCGGCGAGTTCCTTGACGACGCCGGGCGCCTGGTCGTCGCAGCACTGGCGCCGCGGGTCCTGGCAGGCGAGTCCCGTTCGGGTGTGGTCGTGCGGATCCGCACGCCGCAGGGTGCGGGGCGATTCGTGTCGCTGTCCGCCAGGCCGGTCGTCGACGAGGGCACAGGTGAGGCGGTCGCGGTGATCGCGAGTTGGCGCGATGTGGACGAGCTGGTCAAGGCGCGGCTGGAAGCGGAGTCGGAACGCCAGATCCTGCGTGCCACGCTCGACGCCCAACTCGACCCGCAGGTGGTCCTCGAAGCCGTTCGGGACGATCACGATCTCATCGCGGACTTCGTCGTCGTTGAGGTCAATCCGGCCGCCTGTGAGGCCCTGGACATCACCCGTGCCGACGTTGTGGGCAAGCGCGTGTTGTCCTTGGGTCCGCAGATCCGGCACAGCGAGCAGTGGGAGCTCTTGCTGCGCGTCGTCCAGGACCGACAGCCGCTGATCCTCAACGAGCAGCCGCTGCAACCACTGCGTGGCGGCCGGACCCGGCGCTTCGATCTGCGTGCGGTGCCGGTTCACGACGGACTGAGTGTGACGTGGCGCGATGTGACGCAGCGTCACCAGGCGGCTGCCGACCTGGCCGCCTCCGAAGCGCGGTACCGGCTGTTGCTGGAGGAGAGCAGCGACATGGTGTCGTTCCACGTCCCCGGTGGCGCGGTGGAATGGATCTCGCCAGCGGTGCAGCGGGTGCTGGGATGGCCGCCCGAGGAGATCGCCGGCACCGTGTTGGACCTCGTCCACCGCGACGATGCGCCCGCCATCCAGGCTGCCCAGCAGAGACTGCTGGCGGGGGAGGAATCGGCGGGTGCCCGGTTCCGGATGCGCACGAGGGACCGGGGCTGGCGCTGGTTGGAGGCGACCGCCAGAGGGGTGCGGGATGAGGCGGGCCGGGTCACCTCACTGGTGGTGTTCTCGCACGACATCCAGGAACAGATGGACTTCGAGCGGGCGCTGTCGCAGTCCGAGGAGCGATACCGGCTGCTCGCGGAGAACGCCACGGACGTGGTGTACAGGACGTCCCTGGACGGCACCACGGAATGGGTTTCCGAGGGGGTCCAGAAGGTCCTGGGCTTCACGCCGGACGAGTTCGTCGGGCGCAACGGCCGGGATCTCGTGAGTCCGGAGGACCGCGAGTTCGTCGACCGCGCGACGGCGGAGGTGTTGTCGGGTGAGCGGTCCAGCGCCCGCTTGCGGATGCCCACCAAGGACGGCGGTACCCGCTGGATCGAGACGACGATCCATCCGGTCCATGACGACGACGGGCGAACGGTCGGGTTCGTGGGTGGCTGGCGGGACGTGCAGGCCGAGGTCGAGGCCGAGCAGGAACTCGACAGCCGGGCGCGGACCGACGAGCTGACCGGCTTGGCGAATCGGCGTGAGGTGATCGCGCAACTCACCCGGCTGCTGGCGCCGGGCAATCCGCGGCGTGGGCACCTGGCCGTCGCCTTCTGTGATCTGGACGGTTTCAAAGCGGTCAATGACGCCCGGGGGCACGCGGTGGGTGATGCCTTGCTGCAAGCCGTGGCCGTCAGGGTGCGGGACTGTGTGCGCGCCGGTGACACAGTGGCCAGGGTCGGTGGGGACGAGATCCTGCTCGTGCTCGATGGGGTGCCGGACCTCGCCGCCGCCACGCGGGTCGCTGAGAAGGTCCGGGAGACACTCGGCGTGCCGGTCATGATCGCAGGTGACGCCGTCCCGGTGACGGTGAGCATCGGGGTCACGATGGCCGATATCCACGACGACGTCGATGGTCTGATCGCCCGCGCCGACCGTGCGATGTACCAGGCCAAGCAGGCCGGCCGCAACCGGGTCGTCGCCGCGACCTGAGATCTACCGAACATTCACCTCACGTGTGGGGCAGTGGGCCCTGCCAGGGGCGGATATGGGCGTCAGGTGGTGCTATGTGGAGGGAAATGGAGTACTGTGGGGCACCGAGGTGTTCAAGGGCGAAGGAGGTGTGCGCATGTTCTTGGGTACGCACACTCCGAAGGTCGACGACAAAGGCCGGGTGATCCTGCCTGCAAAGTTCCGGTCCGGCCTCGCTGACGGTGTGGTCCTCACGAAGGGTCAGGACCGGTCGCTGGTCCTGTGGCCGATCGCCGAATTCGAGGCCGCCGCCGCCCGGATCCGCGAAGCCTCGCAGTCCAACGCCTCTGTGCGTGCCTACTCCCGTGTGTTGTTCTCAAGTGCCTTCGACCAGGTCCCGGACAAGCAGGGCCGCATCACGGTTCCGCCGGCGCTGCGGGACTACGCCGGCCTCGAGCGGGAGTGTGTGGTCGTCGGCAATCATCACACCGTCGAGATCTGGGACGAACAGGCCTGGCAGGAGTACCTACGAGCCCAGGACGATCAGTTCGCCGACCTGTCCGAGGAGGTGGTCCCCGGCCTCTTCTGACCTTGACCCCGCCTGCGTTGCGGCCCCCGGCCGACGCATCACCTTGGATCACTTCCCCGGACCCAAGGTGGCCCCATCCGCTTACTGCGCGGACGGGGACCGGAGCGCAGAGCCTCGCACCGACGAACTGGAGTATCACGTGGACGCCGCCCCCCGCCACATCCCTGTGGCGCTTGAGCGCGTTCTGGAACTCCTCGAGCCCGTCCTCGGACCCGACGCACAGACCCAGGAGCCCATCATGGTCGACGCCACGACCGGTCTCGGCGGCCACACGGCCGCCGTCCTCGACCGGTTCCCACGCGCCCGCGTGGTGGGGCTCGACCGGGATCCGGGTGCTGTCGAGGCGGCGAGGGCCCGTCTCGACCGGTTCGGATCCCGGGCAGACATCCACCACGCCCGATATGACCAGATGGCGCAGGTGCTCGATGCCGTGGACATCGATCACGTGGATGCCGTGCTGTTCGACCTCGGGGTCTCCTCGATGCAGATCGACGAGACCGAAAGGGGGTTCGCCTACTCCAAAGCGGCCCCGCTCGACATGCGGATGGACACCACCTCCGAGTTGACGGCCGAGGAGGTCGTGAACAGCTACCCCCAGTCGGAGTTGGCCAGGATCTTGTGGGAGTACGGCGAGGAGCGGTTCGCGCGCCGGATCGCCCGGCAGATCGTGGCCCGCCGGCCCCTTCACACCAGTACCGAACTGGTCGCCGCGGTGGAGGCGGGCGTCCCGGCTGCCAATCGCCGCAAAGGACACCCGGCCAAGCGCACGTTCCAAGCCATCCGGATCGAGGTCAATGCGGAATTGCGCAGCCTGGAGGCGGCGCTGCCCACGGCGTTGGAGCGACTGCGTCCCGGCGGTCGACTGATCGTTCTCAGTTATCACTCCTTGGAGGACAAGATGGTCAAGCAGGCCCTGCGACGCGGCGCGGAGAGCACCGCACCGCCGGATCTACCGGTTGTTCCGCCCGACTCGCGGCCCTGGCTTCGGCTGATTACGCGTGGTTCGGAGGTAGCGTCGGAGTCAGAAGTGGCGGCTAACCCACGGGCCCGATCGGTCCGGCTGCGGGCGGCTGAGAAGTTGCGGGAGGCATCATGACGGTCGTACCCCACGCGGGTTCGCGCCGCACTGTGCTGCACCGTACGGCCCCCGCGCGCAGCACCCGCACCGGCGTGATGAGCTCGAGTGCGTTCGCGATCGGCGCGCTGGCTGTCCTCAGCATCGGTCTTCTCACACTTCTGGTCCTGAACACGGCGCTGGCGAAGGGCAGTTTCCGTGCGCACGAACTGCGGGTCCAGAAGGCCGACCTCGCGCAGCGCGAGCAGTTGCTGCGCACCCAGATCCAGGCCGCGTCATCACCGGTGACGCTCACCAAGCGCGCCAAAGAACTCGGCCTCGTGCCGGCGACCGCGCCGGTGTTCATCCGCTTGGCGGACGGCAAGATCGTGGGTGTCACCTACCCGGCCGGCGTCCCGCTGGACCCGGTGACCGGCGAACCCCAGACCTCTGCCATGCCCAGTGGGCAAGGTGCCGCTACGACAGATCCTTCGGCGGATGCCACGGCCACCGAGCCCGCTCCGGTGACCGCTGAGACCCCGCAGCCGACCCAATCCACGCCGGCTCCCGGCGTGGCAACCACGCCCGGGACCGATACCGAGCAACCCTTGGGTATCACCGGCCGATAGGCACCCGGCAACCGACGACAGGACACACGTGAGTACATCGACCCGACCCCCTCTGCGGCCGAGTCGGTGGCTCGACGGCGATGGTGACGGTACGCCCCGGACGTACTCCCCGGCCGACCCCAGCAAGCGGCTGCGCCTGCTTGCCCTCGGCGTCGCGTTCACGTTGACGATCTTCGCGGCCCGCCTGGTCGATCTGCAGTTGCTCAACCGCACCCCCCGCGCGGAGGCCGCTGTCGCGGATCGCACCGCTGTGGTTGCCCTGCCGGCCAAGCGCGGCACCATCTACGACGCGGACATGCGGCCACTGGCCGAGTCCGTTGAAGCGGTGGATGTCACCGCCGACCCCCGGCTGGTCACCGACAAGGATGCGACAGCGGACTACCTGGCCCCGATCCTGAACATCCCCAAGGACCAGATCGTCGCGTCGCTGACGACGGACAAACACTTCGCGTACATCGCCAAGCAGGTGACTCCCGAGACCTGGGACGCCGTCTCGTCGCTGGATCTGCGCGGGATCTTCGGGCAGCGGACCACGAAGCGCTACTACCCGTCCGGCGAACTCGGCGCCAACGTGCTCGGGTACGTCCGGGAGGACGGCGAGGCCGGTGCCGGGCTCGAATACGGCCTGGACAAGGAGTTGCGCGGCCAGGACGGCCAGAAGATCTTCGAGAGCGGGATCGGTGGGCGTCAGATCCCCACCGGTTCCGAACGTGAACGTGACCCGGTGGATGGCACGTCGGTGCAACTGACCATCGACAGCGACCTGCAATGGGTCGCTCAGCGTGCGATCGAGCAGAAGGTCAAGGAGGCCGACGCGGACAGCGGGACCGTGGTCGTCATCGATCCCCGGACGGGAGAGATCAAGGCGCTGGCCTCGGTGCCCACGATGAACCCGAACTTCCCCGGACAGGCCAGCGACGCCAACCGCAACAACCGCGC
>CALFYG010000171.1 GCA_937952095.1 uncultured Micrococcales bacterium | reverse complement strand
ATCGAGGTGCTCGGAGTGCCGCAACTGCGGGCAGGCGGCTTCGGCGGTGTGCTCGCCGTGGGCGGTGGGTCGGACTCACCACCGCGGGTGGTGATCCTGCGCAAGCCAGGACCTGGTCCCAAGGTCGTGCTGGTGGGTAAAGGGATCACCTTCGACTCCGGTGGCCTGTCGCTCAAGCCGCGCGAGGCCATGATGCTCATGAAGTCCGATATGGCGGGGGCAGCCGCTGTGTTGTCGGCCTTGCGGCTCGTTCCCGACGGGCTGGACGTGACGGTGCTCGTGGGCCTCGCCGAGAACGCGATCGGCGCAGCGTCCTACCGGCCCGGAGACGTCATCACCCACGTCGGCGGAATGACCACCGAGGTGCGCAACACGGATGCCGAGGGTCGCCTCGTGCTGGCCGATCTGCTCGCGTACGCCCGCGCTGAACTGACTCCGGATGTGATCGTCGACGTCGCCACCCTCACCGGTGCCGCGACCTTGGCGCTGTCCCGGGAGATAGGGGCCGTCCTCAGCCCCCGACCCCGTCTGCTCACGGCGCTTCGCAGGGCAGGTGAGCAGGTGGGCGAGCCGCTGTGGCCGCTGCCACTGGTGGAGTCGTACCGGCAATCCCTGCGGTCCGACATCGCCGATCAGTGCCACATCCCGACCGTCGAGGGGGTCGGCGGGGGAGCCATCACCGCGGCGCTGTTCCTGCAGGCGTTCGTCCCCGACGTGCCGTGGGCGCATCTGGACATCGCCGGTCCCGCTCGCGCGATAGCAGCCGCGGGCGTACGGACACAAGGCGGTACGGGGTTCGGTGCCGCCCTCCTGGGGCAGTGGATGGCGGCGGGGGCCCGGTTCTAGTGTCCTGAGCCGACTCCGTGTGGTCGAGGGCCTAGGGCCGCAGGACCGCCACGAGCACGCCGTCGGCGAGCGGGAGCAGGGTGGTCAGCCACTTCTCGTCGTTCTGCATGACCTCGGTGAAGGCCCGCACTGCAAGCTGGTCCGGTTCCCGGCGGGCAGGGTCGGCAGCGTCCGCGACGTCGAGGAACACGGCGATCCCACCGGGCCGTAGGAGGCGGGCCGACTGCTCGGCGAACGCCATGTGGTCAGCAGGACGGCCGGCGGACAGGAAAAGGTCGTAGTGCCCGTCGGTGAGCCGGCTGAGGACGTCATGCGGGTCGGCGGCGATCAGACGCGTACGTGCGGGCGTGATCTCGGCCGCCGCGAACGCCTCCTTGGCCACCCGTAGTCGCTCAGGGTCCGGCTCCACGGACGTGAGGACGCCGTCCGCGGCCATGCCCTCGAACAGCGCGAGTCCCGTGCTGCCGCCGTGCGAGCCCACTTCGACGGCCGCGTGGGCGTCGGTCAGTGCGGCGCACAGGGACAGCAGGCGCAGCACACTGGCGTTGACGGTGCTCGGTGCCTGTTCCCCGGTGAGGATGGCGGTGTTCCAGTTCTCACAGAAGGCCAACAGATCCTTCGGTGGCACGGCGGAGGAGGAGGTGGCATCCATGGGGTCGACAGTACCGTCCGGCGGCACGGATCGAACGCCCGCCTTGCGGTTATTCGTCGATGCGCGGGGCATTACAACGCATTGACAGAACCCGAACCGCAGCCCACTGGCAGCCCAGGGACGCCGGGCGCATCCTGATACCAGCAGCGGACATGCGTGAGGGAGAGAGTTACCGTGAGTTCAGTCGTGGACCATGAGGAGTCGCAGATGTCGCAAGATGGCGTGCCGCCGGGCGAGCCGGGGTCAACCCCTGAAGCCGCGGCGCAGACTCCAACCGCGGACGTGGGGGGCACTCCGCCCGTCTCGCCGACCACGGATCCGGCGGCCTGGCCGGCGCCCGACCAGAGCACACAGGTGCTCGATCCGGATGCCCAACAGACCGCGGCGTACCCGTACCAGGCGCAGGATCCCTACCAGCAGCAGGCCGATGCCTATGCGCAGACCCAACAGACGACCGCATACCCCAACGCGGCCTACGACTACAGCCAGCAGACCGAGCAACCTCCCGCCGCGCCGCAGTGGCCGACTCCGGGAGCCGACGGCTACCTTCCCCCACCGCCCGGAGTGACACCCACCACCGCCCCACCAGCACCCAAGTCCGGCGGGGTCGGCAAGTTCATCGCGATCGCGGCGCTCACCGGACTGCTCGCCGGCGTCGGGGGCGGCGCCCTCGGGTACTCCTTGGCGCAGGACTCCGGAACGTCCTCATCCGTGACGGTGAACGCCCCCAGCAACCCCGAAGGGCTGTCC
This sequence comes from uncultured Micrococcales bacterium, assembly GCA_937952095.1. GTDB lineage: Bacteria > Actinomycetota > Actinomycetes > S36-B12 > UBA10799 > JADKAV01. Next base: position 12,494 of record CALFYG010000171.1, on the reverse strand, counting down.
CCGCGGGCTGACGGTTCCATCGCCACCATCGCGGAGAAGGTGCTGCCCAGCGTCGTGTCGTTGGAAGTCAGTGGTTCTGGCCAGGCCGGATCCGGTTCCGGGTTCGTCGTGTCCCAGGACGGCTACATCCTGACCAACAACCACGTCATCGAGGCGGCCGCGGACAACGGTTCGATCGAGGTCGTCCTGCAGGACGGCACGCGCGTGACTGGCGATCTGATCGGCCGTAACGCCGACTACGACCTCGCCGTCGTCAAGATCGACAAATCCGGACTGACCCCGCTGGCGGTCGGGGACTCCGGCAGCGTGAAGGTGGGTGACCAGGCGATCGCCATCGGCTCTCCGCTGGGTCTGGAAGGCACCGTCACCAGCGGCATCGTGAGTTCCTTGGACCGCCCGGTGACCGCCGGTGGGTCGGACGGCAGCGAGACGTCGTTCATCAACGCGATCCAGACCGACGCCCCGATCAACCCCGGCAACTCCGGCGGTCCGTTGGTCAACTCCGAGGGTCAGGTGATCGGGGTCAACTCGGCGATCGCCTCGCTGAACACCGGTGCCGATGGACAGGCCGGCAGCATCGGCCTCGGCTTCGCGATCCCGATCAACACCGCGAACCGGATCGCGCAGGAGCTCATCCAGACCGGGACGTCGGCCACACCGATCATCGGTGCGGAGATCGACTTCAGTTACTCGGGTCAAGGCGCGCGGGTCCAAGGTGTGACCGCGGGTGGTCCCGCGGAGTCCGCCGGACTGAAGGCCGATGATGTGATCGTGGCGGTGAACGGCGAGCGCGTGGACGATGCCGTCAGCCTGATCACCGACATCCGTCAGTACGCCCCCGGCGATGAGATCACGCTGACGCTCGAGAGCGGCCAGGAGATCAAGGTCACGCTCGGCAAACGCTGACGTACTCTGGTGGGGTGTTCGACATCGGCTTGGGCGAGTTGGTCGTCCTCGGGCTGCTCGCCCTGCTGGTGTTCGGCCCCGATCGTCTGCCGGGTGCCGCCTCCAGTGCGGGCAAGTTCGTGGCCAGGGCCCGCGAGACGCTGGCCCAGGCGCGTTCGCAGATCTCCGAGAGCGGGGAACTGGACTCGGTCAGCCAGGATCTGAAGTCGCTGGCAGATCTGCACCCCAAGCGCATGTTGTCATCGCTGGCTGAGCCCGTGGAACAGCCCCCGCAGGCACCGAAGGCGACTCCGAAACCTTCGTCTCCGATCGACCCGAACGCGACCTAACGGCCGACCGGGGAGATCCCGAGGTTCAGGCCCGCGAGTCCGCGTGGCTTGGCCGTGAGGACCTCTGCGATGCCGGCGATGGCACGTGAAGCGGGGGCGTCCGGTGCGTCGAGCACCAGCGGCCGCCCTTGATCGCCGCCCTCGCGCAGGCGGACGTCGAAGGGGATCTTGCCGAGCAGCGGTACGTCCGACTTCAACGCGGCGCTGAGTTGCTTGGACACGATCTCGCCGCCCCCGGAGCCGAACAGGTCCATCGGTTCGCCACAGTGCGGGCAGGGGAAGGAACTCATGTTCTCGACCACACCCATCACCCGTTGGTTGGTGTACTCACTGAGCATGCCGGCCCGGACCGCCACCTCGGCCGCGGCGACCTGCGGTGTGGTGACGACCAGGATCTCCGCGCGCGGCAGAAGTTGCGCGACGGAGATCGCGACATCGCCGGTCCCCGGCGGAAGATCCAGCAGCAGCCAGTCGAGGTCGCCCCAGTAGACGTCGGTGAGGAACTGGTTGAGCGCACGGTGAAGCATCGGTCCCCGGAACGCGACCGCCTGGCTGCTCCCCCCGGACTTGAACGGCAGGACGGAGATCGTCGGGACGCCATAGGCCTGCGGGGGCATGAGCATCCCCTCGACCACGGTCGGAGGATGGGTGACGCCGAGCAGTCGCGGGATCGAGTGCCCGTAGATGTCGGCGTCGATCAGGCCTACCTTGTGCCCGGTGGCGGCGAGTTGCACGGCGAGGTTGGCGGTCACCGAGCTCTTGCCCACGCCACCTTTGCCGGAGGCGACGGCGATGATCTTGGTGAGTGAGCCGGGGCGGTCGAAGGGGTTCTCCTTCTGGGGGCCCTGCAGTTTCTCGCGCAACTGCTTGCGTTGCTCCTCGCTCATCACGTCGAAGGTGAGGTCGACGGACGTCACGCCGGCAACGGCGGCGACGGCAGACTGCACTCGGTCGGTGATCGTGTTCTGCATCGGGCAGGCGGCGATGGTGAGGAACACCTCGACGTGCACGGTTCCGTCGGCGTCGATCTCGACGGACTTCACCATGCCGAGATCGGTGATGGGCTTGTGGATCTCCGGGTCCTCGACGGTCGCGAGGGCAGCGGTGATCGCCTCAACAGTGGGCATGCATCAATGGTACGTGCAGGCCTGTGGGGCGCCTTTCGCGCTCAGGTTCAGGCCTCGTCGCGCTCAAGGTCCTCGAGCAGTGCACGCAGTTCACGGCGCAGGTAGTCGCGGGTCACGACTTCGCCGAGCCCGATCCGCAGTGCGGCGATCTCCCGCGCGAGGTATTCGGTGTCGGCGATCAACCGTTCCGTGCGCTCGCGATCCTCCTTGATCTGGATGCGGTCGCGGTCGTCCTGCCGGTTCTGCGCCAGCAGGATCAACGGTGCGGCGTACGAGGCCTGCAGGCTCAACAGCAGCGTCAGGAAGATGAAGGGGTAGGGATCCGCCGGGTCGGTCGCGATGACGTTGTAGATGACCCAGGCCAGGATCAGGATGCTCATCCACGCGATGAAGCGCCACGACCCCAGAAAACGAGCAACACGCTCGGAGACCTTCCCGAAGGTCTCCGGGTTGTACGTGGGCCGGATCGACGGCCGACCGCGGGCCGGCTTCTCCAGGCTGCTCGGGTCACTCATCGTCGGTCCCCGTGGCCTCACGCCAGTTGTCGCCGAGCAGGTGGTCGAGGAGGTCGTCGACCGTCACCGCGCCCAGGAGGTGGTTCTCGGCGTCGACGATGGGTACCGCCACCAGGTTGTAGGCGGCGAAGTACCGTGTGACGCTGGCCAGCGGCGTCTCCGGGGGCAACGGGGCCAGGTCCTTGTCGATGACCCGGGACACCAGGTCGCTGGGAGGCTCGCGCAACAGGCGCTGCCAGTGCACCACGCCCAGGAATCTGCCGGTGGGGGTCTGCATGGGTGGCCGGACGACGTACACCTGCGACGCCAGCGCCGGGGACAGGTCGGGGTTGCGGATCTGTGCCAGCGCCTCGGCGACGGTGGCGTCGGCGCCGACGATCACCGGATCGGGGCTCATCATGCCGCCCGCGGACCACTCGTCGTACTTGAGCAGGCGGCGCAGGTCCTCGGCGTCCTCCGGCTCGACAAGCGACAGCAGCTCGCCGGCCTGCTCAGGGGTCAGATCGCTCAAGAGGTCGACAGCGTCGTCCGGGTCCATCTCCTCCAGCACGTCGGCCGCACGTTCGGCCTCCAATGCCCCGACGATCTGGACGGCGTCGTGCTCGGGCAACTCCTCGAGGACATCGGCGAGCCGCTCGTCGTCGAGGGCGCGGGCGATCTCCAACCGGCGCTTCTCCGGGAGGTCGTGCAGGATGCTGGCGACGTCGGCGGGGCGCATGTCCTCCAGGGAGGCCAACATGGACTCGGTGGCCTGGTCGGCCTCCTCCGCGCCCAGCCCGCTCAGATCGCTCCACGGCACCACCCGCGTCTGTCCGCGCCGGCCGATCCCCCTTCCGGACCGCACGTACGCCTGCGTGATCTCCCAGTCCCGGCTGCTGTTCTGCTGCATGGCGAGGTCGAGGATCTTCACGCTGTCACCGGTCGCACGGATCTGCACGGTCCGGTCGAACAGTTCCCCCACCGCGAGGGTCTCGGCCGGTCGCAGTTTGAAGCGTCGTAGGTCCAGCACGCCGGTCGTGACGACCTGCCCGACGTCGATCTTCGTCACCCGGGTGATGGGCAGGAATATGCGGCGGCGCGCTCCCACTTCGACGACGAGACCGACCACGCGGGGAAACTGCTTGCCATGGCGCAGGATCAACACGACGTCCCGGACCTTGCCCAACTGCTCACCGTTGGGGTCGAAGACCGCGGATCCTCGCAGTCGTGCGATGAAGGCGCGCGTCACGGTCACGTCCGCAGGCTATCGCGGCAGTGGGTGTGGGTCCCGGGCATTCCCCGCCCGGGCCCGGTAGCGTGTCAGCGGTACTGTCCCTCTCATGGAGGCGAGCGGCGCGATGCGCGTGGCAACAGGTGTGGCCGGTGTGCTGGTACTCGCAGTGGTGGCCGGATGCTCCGGATCGTCCGATTCCGGGTCGGGGGAGTCGCCGTCGGCGGACGTGACCGCCAGTGAGTCGGCGTCGCCGGCACAAACCGGAGAGCCTGCGGGCAAGCCGAACGACGTGCAGGACCTCGGACCCAAGCGGATCCTGGCCCAGGCCACGAAGGCGGCGATGAGCGCGCGCAGTGTGCGGATCATCGGGGAGAGCCCGAGCGCCTCGCTGGATCTGGTCGTGACCAAGGACTCCAGCGACGGCAAGCGCACTGCCGGTGACACCACCCTGAAGACCCGGGTCGTCGACGGGGTCATCTACATCAAGGCCGACGAGGCGTACTGGACCGAGGCGTTCAACAAGAAGAAGGCCAAGAAGATCGGTGACAAGTGGGTCGCCGGCGAGTTGAGCAACCCCAAGCTCAAGTCGTTCAAGCAGACGAGCACCATGAAGCCGCTGCTCACCCAGTTCCTGCGCCTCGACGAGTCCGCCCAGGTGGGTGAGGTCGGCGTCGCGCAGGGTCAGCCCGCGGTGCCCTTGACCGCGTCGATCGGGACGTTGTGGGTGGCGACCACCGGAACGCCCTATCCGTTGCAGTTGAACAGCTCGCCGGATCAGCCCGAGGTCAGCGAGGTGACCTTCACCGAGTGGAACAAGAAGGTCGTGATCAAGGCCCCGCCCAAGAAGCAGACGATCAGTCTGGCGGATCTCGCCTGAGCGGGTCCATCTCGGGCCGCGACTGGCTGCTGCTGGCCGTTGCGGTCATCTGCGTCAGCGCCTCGGCCCCGCTGATCGCGGCATGTGCGGCTCCTTCGCTGGCCATCGCCATGTATCGATGTCTGCTGGCGTGTGCCCTCACGTTCGGCTGGATGCTGCTGACCTCTCGGCGGGTCAGACTGCCGGACGGAGCCAGGGCCGCGCTCGGGCCGGGCGTGGCGCTTGCGGCGCACTTCGGGACGTGGATCCCGAGCCTGCGACTGACCACCGTTGCGCTGTCGACGGCGATGATCTCCACACAGCCGGTGTGGACGGCCCTGCTGGCGAGGATCGCCGGGGTGCGCCCTGCACGTGCCGTGTGGTGGGGGATCGCGGTGAGTGTGGCCGGTGTACTGCTGTTGACCGGTTTCGGCGGGTCGGTGACCGGGTCGTCCTGGATCGGGATGGGCTTGGCGCTGGTGGCGGCATTCTTCGCGGCGGTCTACGTGGCTTTCGGTGAGCGCCTGCGGAAGTCCACCGACCTGGGGTCGTACACCACCGTCGTCTACGGGGTCGCCGGACTGTGTCTGCTGCTGGTGGCGCTCATTGGCGGGGTGGCCCTGGCCGGGTATACGCCCCGGGACTGGCTGCTGATCGTGGCGATCACCCTGGTGGCGCAGATCGGCGGACACTCGGCCATGAACGCTGTGGTGCATCGCACCTCCGCCACGGTCGTGAGCACGGCGATCCTCTTCGAGGCGCCCGGCGCCGCGATCCTCGCCGCGATCTTCCTGGGTCAGTCCGTGGGTCTGTCGCTGGTGCTGGGGTTGGCCGTGATGCTGTTCGGCCTGGTGGTCGTCGTGCGTGGTACGGCGTCCCGCATGCCCGAATCGGGGGTGTGAAACGGGCGCAGAGAACCGCTGGCTATCGTCGAAGCATGACTGAAACCCTTCGCAGCCGCCGTTCGAACCTGGCCGTCCCGGGCAGTAGCCCGAAGATGCTGGAGAAGGCCAAGGGCCTGCCGGCCGATCAGGTGTTCATGGACATCGAGGACGCCGTCGCGCCGATCGCCAAGCCGGATGCGCGCAAGAACATCGTGGCCGCGCTGAACGAGGGTGGCTACGAGGGCAAGGTCCGCGTGGTCCGGGTCAACGACTGGACGACCCATTGGACCTACGCCGACGTGATCGAGGTGGTCGAAGGCGCCGGCCAGAACCTCGACTGCATCATGCTGCCGAAGGTGCAGACCCCCGAGCAGATCGTCGCGCTCGACCTGCTGCTCACCCAGATCGAGAAGGCCAACGGGTTCGAGGTCGGCCGCATCGGCATCGAGGCCCAGATCGAGAACGCCCTCGGCTTGATCAACGTGGACAAGATCGCCACCGCCAGTCCGCGTGTCGAAACCATCATCTTCGGGCCGGCGGACTTCATGGCCAGCATCAACATGAAGTCACTGGTCGTCGGCGAGCAGCCCCCCGGCTACGACGTGGGCGATGCCTACCACCACATCCTGATGAGCATCCTGATGGCCGCCCGTGCCCACGACAAGCAGGCCATCGACGGCCCGTACCTGCAGATCAAGGACATCGAGGGCTACAAGCGCGTGGCAGGTCGCAGCGCCGCACTCGGCTTCGACGGCAAATGGGTCCTGCACCCGGGCCAGGTCGAGGCGGCCAACGAGGTCTTCAGCCCCCGCCAGGAGGACTACGACCACGCCGAGTTGATCCTTGACGCCTACGAGTACTACACCTCCGCCGAAGGTGGTGCGAAGGGTGCGGTCATGCTCGGCGACGAGATGATCGACGAGGCGTCGCGGAAGATGGCGCTGGTGATCTCGGCCAAGGGCCGCGCCGCGGGAATGCAGCGCACCAAGACCTTCGAGCCGCCGGAGGGCTGAGCCCTCATGACCATTTGCGGTTGACGGCGCCCCCAAGCAACCGCAAATGGTCGCTTCGTGTCCCTTTTATCCGATCTTGGAGACACTTTGCGGTCCGGAATCAGCCGCGAGCGCCCGCAGCCGACCGCAAATGTCCCCGTCCGCACATCGGCCGGAAGGTAGGGATCCGTCGAATGCCTGCCGACGTCTTATCGGGAAGCATGTGAGGATGTCCCAAACGAAGGGTTTGGAATGCGGTTTGTGATGAAGTCCCTGGCCGTGGCCGGGGCGGCGGTCATGCTTGCGACGGGATCTGCGGCGGCGGCACCGCCCGATCTGCCCACGCCGGCCAAGCCGAAGTTCAAGAAGACCATCCAGCCGAGCCTCTTCGGCATGCACGTGCACGAACTCAGTGAGCCGGTCCCGCAACTGACTCAGAAGTTCGGGTCGATCCGCATCTGGGACAATGGCGTGCGCTGGGACCAGATCAACACCGCCCCGGGTGTTTACGACTGGACGTTGATGGATCAGGTGGTGGCCAACGCTGAGGCCACGGGTGCCCAGCGGATCATGTTCGTGCTGGGATCCACCCCCGAATGGCTGGCGACGGACACCTCCGTGCCGAACTACCTCAAGGCGCCCGGCGCGAACTCGATGCCGTCGAGTCTGACCGCCTGGGACGACTGGGTGCGGGAGGTCACCAATCGGTACAAGGACCGTATCGACGAGTGGCAGGTCTGGAACGAGGTGAACTTCTCGTCGTTCTGGTCCGGGACCGTCGGCCAGATGATCACGTTGACCGAGCGTGCGTCCAAGATCGTCAAGCAGAACGACCCGAGTGCCGACTTCGTCACCGGCTCGGCGATCGTGCGGCAGTCGAAGAAGGTCTCGAAACAGTCCGCCGCCATCTCCTCGAAGAGCTTCTTCTACCAGTACATGAAGGGGCTGAAGAAGAAGAAGGTGAAGTTCGACGCCGTCGGGATGCACCTGTACCCCTGGTACAAGGCCGGCCCCGGCGATGGCACGCCCTACGACCGGGAGACCGGAGTGGCCGATGCCCAGAAGGTGCTCGACAAGCTGAAGATCAAGCAGCCGATGTACGACACCGAGATGGCCTACGGGAACCGTCGCGACAACGGTTGGCGTAAGAAGGTGCTCTCGCAGCCCAAGGGTGCGGCGTACCTGGCCCAGACCTACATCTACTCGATGGTGAACAACGTGCCGGAGGTCTACTGGTACGGATGGGACGACTACGTGCTCGGCGTGAACGTCACCGATCCCGTCACGGGCGCGGTGCTTCAGCCCGGCATCGCGTACAACACGGTCATGAACTGGATGAGCGGGGCGAAGAACGGCGGTTGCACGTACGCCTCCGGCGTGAACACCTGCCTGATCAAGCAGAAGGGTAAGCGGCAGTACATCACCTTCCGACGCTCTGCCGCGAAGAAGCCGTACGTGGTGCCCAAGTCGTGGAAGGTCAAAGAGGTGTGCACCGTGCTCGACGACTGCTCGAAGGTCAAGAAGAACCGTCGCGTCAAAGTGGGGGACAGCCCCGTGTTGTTCCGATGAGGACAGGACTCAAGGCGCTCGTCCTGGCAGCCGGCTTGGCGCTGGTGGCTGGTCCGGCCAGTGCCGCGACGGCGCCACCGCTGCCGACTCCCAAGGGAGGCTACGGCGCCAAGATCTCGCAGGATCTGCTGGGCATGCACGCGCATTACCTGACCGATGCCACGATCAACACCAACCAGAAGTTCGGGGCTGTGCGCATCTGGGACAACCAGGTGCGCTGGAACCAGATCAACACCGCACCTGGCGTCTATGACTGGACACTGCTGGACCAGGTCGTAGCCAACGCGGAGGCGGTCGGGGCCACCGAGATCCTCTATGTCCTCGGTTCGACGCCGCAGTGGGCTTCGCAGTACCCGGACTCCGACGGCTACTTCGGCCCCGGCAGCGCCGGCATGCCCACCAACATCGACGACTGGAAGAACTGGGTGCGAGCGGTCGCCGAGCGGTACAAGGGCAGGATCACCGCCTATCAGCCGTGGAACGAGGCGAATCTGACCGCGATGTTCTATGCCGGCCAGACCGATTCCGCAGTGGCGATGGCCGATCTCACGCAGGCCGCCAAGCAGGTCCTCGACGAGGTGGACCCGGGCGCCACGTTCACCACGGCCTCCAGCACTGTGATCCAGACGAAGAGCTACGTCAAGAGCGGATGGTTCAAGCGCTACCTCACCGCCTTGAAGCAGCGAGGCGTGAAACCGGACACGGTCTCGGTGCACCTGTACCCGTGGCTCAAGCAGGGACCGGGCAACGGAAACCTCGCCCAGCGTGAGCAGGGCCTGCGGCTCGCCCAGCAGGTGATGGCAGCCACCGGTTTCAAGAAGTACGCCGTGTGGGACACGGAGATGAACTACGGCAACATGCGCGACACGGATCGCAACCAGTGGCCGAAGAAGAAGTACAGCCAGTCGCAAGGCGCCGCCTATCTCGCGCAGACGTATCTGTTCTCGTTGACCAACGGGGTGTCGCAGGTCTACTGGTACGGGTGGGACGACTACGGTCTCGGGGTCTGGCCGACGTCCAAGGCGGGTCGGATCCTGCAGCCCGGTGACGCGTACAACACGCTGCAGTCCTGGCTGCCGGGCGCGAAGAACGGCGGCTGCACGCCGATCGGTTCGATCACCACGTGCAAGATCAAGCGTGGCGCGGCCAAGCAGTACATCGTCTTCCGCAACGCGAATGCCAAACGCGCCTACACCGTTCCCGCGTCCTGGAAGGTGCGCCAGGCGTGCACCGTACTCGATGTCTGCAAGCCGATCCGGAAGTCCCGCGTCACGGTGGGGCTCTCGCCGCTTCTGCTGACCAAGTAGGTCTTCAAGCGGGCGCCTTGACTGTAGTAATCACTACAGATACTTTGTAGCGAGAACTACGAAAAAGGCTGAGCCGTGACCCCCTTGTGGTGCGGCGCCGGGATGTGCGAGGTGGAGCCCATGGTCCTGTCCGCGGACGCTGCAGCCGATCTGTTCCGCAGCCCTCCCGATCAGTACCTGGACGTGGGCGATGCCGCCGTTGCGTATCGCAGGGTCGGCGAGGGTCCGGACGTCGTGTTCAGTCACGGGTGGCCTGCCAGTGGGGCCACCTTCCGGCGCATGTTGCCCCACTTGGTCGAGCATGTGACCTGCCATGTGGTCGATCTGCCGGGTGCCGGTGACTCCCGCTTCGACCGCTCGACCAGCATCAGCATCACCGATCATGCGCAGGCCCTGCGCCGCTGCGTGGACGACCTCGGGCTGACATCGTTCGGCGTCGTCGGACACGACAGTGGTGGCATGATCGCCCGCTTCGCCTTCTCCGGGGATCCGCGGGTCCACGGCTGGGGATTGATCGCCACGGAGCAGCCCCCGAAAGCCCATTGGCGGTTCTCGTCCTTCCTGGCCGTGCGCCTTATCCCGCGCTTTGAGGAGATCCTGGCCAGGGTGGTCACGCGGCCTGGACTGCGGCGCAACAAGTTCATCCTGGGCGACGCATTCGCCGACAAGGACCTGCTCGGCGGCGAGTTCGAGGAGTTCTTCCTCCAGCCGTTGCGCGACGACCCCGAGCGGCGGTGGGCGGCCGGCGAGTTCGGCCGCAACTTCGACCTCGGACTCTTTGCCGATCTGATGGCCTGTCACCGCGAGATCACGGTCCCGGTCCAGCTGGTCTGGGGTGCCCAGGATCCGTTCTTCCCGGTGCAACGTGCCCGGGACATGATGGGTCAGTTCTCCGGTCCGGTCGACCTTGAGGTGGTCGAGGACGCCAAGTTGTTCGTCCACGAGGAGTTCCCGCAGCGGGCGGCACACGCCATCCTCGATGCGGTGCGGGGGTGACGCTGCACCGACGTGGCGCCCATCGGTACTCCACTCCGGTTCGCAGCCGAGCCACCTCCTGCTGCCCGGGGAAGGCGCCGGTGGGATACTGCCCGAAGAGACACTCTGGAGGCATGACATGGCTCGTTTGGCGCAGACCGACGGACTGACCGAGGTGCAGCAGGAGATCCTGTCTGCGGTCCACGAATTCGTCGAGAACGAGATCATCCCGCAGGCCCAGCACCTTGAGCACAACGACGAATACCCCACGGAGATCGTCGAGGGCATGAAGGAGATGGGGATCTTCGGGCTGATGATCCCCGAGGAGTACGGCGGTCTCGGTGAGTCCCTGCTCACCTACGCCCTGTGTGTGGAGGAGATCGCTCGCGGCTGGATGAGCGTGTCCGGCATCATCAACACGCACTTCATCGTGGCGTACATGGTGATGCAACACGGGACCGATGCCCAGAAGAAGGACTGGCTGCCGCGCATGGCGACCGGCGATCTGCGCGGGTCGTTCTCCATGTCCGAACCGGGCTGCGGGTCCGATGTGTCGGCGATCCAGTCCAAGGCCGTCCGGGACGGCGACGGGTACGTCCTCAACGGCCAGAAGATGTGGCTGACCAACGGCGGGAGCTCCTCGCTGTGCGCCGTGCTCGTGCGCACCGATGCGGAGGCCGATGAGGGCGCCAGCGCTTGGTGGGCGGCATGCAGCGCGGTAAACGGCGGTGCAAAACCGACCTCGATCCCGTCAATCGTCGGCAGTTCCTGGGTGAGACGATGAACGAACGCCACGGCTTCGGTGACGGTCTTATTCATTTTCCAGTTGCCGATGATGACGCGGGTTCTCACGAGGCCTCTAGTGGGGGGAGTGGGGACGTTGTCGTTATGCTGCACGATTGGGAAGTGCGGCAAGGCCCGGAAGGGTTTTTCCCTCAAGCAGTTCCAACGCCGCACCACCACCGGTTGAGATGAACGAAATGCTTTCGGATTCCCCGGCGCGGTGAATGGCCAGGGCGGTTTCGCCTCCTCCGACAATGGTCAGCGCGTAGGCGTTGGCCACGGAGTGGGCCATGGCGAGGGTGCCTCTTGCGAAGGCGTCGACTTCGAACATGCCCATGGGACCATTCCACAGAATGGTTTTCGCATCCTGGACGGCTTCGGAGAACAGTTTTACTGACGCGGGCCCGATGTCCAGGCCATACCACCCCTTGGGAATCTCCTGCACCGGAACGATTTTCGTTTCGGCTCCCGGCTCCCGACCGGCCGCGACGACGCAGTCCACCGGAAGATAGAATTTGACGCCGCTGGCAAACGCGTGGTCCTGCACGCCCTTGGCGAAGTCGAGCATGTCGTTTTCAACGAGTGACTGGCCGATCTCAAGACCCATGGCTTTCAGAAAGGTGAATGCCATGCCTCCGCCGATAATGACCTTGTCGACCCTCTTGCCGAGGTTTTCGATGACCCCGATTTTCCCTGAGACCTTCGCTCCTCCGAGAATGGCCACAAAGGGCCGCACCGGATTTTCGACGGCCCCTTCGAGATACTCGATCTCTTTCTTGAGAAGGTAGCCGGCCGCTGCTTCGGGGATGTATTTCGTGATACCGACGGTCGATGCATGGGCTCGATGGGCAGCGCCGAAGGCGTCATTGATATACACATCGGCGAGTGAGGCGAGCGCCTTGGAAAATCCTTCGTCATTTTTCTCCTCTTCGGGGTGGAAGCGGAGGTTTTCCAACAGCATGACGTCGCCGGGTTGCATCTTGGCGACGAGACTTTCGACGGCCGCGCCGATACAGTCCGGAGCAAATATCACTTCCT
>CALFYG010000170.1 GCA_937952095.1 uncultured Micrococcales bacterium | reverse complement strand
TACTGATGAAGTACTCTTGAAGCCCCGCATCGTTAGGGCTGTACAGCACGACGCAGCGCGCCTCTTTACCGTCGCGCCCGGCTCGTCCCGCCTCCTGGTAGTAGGCCTCCAGCGTCCCTGGGATGCTGTAGTGGATGACAAAGCGCACATTGGGCTTGTCCACCCCCATACCGAAGGCGTTGGTGGCCACGACGATAGCGGCGCGTCCGGACATGAAGTCGCTCTGGCGCTGGCTGCGTTCTTCGCTGCCGAGACCAGCGAGACCGGAAGCGCAGGCACCACACGTCCGACGGCTTCCATCAACTTGCTGCCGAGCTTTTCCGTCTCGGCATGGCGCGCTGCCGGCGACAGCAGGCGAAAATCGCCGGCATTCTCAGGGATCTTCTGCCGCGCGCCCCAGTTGATGAGCACGTAGAACGTGCGCACCGCGAGGCTGCGGCCCAGCAGCGCCCCAAGGCCGGCTCCAAGACGAAAGGGCCGACATCCGGACCCACCCGCGCGGCGCGTGCCGTGGTCGACCTGCGGGCGGAGGAACACGCACGCAGCAGCACAGGCGTCGAGGAGTTCGACCGGGTGCTCGGAGGCGGACTCGTGCCTGGCCAGGTGGTGCTGGTCGCCGGTGAGCCCGGGGTCGGGAAGTCCACCCTGCTGCTCGATGTGGGGCACCGCTTCGCACAACGCCGTGGCACCGTCCTGTACATCTCCGGCGAGGAGTCCGCCGAGCAGATCGGGCTGCGGGCCCGGCGGATCGGCGCGCTGCACCCCAACCTGCTCATCGCCGACGAGACCGAACTCGAACAGGTGCTCGCGCACGTCGCGCAGGTCCGTCCCGCCCTGCTGATAGTGGACTCCGTGCAGACCATCGCCACGAGCGCCATCGACTCCCGCGCCGGCGGGGTCGCGCAGGTCCACGAGGTCACACAGGTCATCACTCAGTGGGCCAAGAGCCATCACCTGCCGACACTTCTGGTCGGCCAATCGACCCGGGAGAACTCGGTGGCCGGCCCACGCGCCCTCGAACATCTCGTCGACACCGTGGTGACCTTCGAGGGGGACCGCACGTCGGCGTTGCGCATGTTGCGCTCGGTCAAGAACCGCTTCGGACCGACTGAGGAGGTGGCGTGCTTCGAGCACGACGAGGACGGGCTACGGGAGGTCGCCGATCCGTCGGAGTTGTTCCGGAAGGTGCGGGAGACCCCGGTGCCGGGCTCGTGTCTGACCGTGACGATGGAGGGACGTCGACCTCTGATCGCGGAGGTGCAGGCACTGGTCGCGGGAAGTGTCGCCCAGACCCCGCGGCGCGCAGCCACAGGTCTGGAACTCAACCGGACGACGATGCTGGTGACGGTCACCGAGAAGGCCGGGGGGCTGCAACTGGGCAACCGCGACGTGTACGTCGCCACCGTGGGCGGCGCGAAGATCAGCGATCCTGGTGCCGACCTCGCCCTGTGCCTGGCGGTCGCCTCCGCACGCCTGGACACGCCGTTGTGGACAGACACCGTGGCCATCGGCGAGGTGACCCTGTCCGGAGATCTGCGGGTGGTCCCAGGGCTGGCCAAGCGTGTGGCCGAAGCGGCCCGGCTCGGCTTCAAACGGGTGATCATCCCCGCCGATGCCGGGCGCCAGGCGGAGGTGGTGCGCGCCACCGACGGGCTGTCCGTGCAGCCGATCCACCGGCTCAGCGATCTGCTCGGCGCGATGCGGCGGTCCCCCTCGGCGGAACCGCCACGGCGTACCCAGTTGCACGCCGTGGACGCGCCCTTCTGAATCAGCGCGCCGCCACGGCGATTGTCGGGCGATAATGCCCTCAATACGAGGGAGAGTTCATGGACCGAGGAGCGCGTATGCGTGCCGCACTGGCGCAGGTCGCCCCGGGCACGGACCTGCGAGAGGGCCTTGAACGCATCCTGCGCGGTCGCACCGGGGGTTTGATCGTGCTGGGCAACGACGAGGTGGTGGAGCGCATCTCCGGCGGTGGCTTCGGCATGGACGTGGAGTTCACCTCCACCGGTCTGCGCGAACTGGCCAAGATGGACGGTGCCGTCATCCTGGACCGCAACGCCACGCGCATCGTGCGCGCCGCCGTGCAGTTGCTGCCCGACCCGACGATCGCCACCCAGGAGACCGGCACCCGACACCGCACGGCTGAACGGGTTGCGGTGCAGACGGGGTTCCCCGTCATCAGCGTGAGCAAGTCCATGGAGACCATCGCGCTGTACTTCGAGGGCCAGCGCAAGGTCCTTGAGGAATCCACGGTCATCCTCGGCAAGGCCAACCAGGCGCTGGCGACCCTGGAGCGCTACCGTCAGCGCCTCGACGAGGTCGGGGCGACCCTGTCCGCCCTCGAAGTCGAGGACCTCGTGACCGTCCGCGACGTCCTGCTGGTGACCCAGCGACTGGAGATGGTGCGCAGAATGACCTCCGAGATCGACGAGTACGTGGTCGAACTCGGCGCGGACGGCCGGCTGCTGGACCTGCAACTGCAGGAGGTCGTGACCGGGGTGGGCAGCGATCAGGTCCTGCTCCTTCGCGACTACCTGCCCGATTCCGACGGCTACGAGGCCACGATCACCGTGCTCGACGAGGCCGAGGATGCCGCCCTCGTCGACCTTCTGCAGTTGGGCCAGTTGATGGCTCTGGCCTCGGACATCGAGGGCCTCGACCGGCCGTTGAGCCCTCGCGGCTACCGACTGCTCGGCCGGGTGCCGCGGCTTCCGGAACCGGTGGTCCAACGCCTCATAGAGCACTTCGGCAGCCTGCAGAAACTCCTCGCGGCCTCGATCGACGATCTGCAGTCCGTGGACGGCGTCGGCGAAGCGCGGGCCCGCAGCGTGCGCGACGCCCTGTCGCGACTGGCCGAGTCCTCGATCCTGGACCGCTACCAGTGATCAGCCGAGGCTGAAGGTCACCGGCTCGCTGACGACATCGCCGTTGCTGGCCTCGACCTGATAGGCGCCCGCCTCCGCCGGCGTGGCGTTCTCACACCCGTTGGCCGTCACCGTGCCGTCCCAGGTGCCCTTCACCGCGAAGGCCTCCCCGGCGGGGATCTCCTCCT
>CALFYG010000169.1 GCA_937952095.1 uncultured Micrococcales bacterium | reverse complement strand
AGGATCCGGGAGAGCAGGAGGCGCCGGCTGAGCGACTTCAGCACAGCCTGCACCCGTTGTCCGCGGGGTTCTGCGTGCCGGTGTTCGCCTTCTTCGCAGCCGGGGTGGACCTGCGCGGTCAGAGCCTGCTGGATTCCCTGGAGAGCCCGGTGGCCATCGGCATCATGCTGGGCCTGGTGCTCGGCAAGCCGATCGGCGTCCTGCTGGGTGCCGGGCTCACTGCCCGGTTCACCCGGGCATCGCTGGCCAAGGGACTGTCCTCGCTGGACGTGGTGGCGGTGGGTCTGCTGGCCGGTATCGGGTTCACCGTCTCGCTTCTCATCACAGAGTTGGCTTTCGGATACGGAACCGAGACGACCAGCACAGGCAAGATCGCGGTGTTGTCGGCCAGCGTGATCGCGGCCGGTCTGGCCATCATCGCGTTGCGAATACGGGCCCGCGCTTACCGGGCAATGCACGAAGAAGAAGAGCGCGATGACGACCAAGATGGGATTCCGGACGTCTACCGGGACCAACCCCCACTACCCTGAACCCATGGCGATTGAGACCAAGCAGCAGACGGACCAGGGAATCATCGACTTGGTCCGGTCCGCCGCCGCTGACACCACCGAACTCGTCCGGCAGCAGATCGAGCTCACCAAAGCCGAGATCAAAGAGAGTGCCCGCACCGCCGGGTCGTCGTTCGGCCTGCTGGCAGCCGGTGGCGTGATCCTGTTCCTCGGGGTGATCTTCCTGCTCGTGACCCTCGCGTACGTGCTCGTGCAACTCGGTCTGCCCGTGTGGGCCGGCTTCGGCATCGTCACCGCGGTTCTCCTGCTGGTGGGCGCCATCCTGGTCCTGGTGGGCCGCAACCGCGCCAAGCATGTGCAAGGTCCGGAGCGCTCCATCGCCGCTCTCGAGGCGACGAAGTCCACATTGCGCGGGTAGTGGCCCTAACCGTCACGCCTTACGAGGCGATCAACACTCCTGGGCCGTGGACACACCGTCTGGTCCCTGCCAACGGCGCGCAGTTCCATCTGGTTGAAGCCGGCGACGGGCCACTGGTCCTCATGCTGCACGGGTTCCCCCAGTACTGGTGGACCTGGCGGGAGTACCTGCCCGCGCTCGCGGATGCCGGCTACCGGGCGGCGGCCATGGACCTGCGGGGCTACGCGGGTTCCGACCACTCCCCCCGGGGATACGACCCCACCACACTGTCCAACGACGTGCTCGGTGTCATTGCCTGTCTCGGGGAGCAGTCGGCGTTCCTGGTCGGTCATGGCTGGGGCGCACACATCGGATGGACGGCGGCCCGACGGTCGCGCATCGTGCGCGGGTTGACCGCGATGTCGGCACCCCATCCGGTCCGTCTGCGCGAGGCGGCCCGCAGCCAACCCCAGATCAAAGCCTGGCGGTACGCGTTGCGTTACCAGTGGCCGTGGCTGCCCGAACGGGACTTCGCCGCCGATGACGCACAACGCGTGGCGGACGTGCTGCAGGCGTGGTCGGTACGACGGGCATGGCTCACGCGCGAGGTCTCCGACCGCTTCCGGGCGGCGTTCCTTGAGGCCAACACCGCCCACTGCGCGATGGAGTACCACCGCTGGGCCTGGCGCAGTTACGTGCGCGCCGACGGCCGCCGGTTCAACACGTTGATGGGCGCCGAACCGATCCGCCAGCCCGTGTTGCACATCCACGGTCGGCAGGACCCCACCGTGCTGCCTGCCACCACCACCGGCAGCGGCGACTTCGTCACCGGCCCATACCAACTCGAAGCGCTCGACGACTGCGGCCACTTCCCCCACGAGGAACGCCCGGACGTCGTCCTGCCGACACTGCTGGAATGGCTGGACACCCACCGCTGAGGATCGGTGCTCAGCGCGAGCAGGACCCCGTGGCCACCGGCACGGTGCTGTCGGCGACGCTGCGCAGCGCCTGCCCCACGGCTTTGGCCGTCAGCGCGAATCCGGTGCGCTGGTACTGCTGGGAACTGGCGAACACCACCCCCGCGTAGCGACCGTCACGCGTGAGCAGCGGGCCACCGGAGTTGCCCGGGATCACCCGCCCGCGCACCACGTAGATCTCCCGGGGCTTCGTCGGGTCGCCGTAGATGTTGTCGGAGAACACCGGGCTCTCCGATGTGCGAGTGACCACGCGGGCGCTGCGCAGGTCCAGCGGACCACCGCCCGGATAGCCCGCGATGACGGCGGCGTCGCCGTCCTCCACATCCCGCGCCGGGTCCAGTGGCGTCAGGCCCAAGCCGGGCACGAAGAGCACTGCGAGGTCGAGGTCGGCGTCGAACAGCACGACATCGGCACCCCACGACCGGCCGTCCGAGGCCACCACCCGCACCTGCGACATCCCGGCGACGACGTGGGCGTTGGTGGCGATGTGGTCGACGGCGTACACGAACCCGGAGCCTGTGGATCCCTGCCCGCATTCCGGCGTCGGTCCCGACACCCGGACCACCGACTGGCTGGCAGTCACAGCCGCCTGGGAGATGTTCTTGGGCGGTGGTGGCACCTTGTTGCCCGGCAGTCCTTCGAGGCCGAAGAAGACCTCGGGGAGGTTCACCTGGTCGAGGAACTCCCGCATCGAGTAGGCGAGGTCCGTGGCCTGCGCGGGGACGAGTCGCTCGACCTGCTGCAACAGCGTCGACGAGCGCACCGCTGACGACAAGGTCTTCGAGGGCAGGGCCGCCACGGTTGCGGCGAGCATCCACATCACGATCAGACCGGCCACGACACTGACCAACGCGCCAGCAGACGCATCCAGCACGCGCGCCGGGCCGGCCTGCATGGCCATCCACAGCGGCCGGCCGAGGGTGACGACCACCGCATTGCCGATGCCCACGCCGAGCAGGATCACGCCCACGCTGATCAGTGCGGCGGTCGGGCCGAGGGCACCCACCTGATCGAGGACCCATGGCAGCGATGCCGCCGCGAGCAGTCCGCCGCCGATGGTGCCCACCACGGACAGGACGCTGCGGACCAGACCCTGATGCCACCCGATCAAGGCGATCAGAGCAAGCATTCCGAGCACGATGAAATCGACGACGCCCATCAGTGGCGCCGTCCGCGAGCAATGATCAACCTGTCCATCCGATATCCACGATACGTCCGGTGTCCCAGGGGCGCTCCCAGCCGGCCAGAGCAAGGATCCGGTCCAGCAACAGGGCGGTGAACCCCCACACCAGCATTCCGCGGACGGTGAAGCCGGGCCCGATGTAGCCACTGGGGTGGCGCACGCTCACACGGTTGTCCGGATCGGTCAGTTCCGCCAGCGGGACACGGTGGACCTCGGAGACCTCCGCGGGGTCCATCGCGCTGACCGGCGACGGCTTATCCCACCACGCCAGGACCGGGGTGACCACGAAGCCGCTCGGCGGGAGCCAGACGTCCGGCAGGGTGTGGATCACCTCGACACCCAGCGGGTCCAGGCCGGTCTCCTCCTGACCCTCCCGCAGAGCAGCTGCCACCGCCCCCTCCTCGTCGTCCTCCGCTCCGCCCGGGAACGCCGGTTGACCGGCGTGTGAGCGCATGTCTGAGGCCCGCTGGATCAGCAGGATGTCCGGCCCATGGTCGTCCTCGCCGAACAGGATCAGCACCGCTGACCGCCGTCCACCGTCATCGGGCGGCGCGAACCGCGTGAGGGCCTCCCCCGACAGATCCGCGGTCGCCGCGATCAACGGCTGCAGCCAGGCCGGAACGCTCATGGCCGCTTGATCATCTGCTCGGCGCGTACCGGGTCCTGTTCCCCGATGTCGCGGGAGGGGCACAGTCTGGCCACCGGGCAGGCTGCGCAGGCGGGCTTGCGCGCGAAACAGCAGCGGCGGCCGTGGAAAATCAGTCGGTGCGAGACCATCGTCCGGTCCTTGCGCGGGAACAGCGCATCGAGTGCGTACTCGATGCGGACCGGGTCGGTCTCCTGCGTCCAGCCCAGGCGATGTGACAGTCGCTGCACGTGGGTGTCGACGGTGAACCCGGGTTGGTCGAAGGCGTTGCCCCTCACCACGTGGGCGGTCTTGCGCCCCACACCAGGCAGCTTCACCAATGCGGACATGGGCCGGGGGATCTGGCCGGCGTGCTTCTGACACACGGTTGCCGCCATCGACTGCAGCGACGTGGCCTTGTTCCGGAAGAAGCCGGTGGGACGGATGATCTCCTCGAGTTCCTGCCGGTCGGCGGCGGCCAGGGCGGCCGGGTCGGGGTACTTCGCGAACAACGCGGGGGTCACCTGGTTGACCCGCTGATCGGTGCATTGGGCGCTGAGGATGGTTGCCACGAGCAGTTCGTACGGGTTCTGGAAGTCGAGCTCGCAGTGCGCGTCCGGGTAGGTCGTCTGCAGGATGCGGTCCACCGCGCGCGCTCGGCGGACGAGCGCGACCGGCGGGCGTTGTTCCATCGCTCCAGGGTACGTGGACACGCTGTGACCCGCCCCCGGGTGATCTCCGGGGCCGTGCACCACCCATCCGGGGGTCACCTAAGGGGGTCAACCACTCGATCGGGGGGTAAGGCAATTCCGTTATCGAACCGATAGGAAGCCATGACCACATACGCAGACGCCCAGGTTCTGCTCAGCGACCTGTCGCTGGACGACCTGCGGATCCTGCGCCAGCACCTCACCGACGAGGAGAGTCGCGTGTCGTACTGGCGGCGTCTGTTCCAGGCCCGTCTCGACATGCTCAACGATGTGGACCACGTCGACACCCAGGATCTGCGCAATGTGCTGCAGGACGCGAACAGTGCCCCGCGGCGGTGGCAGGCCCTCGGACTGCACCCGGCGGACATCGACACCTCGATGCCGGAGGCACAGTCACTGTGGAGTCGCGTGGTCGACCTGAACGATGAGGACCAGCGCACGGCATACATCGACATGCTGCAAGCAATGGAAGGTGCACTGTCGACCAACCGCCGGGCACTTCACAAGCAGATCGACGCTGTGACCGCGGAACTGATCGCCAGATACCGGACAAATCCGGCATTAGCACTCACCGCGCTGCCGCGCCGCGGGCAGTAAGGTCACGCAACGACGCGCGAGACCGGAGATTTCTGCGCCAGACTGAGGTACGTGGATGACGTCTTGCGCCAAGCCCCGCTCTTCGCCGCTCTCGATGATGAAGCCGCCGCCGCCCTCCAGGCGTCGACGGTCGAGGTTCGTCTGTCGAAGGGACAGGATCTGTTCCTCGAAGGGGAACCGGGCGACCGCATGTTCGTGATCACCGAGGGGAAGGTCAAACTCGGCCACACCGCCTCGGACGGCCGGGAGAGCCTGCTGGCCATCCTCGGACCCGGCGAGCTGCTCGGCGAGTTGTCGCTGTTCGACCCCGGACCCCGCACAGCGACCGCGACGGCCCTGACCGACGCCACGCTGATCGCGTTGGGCCATTCCGCGCTGCGGCCCTGGCTGACCGGACGCCCGGAGGTGGCCGAGGCCCTGTTGCAGGCATTGGCACAACGTCTGCGCCGGACCAACGAAGCGATGGCTGACCTGGTCTTCTCCGACGTGCCCGGACGCATCGCGAAGATCCTGTTGGAACTCGGGGAGAAGTTCGGCCGCCAGATGCCCGATGGCCTGCATGTCACACACGACATGACGCAAGAGGAACTCGCCCAGTTGGTGGGGGCGTCCCGCGAGACGGTGAACAAGGCCCTGGCGGATTTCGCCAGTCGCGGCTGGATCCGCCTCGAGTCACGGTCGGTCGTACTGCTGGACATCGACCGGCTGCAACGACGCGCACGCTGAGGACGTGTTCGAACGTCGCGGCCTCGGTGCGGTCGCATGGGTCGCGATCGGGGTCTCCGTCGCGCTGTGCGTGCACTACCTCGTCAAGGCCAGCGGCGCCTACCTGCTCGACCTCGACGTGTACCGGGACGCCGCCGAGGTGGCGTGGAGCGGCGGCGACCTGTACGGGCTGCGGTACACCGACGTCGGCCTGCCCTACCTGTATCCCCCGTTCGCGATCCTCTTCCTCACGCCGCTCGCCCTGCTCTCCGAGGTGACGGCGCAAGTGGTGTGGACCGCCATCACCCTGGCGGCCGTGATCGCCTACGCGCTCATCTGTGTCGAGAACTTCGCGGCACGCCGCTTCCACACGGCGACGGTGGCCACGGTGACGATCGCATTCACCCTCGCCATGGAGCCCACGGAATCGGGGATCAACTTCGGCCAGGTCAACATCGTGCTCGCGATGTTCCTCGCGCTGGACCTCAGCCATCGCACGGGTCGCCTTCCACAGGGTGTGCTGACCGGGATCGCCGCGGCGGTCAAGCTGACCCCGCTGCTGCTGGTCGTGTACTTCCTGGTGACCCGACGGGTGAAGCCGGCGCTGTGGACGCTCGGCACGTTCGTCGTCTGCAACGCGATCGCGTGGGTCATCTTCCCGAAGGCGTCCTGGATCTACTGGACCGGCACGTTCCTCGAGTCCGATCGCGTCGGTGTGGCCTACATCAGCAACCAGTCCATCAACGGCATGCTGCAACGGTTGCTCGGCGACACCTCCGGCGCCAAGCTCGCATGGCTCGTCCTGGCCGGGGTGGTCACTGTGGGGGTACTGGTGGTGGCGCACCACCTCTACGAGGACTACCCGCACCTCACCGACGGGCTGGTCCTGGCCACCATCCTGCTGGTCTCCCCGATCAGCTGGACCGCCCACTGGATCCTGATCCTGCCCCTGCTGCTCGTGGCCGCCTTCCCCGACCGGCCAGTACCCCTCCTGCAGGGTCTTGCAGGGCTGCTGGCCCTGGCTCTTCTCTACGGGGTGGTCCGGCCCTCAGAGACCGCACAGCGGCTCATCGAGCCCGAGGAGCAGCAGATCCTGTTCGGCAATACGTTCACCTGGTTGACCCTGGCGGTGGGGGTTGGCTGTGTCTGGTGGTACTGGTCGCGGGTCGGGGATGGCGAACGCGCCGACCGATTGTGACGTTGTTGCCTCGGACTCAGAGGGGCGACAACAACGTCACCATCGCCGGGCCTCGCACACCACCGGTTGTTGCGAAGGTGCAGTGACACGCTGGCGTGTCGCGCACTTTCGCAACAACGACATGGGCTGCCAGCAACAACGACATGGGCTGCCAGTAGTTGAGCGTCAAGCCGAAGCAGGCTCCCCCGCCTCACCACCGATCACTCCGGCCCAAGTACTCCAACTGCGCCCGCACGCTCAGCGCCGCTGCCGGCCACAGCACGCGGGGCACATCCGCGTAGACGGTCTCGACCACGCGCGCGGTGACCTCCTCAATCGGGAGGTCCACATCGAGGTCCTTCGCCACCCGGTCGACTTCCTGCAGTCGCTCGTGCCGGTGGTCCAGATACGCCTCAAGCACCGCGGAGGCATCATCGAGGACCGGACCATGCCCGGGCCACACCGCGGTCGCACCGGCATTGGTCACAAGATCCAGCAAACGCTGCAATGACTCGAGATAGTCGGCCAACCGGCCGTCCGGATACGCCACCACCGTGGTTCCGCGGCCGAGGATGGTGTCACCTGTCAGCAGTGCCCGCTGCCGCGGCAGGTGCAAGGTGACCGAATCGGACGTGTGTCCCGGGGTGGCGACGACCCGGACCTCGGTGTCGCCGTGCGCGATCACCCCACCCACGGGCAGGCCCTCTCCCCCGAGCCGATGCGCCGGATCCACCGCCCGTACCCGCGCGCCGAAGGCGTCGGCGAAGAGGCTGGCACCGGCACTGTGGTCGGCATGGCCATGGGTCAGCACGATGTCGCGGACCCACCGGTCCCCGAGGGCGGCACGGACCGCGCTCAGATGGGCGTGGTCGTCAGGACCCGGGTCGATGAGCACCACGGAGTCGGCGTCCACGTCGATGAGCCACGTGTTCGTGCCGTCGAGCGTCATGGGCCCGGGGTTGCCTGCCAGGACACACACACCGCCCTCGACGGCGCCCCCGGTCCAGGGACCCATGGCACCGGGCATCGCGACGAAACCGGTCACAGAGGGTCCCCGGTGGCCGCGTTGACGAG
>CALFYG010000168.1 GCA_937952095.1 uncultured Micrococcales bacterium | reverse complement strand
ACGGACGCTGGGCGGAGTTCCCGCTCGCCCACGTCCGTGGCCCACGTTGGAGGGTCGTCTCGTGCGATAAGCGGCGCGGAATTCGCACAAGATGGCCTTCTTGAGCGTCAGTGTTAGGTTGCACTCACTGAACCATTGGCGCATCTCCGATCTGTTCCTCGTGTTCACGCGGTTAGCAGGAGGCCCCAGAGAAAGCCTCACTTTGGTCGCGATGACGGCCAGTTGTTTGGTGGTCGCCTCACGCATCAGCCAGGCGCCGCGAAGAACATCCCAGGTGGCGGGGTTGTGATCCAGGACAGTTGGGCTTCCGAGTTGCCTGAAGGTTGCCTGCGCCTCGGCTCGAAGCTGCACGTCACTCATCTCTTCCAGATCCGAGGTGCTCTCCGGATACACGGCGAGCAGTAGACGCAGGACGATGGGAGCGGGCACCTTGCCCCAGTCGAACACCGATCGCTGACGCACCTTGTCGTCGCTGTTCACCTCACGAGAGGGGACATCTTGTGTTGCACCAGCCATGTTCGAAACCCGTCCCTCTGGTGCGCTCTTCGCTTGGCACCACCACCACCAAAAATGCACATCAAGTGTGCCCGCCCGAGCGCCGCCGATGCGACCCGCACGAGTTACTCGACGTCAAGCATCCCGGCCACTACGACGTCAGGTCGCCCAACCGGTCCAACGTCCCCGGCAGGTCATTCGCATAGATGCGGAGGGTGGTCTCCGGGCTCGCGTGGCCCGCTGCTTTGGCGACGTCCGCAGGGCTCGCCTCGCACTCCCACAACAACCACGTGCAGAACACGTGGCGAAGCGAATGGAAAGTCCAGGCCTTGCACTGTTCCTTCATCGCCTTCCCGTCCCGGCGGCGGCGGGTCTGCTTGATCATCGGCCACTCGGCTGCCTCGCAGGCTGGGTCGAACCGTCGGGCGTAGAAGTTGCGTTGTCCCCAGTTTCCGCCTCGCGGGGCGGGGAACATCAGGCCGTCCGGGTTCTTCCTGGAGACTTGGCGGACTCGGGCCCGTACCGCAGCGGCCAGGGCATAGCCAGCTGGCGTATCGACCGGGTAGATCGTGGTGCGCGTCTTGCCCCACTTGGGAGCGGATACCTGGCCGGGGCTGGTTGTGGCATCCAACCACTGCCGCCGGACCTTGATTCGGCGCTTGCTGGTGTCGATGTCGCTTGCACGCAGCTCGAGGATCTCACCGAGGCGCAGCCCCGAGTAGGCGGCGAGAGCCACCATGAGGGCGTCATGGGGCGCTGAATCCGGTAGGTCATGAATTGCCTGCCGGAGGCTCTCTACCGCTTCATGAGGGGGTATGGACTCAGGTGTCACCGCCATAGGGTCGGAACCGATGGCTGAGACCGTCTGCACAGTCTTGCCTCGCCAGTGCACTTGGACCAGCAGCCTGTCGGCGTTGGTGGGCAGATAGCCCGAGTCGTAACCCCACCTGAGCACGGAGCGCAAGACCCGCTTGATGCGCTTGGCTTCCGACTCAGAGGGAGCCGCGTCAAGGATGGGCTGCAGGTGCGAGTCGCGAAGGTCGCGGCAGCGCAGATTCCCGATCATGGGTCTCAGGTAGGTCCTGTCCAGGTACTCCAGGCCCTGCCGATATCGCAAGGACCACACTCGCGCACGGGGTCGCGACGGGTCCAGCCAGGCATCGATCAGTTTGCTTACCGGCTGTCCCGAGTTGACGGTTCCGCTGTCGATCTGGTCGAGAATCTCACCGATCCGCTCGACCACCTGATCGAAGTTCTTGCCGCAATTCGTGGAGTAACGCTTGCCGTCCATCCAGTACCGGATCCGGTGGTAAGGAGTCGTGCTCGGTGGATAGACCGTGATCGGATAGCCCGACACCCGCACGCGCTTCACGAGCCGGCCTCGGGAATCGAGTCTGGTTGTGATGTCCATTGCGCCCGCCCCTACTTGCAGAACCGAAGTTCACGGCGGGTAGGAGGATTCCCGGGCCGTGATGATCGCGAGTCCCGCGACAGTGCTGTTGATTGCGGTTCGCGCAGCGTCTTGAGGTACCGATCGACCTCTCGCGCGTTGTAGCGCAGAGAGCCTCCCACCCGGATCGGCGTGGGGAACTCTGGAGAGGTGGTGAGACGCTCGATGGTGCTCTTAGAGACACTGAGCATCTCGGCCAGGTCTTTGCGGGTTAGCCATTCTTTCTTCATGGACATGACCGTGCGCCCCAGCGGAGATAGGTCAACCCACGCGCGATTCGCCCCATGTCTGCTCCGCTCCACGTGGTCTCGTCAGGCTTGGCCAAACCACTGTTACGGACCCACCGGAGCTGTGGCAATCCTGTGTTTCTGGCGCAGTAGAACGGTCATTTCGTGGGGGAAATGGTGCGTTACTGGAGAGCTTGTAAGCGAGCGGTCGTCCGTTCAATCCGGACACGGGGCTCCACTGCAACAACACCCCTCAGGACGGCGGTCGTGAGTCGCCACGACTTCGGTCAGGCAGACCGTTGCCTGCTGGTTCCCCTCACACATCGGCGGCCCCGGGGTGGCCCTGTGCCCCTGCCGGTGCACCGTGAGACGTCCGGGCCGGTCCTACGACAACTGCGCTGAGTGATCATCGCTTCCCACCTCGCCGTGGCGCAACGGGATGGTTCGCTCGAGATCCAACCTCCGCGACCGGTGTCGGTCACACTGATTCGAGGTGGGAGGTCATGATGAATCGACACTGGGGTTTACCACTACTTGCAGCCGGGGTGCTGACTATCGCTTTCCAGCCAGCGCAGGCGGACGCGAATTGGACCGAGCCGTTCGCAGTGTCCTCGGGGCAGTCGGACATGCCGAGGACGCACACCAGTGCTGACGGCCGCCATGTCATCACGGCCTGGCGCAATACGGCCGCCTCGAACGTCGAAGTTGAGGCGCGCGCAAGCAGCAATGGTGGAGTCACCTGGTCCAGCCCACAGGTCCTGAACGGTCCAGGGCAGGATGTCGACGAATTCGCGGCGGCATTGTCCGCCGACGGCAAGACCGCGGTGGTCGGGTGGGATCTCGACACCGGCATGGATCTGGTCTACGTGACGATCAGTCGCGATGGCGGACTTACCTGGTCGCCGCCGACATCGCTCGGAGCCTCAGGCACAGGGAACAACGGCCTGCAGCTGGCGGTCTCGGCCGATGGTTCACGGGTGGTTGCGGGGTGGAATCAGGACAGCCGCAATTACGTCACCATCTCAGACGACGGCGGCGCATCCTGGTTGCCGTCCGCTTTTGCGGTATCGCCTGCGGGCCAGAGCACCGACCGCACGGCGCTGGCCATGTCCGAGAACGGCGGAGTCATCTACGTAGGTTGGGTCAACTACACGCAGAACCCCGACTCCGTCCAGATCGCCCGATCCGCCAACGGCGGGCAGACGTGGGTGGTGCCGGGGGCCGGCGATCGCATCAGCAGTAATGCCTCCGACGGATTCGACCGTGTCTTCCTGGATTGTTCATCGGACGGTTCGCGGGTGGTAGCGATGTGGAACACATCGTCGAACGGCGTCGCGGCGAACCGGTCAGAGGACGGTGGCGCCACGTGGCTCAGCGCTCCGGACATCACACAGATCACCGCCAGTGGCAGCCCGTGGAGTCTGCATATGTCCGCAGATGGCAGTCGGGTCGTCGCGGCTGTGAACAAGAGCGACGGAGCGAACACTCGCCCGGCGGTGCGCATGAGCAGCAACGGTGGGACCAGTTGGGCAGCGGATACCCCATTCATCAGCCCAGTCGGGGCACAGGCCGGCGGGCAAGCGATGCAGATGTCACCATCAGGGCAGTCGCTGGTGGCGTTGTGGAGCCGGTCGACGTCCATGGGCGTGTCCCGCAGTTCGGACCACGGCTCCACGTGGACGACCGAGGCGACCCTTGACGCCAACGGGCAGAACGTGAACGGCGGATCGCTGAGCGCCTCCTCAGATCTCACGTGGGCGAATGCGTCCTGGATACAGAGCGCCGGGCTGGGTTCGGGCACCTGGGTCTCGCGCAGCGCGCCCGCACCCTCGGTGACCGGGGTCTCGCCGAATTCGGGGCCGATGGCAGGTGGGACAACCGTGACCATCACCGGTACCGGCTTCGTGTCCGGGGCGGAGGTGACCTTCGGCGCAGTGGCAGCCACCGAGGTCGTGGTCGCGTCGACGACGACCATCACTGCGAAGACCCCGGCTTCGTCCGAGGGCAAGGCCGGCATCACGGTGACCAACGTCGATGGTCAATCCGCGACGCTGGCCGACTCCTTCACGTTCGTCGCGAAGAAGGCGCAAGAGCCCACCAAGCGGGTGAAGTTCACCAAGAAGGTCAAGCCGGGGGCCTGGGTCAAGGTTCTGGCCACACCGGTCACGACCAACGCCGGCCAGCGGGCAACGGTCACCGCCACGGCAACGTCCAAGGGCAAGAAAGTGGCGAAGAAGTTCTTCAAGACCCGCACGAAGAAGGGTCACTTCCAGGTTCGCTCCAACGGGAAGAAGAAACTGGTCGTGACGGTGCGCCTCGAGGCTCCTGAGGTGGGCGACTATCTGGCGTACTCGGCGTATAGGAAGTACACGGTCAAGAAGGGCTGAGGCCGACACATGGGTCGGTGAGGCGTTAGCGTCACGCCATGTCCACACGCGTGATCCTCGAGATCTTCGGCTGGATCGGTTCCGGCCTCATCGTGCTGTCCCTGGCGCAGGCCCGGGTCTGGCGATTCCGCATCATGAACTTCGTGGGTGCGGTCATCGCCACCGTCTACAACTTCCTGCTGGAGATCTGGCCGTTCGGCGCGATGAACCTCGTCATCGCGATCATCGACGCGTACTGGCTGGTTCGGTTGAGCCGCGAGCGCCGGCCCGAATCCACCGCCTACGACCTGCTCGAGGTCGATCACGACGACGCATTCCTGCAGCACTTCCTCGGCGTGCACGGCGAGGACACGAAGAAGCATTTCCCGGACTTCGATCCCGAGGCCGCGAGCCGCTCGAACGTGCTGGTCATGCGCGGCGATGAGGCGGTGGGGGTGGTGACGATCGCCGACATCCGCGACGGCACCGCCGACATCAGCCTGGACTACGTCACAGAGCGGTTCCGGGACTTCACCCCCGGGACGTTCGTCTACCAGGACTCCGGGATGTTCGAGCGCCTCGGCGTGCAACGGATCAAGGCACCGGCCTCAGCCGGTGAGCACTACCTGAAGCGCATGGGCTTCCGGGACGCGGGCGGAACCTGGATCCGTGAGGTCGCGCCAAGCGGGCCGCCAGCCCAGTAGCCTCTGTCAGCATGAGCACGGTGACCGCGCCGACGCAGCGGACCTTCTTCGGACACCCTGCCGGGCTGTCGACGCTGTTCTTCACGGAGTTCTGGGAGCGGTTCTCCTACTACGGCATGCGGGCACTGCTGGTGCTCTACTTGGTGGCCCCACCCGACGGAGCCACCCCACCCGGTCCGGGGCTGGGCATGGACACGGCCACCGCGTCGGCCATCTACGGCACCTACGTCGCGCTGGTCTATCTGTTCCCACTGCTCGGCGGTTGGATCGCGGACCGCATGTGGGGTTTCCGCCGCGCCGTGCTCGTCGGCGGGATCGTGATCGCGTGCGGCCACTACGCGATGGCGGTGCCTCTCGAGCTCACGTTCTGGCTGGGTCTTCTGCTGATCGCGCTGGGCACGGGACTGCTCAAGCCCAACATCTCCGCAATGGTCGGCGAGCTGTACCACAACAACGACGCCAAGCGCGACGCCGGATTCTCGGTCTTCTACATGGGCATCAACCTCGGCGCCTTCATCGCGCCGCTGGTGACCGGCGCCCTCATGGACAACTTCGGCTGGCACTACGCGTTCGGCGCGGCCGCGATCGGCATGACCATCGGTGTCATCCAATACGTGGTGGGTGGGCGCAAGACCCTGGCCGGCATCGGCCTGACCGCACCCAACCCGGCGAGCCCCACAGAGAAGCGCAACGTCTTTCTGATCCTCGGCGCCTCCGTGGGCGGAATCGTCGCGATGGCTCTGCTCGACGCCTGGCTGTTCGGCTTCGAGATCGCCGACATGGTGGACATCCTGGCGATCTTCATCCTGCTGGTGCCGATCGTCTACTTCGTACGGATGTTCCGCACCCCGGGGATGAGCAAGGAGCAGACCTCGCGGCTGCACGCGTTCCTCGGGCTGTTCATCGGGGCGGCCATCTTCTGGATGATCTACGACCAGGCCGGGTCGACCCTGTCGGTGTTCGCGGAGGAGAGCACGGACCTGACAGTGGGCGGATTCACGATCCCCGTGCCATGGCTGCAGTCGATCAACCCCATCTTCATCATCATCTTCGCGCCGATCTTCGCCGCCATCTGGTCGAGACTCGGTGACCGCGCGCCGTCGACACCCCTGAAGTTCGCGTGGGCGCTGCTCGGGATCGGCATCAGCTTCTTGATCATGATCCCTCCCGCACTCGACGCCGAGACCGGGGCGGAGGTCGCGGTGTG
Source organism: uncultured Micrococcales bacterium (assembly GCA_937952095.1). Lineage (GTDB taxonomy): Bacteria > Actinomycetota > Actinomycetes > S36-B12 > UBA10799 > JADKAV01. Next base: position 31,401 of record CALFYG010000168.1, on the reverse strand, counting down.
GTGGCTGGTCGGCGTGTATCTGATCCAGACCTGGGCCGAACTGCTGCTCTCACCCATCGGCCTGAGCGCGTCGACGCGCCTGGCCCCACCCGGAATGGAGGGGCAGATGTTGGCCCTGTGGTTCCTCGCGGTATCGGTCGGCGACACGATCGGCGCCCAGATCCTCGCGCGCATCGGAAACGACTACGTACGGGTGTTCACGACCTTCGGCCTGATGGCCGTGGGCGCATCCGTCATCGCGTTCCTGTTCGTCCCCCGGTTGAAGCGGATGATGGCGGGGGTGCACTAGATCGGCCGATCAGCCCTTGGACCAAGGCCGCGCCGATCAGCACCACCACCGCCCCCACGGGCTGGTTCCAGGTCATCGCCTCGCCCAGCACGACGATCCCCAGCGCGGTCGACACCAGCGGAGTGGCGTAGGTGACCGACGCGCTGACCACGGAGCCTGCCAGCGCGATGACGCGGAACATCCAGATGAAGGCCAGGCCTGTCGCGAGCGCACCGAGCACCGCCACCGCAGCCACCGACTGCCACGTCACGGCGGCAGGTACCGGGGTCCAGATGAGCACGACCACCGCCATGATCACGGTCGAGCACATCAACTGTGCGCCCATGATCCGGGCGCCTCCTTCGGGCCGCACTGCCAGGTACCGACGGGTCCATGGCACGCCCACGCCGTAACACAGAGTCGCTCCCAGGCATGCCAGTGAACCCACGAGATCCCCACTGAGCCCCTGCCACACGCCCATCACCAGCAGCACACCCGCGAAGCCGACGATCAGCCCGACGACGCGTTGCCGGGTGAGCCGCTCGTGGGGCACGATCAGCAGCGCGAACAGCGCCGTGAACAGCGGGGTGGCCGCGTTGAACAGCCCCGCGAGCACACTGGAGACCCTGGTCTCCGCCCAGGCGAACAGGGTGAACGGGATGACGTTGGTCATCAGCCCGACGAACGCGGCGTGCCCCCAGATCGCACCCCAGCGCGGCAGCGGCTGCCGCTGCACGAGCATGACGGCGAGCACGGCCAGCAGCCCGAACAGGACCCGGCCGAAGGTGATCTGCATCGGCACGAAGGACTGTAGGCCGATCTTGATCAGGAAGAAGCTCGAGCCCCAGACCAGCGCCAACGCCCACCAGTACGGCAGCCAGGCGGACACGCGAGGGGTCGTCTGCTGCACTCTGGTGATTCTGCCGCAGGACCGGTTCCGGCGATCTTCTGGTGAAGATCGCCGCACCTGACGTGTCACATCTTCACCAAAAGGCGACCTGCCGTGTCGCACCACCGCACACGTCCTGATCCCATCCATGCTGGTGGCATGGCCAGCGAGCAGACCTACCAGAAGTACCGCCGCCTGGCCCGCTACCCCCTGTTCCTGGCCGGCCTGCTGTTCCTCATCGGGTTGGCACTCGTACTCGACCCCAACATCGCGACCGCACAGCAGCACCACATCACCGGGCGCGCCCTGACGCTGATCGCATGGGCGGTGTTCCTCGCCGACTACGTGATCTCGCTGATCCTCGCCCCTGATCGTGTGCAGTTCATCAAGACCCACATCCCGCAGGCGATCGGCGTGCTGTTCCCGCCGCTGCGGATCCTGCTGATCTTCCATGTCACGTATGAGGTGGCGCGGAACACGCGGGGGCGCTTCGGGCAGCGCGCGCGGCTGTACCTGCTCTACCTGACGACGCTGGTCGTCCTGGGATCGTCGGTTGCGGTGCTGATCGTCGAACGCAACGCACCCGGTGCCACGATCGTCAGTTTCGGGGACGCCCTGTGGTGGTGCGCCGAGACCATCTCCACGGTCGGATACGGCGACATGTACCCGGTGACTGTGCCGGGTCGGGTGATCGCGGTGACCCTGATGATCAACGGCTTCCTCATCTTGTCAGTACTCACTGCCACAGTGGCTCAGAAGTTCGCCAGCAGCCCGGCGCAGGACACCCCTGCGACCCCGGAACCGGAGGTGTAGCAATGCCCGCCCTGTCGGATCGCGACCGCGCGATCCTGGAGTTCGAGAAGACGTGGTGGCGCTTCGAGGGCGCCAAGCACGAGGCCATCCAGCAGCGGTTCCACTTGTCGCCCACCCGCTACTACCAGGTCCTCAACGCCTTGCTCGACGACCCGGAGGCGCTGCGCGCCGAACCGGTGGTGGTCAGGCGGTTACAGCGCCAGCGGCAGGCTCGCCGGGCCGCGATCTCCTCGCGAACCGCCTGACCGGCCGTTCCCTGTAGCCACCGGCGGACAGGCCGGCTCTGCGCTCGAAGGCGTTGCGCGACCACCAGTCCCCGGTGCGCAGCCACGACCAGCCGCAGGCCAGCGCATAGGCGGGCCAGAAGGCCGGGCCCAGCACGGCGTACTGGCGGATGTGCGACTCCTCGTGGCGCCAGACCCCCTCGGACAACCGGTCCCGGCTGATGACCACCGACCCGACGGTGAATGCCGCGGCACGTGGATGCCGCCACGCATATCCAGTCGCCTCCCAGAAACGACCCCGGCGGCGCACGGTGCAGCCGGCGGCCCCGGCCAGCAGGAAACCCACCCCCGAGGTGAGGTTGATCGTGTTGAGCAGGACGACGGCGTCCATCAGGCCCACTGATCGACGGGTGCGGTCGCCAGGGGCGGCCGTTCGACATCGACAACCGCATGCCAGGTCCCCACGAAGTGGTGACCCACCCGGTTGAACTGCGCCACTGCCTGCCCGGAGGCGCGGGAGGCGTGCAACTGCGGGTCCAGCCGGCGCAGCGCGGTCTGCATGATCTGGGCAGCCATCAGGCCGAGTTTGCGCTCGTCATGGTGGCGGTGGATGCGCACGCCGAGGTCGACCTGCGCGATCGCGTCGACGCCGAGCAACTCAGCGGTGTCCACGAGCAGCGCGAACTCCACGCCGTAGCCCACCGGGAACGGCAGCCGCTCGAGCAGGCTGCGCCGGGCGGCGTACTCCCCCGCCAACGGCTGGATCACACCGGCGAGTTCCGGCCAGTAGAGGTTGAGCAGGGGCCGCGCGACCAGTTCGGTGACCCGGCCGCCCCCGGCCGCCACCACCGAGTCGCCCTCCACCAACGGGCGCTCGTAGACGGCCTTGACGAGGTGGACGTCCGGGTCGGTCAGCAACGGACCCAGCAGTCCGGTGACGTAGGAGGCGGTGAAGGATCGAAGATCGGCGTCGATGAACACAACAAGGTCCGCATCGGTGGCGGCCAGGGCCCGCCACATCGCCTCGCCCTTGCCACGAAGGCTGGGCAGCCCCGGGAAGACACTGTCGAGCGCGACCACTCGGGCCCCATGTGCCTTGGCGACCGCCGCGGTGTCGTCGGTCGACCCGGAGTCGAGCACCACCAGGTCGTCCACCAGCGTTCCGAACAACTCGTCGTGGATCGTCTGCACGATCTGACCCACCGTGGCGGCCTCGTTGAGGGCCGGGAGCACCACGGCAACGGTCTGGTTCTTGCGCGCGAGCAGGTCCTGCAACTGCCAGTCGTCGGCAGTGGATGCGCGCTCGTCCAGCCAGGTCTGAACGTGCTCGGTCACGTGCCCCCCAGGGGTCGGTCGGTCCCGACCAGCGTGTCACAATTCCCTTGACCTCATCCAGAGGGGCAGAGGGACCGGCCCGTTGAAGCCCCGGCAACCGCCCGCCATCGCGCGGAGAAGGTGCCAACTCCGGCCGTACCAGACGGGAAGATGGGAAGGAACCATGATCGACCTCGGAAGTGCTACCGGCCTCACCTGTCGGGAGTGTTCGGCGACCTATGACCTCGGCGCGGCGTACGCGTGCATGGAGTGCTTCGGCCCGCTGGAGGTCGCCTACGACTTCCCCGCCGTCACCCGGGCGGACATCGAGTCAGGGCCCACCTCGCTGTGGCGGTACAAGGACCTGCTCCCGGTGCGTCCCACCGCCGCCGACGAACCGAACCTGGCCCCGGGCTGGACCCGGTTGCACAAGGCCGACAACCTCGCCGCCGAACTCGGCATGCGGACCTTGTGGGTCAAGGACGACTCCGGCAACCCCACGCACTCCTTCAAGGACCGGGTGGTCGCCGTCGCGCAGTCCGCCGCGCGGGCACTGGGCCTGACCACGCTGGCGTGCGCCTCGACCGGCAATCTCGCGCACGCCGTGGCAGCCGCCGCAGCCCGCGGCGGGCAGGATTCGGTGGTCGTCATCCCCCACGACCTCGAGGCGGGCAAGACCATCACGACGGCCACATACGGCGGCATCCTGCTGGCCGTGGAGGGCAACTACGACGACGTCAACCGGCTGTGCTCCGAGATCATCGGTGAGGACTTCTCGCAGTCCTGGGGATTCGTCAACGTCAACATCCGCCCTTACTACGCCGAGGGCTCGAAGTCGATGGGCTTCGAGATCGCCGAACAACTCGGGTGGCGCACCCCAGCCCAGGTCGTGGCACCGGTGGCCTCCGGTTCGCTGCTGACGAAGGTGGACAAGGCCTGGCGCGAGCTCGCCGCGCTCGGACTGATCGAGGAGACCGAGTACCGCGTGTTCGGCGCGCAGGCGACCGGCTGCTCACCGGTCGCACAGGCCTTCGACGCCGGTTGGGACGTCGTCAAGCCGGTCAAGCCGGCGACCATCGCCAAATCGCTGGCGATCGGTAACCCGGCCGACGGGCCCTACGCCCTTGATGTCGTCCGGCGCACCGGCGGGGCGATAGCTGCGGTCACCGACGACGACGTGGTGGACGGCATCCGCCTGCTGGCCCGCACCGAGGGCATCTTCGCGGAGACCGCCGGGGGTGTGGTGGTCGCCACGCTGCGGCATCTGCTCAAGGAAGGGGCATTGGACCCGGAGGCCGAGACGGTGATCCTCAACACCGGCGAAGGCCTCAAAACCCTCGATGCCGTCATGGAATTCGCGTCTCCCACAGCCACGATCAAGCCCGACGTCGACCTGGTGCGCGCTGCCGTCACGTGAGCCATATGGCGGGTCGAGCCCCACGACCGGCCATGATCTGCGTACACTGAGAGATGATCGCATCGCGATCCCGACCGGCCGACGGCCGAGCGGATATTCAGAAACACAGCAAGGACAACACAACACATGAGCAGTGTCAGCGGAACCGTGAAGTGGTTCAACGCCGAGAAGGGCTACGGCTTCCTCTCCCTGGACGACCAGGAAGGCGACGTCTTCGTCCACTGGAGCGCCATCCAGAGCGACGGTTACAAGTCGCTTCAGGAGGGTCAGCGAGTCGAGTTCACGATCGTGCAGGGACCGAAGGGCGCGCAGGCGGACACCGTCGTGCCGTTGTCCTGATCGAAGACCTCAGCAGAAAGGGCCGGGAAACCTCCCGGCCCTTTCTCATGCCCGCGGGGCCAACGGCGGAACCGCGCTTCACAGGTTAGGCTGGAACCGTGATCGAGCTCGTGACGTGGGTCGTCAACATCTTCTTCCTGGGTATGACCCTGTTCGCCCTCATCGATGCTGTGCGCCGGCCGACAGCCGCGTTTCCTGCCGTTGAGAGGCAGTCGAAGGTGGCGTGGCTGATCTTCCTGGCCATCTCCGCCGCCGTGATCGTGTACTTCGGAGCCGTGAGCTTCTTGGGCATCATCGGCGTGATCGTGGGCATGTTCTACCTGGTGGACGTGCGGCCGAAGGTCCGCGAGATCACCGGGAGTCGATGAACCGCGCTGTCGGCCAGGTCACGCGGGGCACGACGGCCGCCAACCGGCTGCGGCGCTTCGACCGCTGGATCGCCCACCTCGCCGCACGCGAGCTGCGCACCGTCGACCGCCCCCTGGCCGTCGACCTCGGCTTCGGCGCCCATCCGGCCACCACGATCGAGTGGCAGCGCAGCCTCACAGCAACGAACCCGGGCGTGGAGATCATCGGGATCGAGATCGACCGGGCACGCGTTGACGCGGCCCGCGGCGTCATCACCGCGATCCACGGCGGTTTCGAGATCCCGACCGATCGGCGACCACTGCTCATCCGCGCCGCCAATGTGTTGCGGCAGTATCCACGAGCCGACGTCGAGCAGGCGTGGGACATGATGCGCTCCCGACTGGCACCCGGCGGTTGGCTCGTGGACGGCACCTGCGATGAGAAGGGCCGGCTGACCACGATGATCAGCATCGACACCGAAGGACCGCAGTGGCTGACGATCTCCTGCCGCCTGGCCGGTCTCGAGCAGCCGAGTCAGGTTGCGGCGCGGCTTCCCAAGGCCCTGATCCACAACAACGTTGCCGGACACCGGATCCACGACCTACTGACCGACATGGACCGGGCGTGGCATGCGGCGCCCCGATGGGGGGCCCGGCAACGGTGGATCGCCATGGCCGGTGCCCTGCAGCGGCCGTGGTCCGTCCGCGATGGCGTGACCAGGTGGCGGCTGGGCGAGTTCACGGTCCCATGGGACCAGGTGGGGTGAGTCTGCGGCGTACCGAACTGGTTGGCGTGCCGCGCGATGAGCCGTGCCCCAACCACTTCGGTATGTTTCGGTGCCCGTAATGCACTTCTTAGACCGATTCCGGCGTCACGAACTGGTCCGGCGAGAGGTCACGCCAACCAGTTCCGCACACGCGAAAGGGCCCCCCGTTCCCGGGGGGCCCTTTCGTCAGACGCAGTTACCGGCCGATGGTGGCGCGCACCTTCTCGACGGCGGTCTCGTACTGCTTGCGCAGGTCGGCAGCGGAAGCCTCGTAGCGCTCGCGCAGGTCCACGACGATGTGCTCGGCGCGCTCCTGCACCTCAGCCAGGCTGGGCAGCTCGATCTTGGGCAGCTCGAACGGCAGCTCGAACTTGGGCAGCTCGAACGGCAGCAGCGCCACGAACTGGTCCTTGGCCTCGGTGGCACGGTCGACGGCCGGCTTGGCAGCCTCGGTCGCCTTGGCGATCACCGGCGCGGCGGCCTCGCTGGCCTTCGCGAAGGGGGTCTCAGCCTTGGTCACGGCCGGCTTCACAGCGGCAGTGGTCTTGGCCGGGGCCTTCTTGGCGGTGGTGGTGGCCTTCTTGGCGGCGGTCGTCGCCTTCTTGGCCGGAGCCTTCTTGGCAGTGGTCTTCGCCGGGGCCTTCTTGGCCGGCGTCTTCTTCGCGGTGGTCTTGGCTGTGGTAGCCATCAGTTGTCCTTTCGGGAAGGTGCGGATCGCCGGGTTTCGGCAGCCGGACGCTGCGCGTCCGTCCCGCGGTGTGCGTCGTTCTCGGATTGGAACGCCGCGTAGATCTCCAGGAGCGACTGACGCTGTCGATCGGTCAGCGTCGGGTCACTGGCCAGAGCCGCCGTCACCGACGGATCCCCTTGCCGGGGCTCGAGGATCCCTGCACGTACATACAGGGACTCTGCGGAGATCTGCAGTGCCTTCGCAATCTGCGCCAGTATCTCGGCGCTGGGTTTGCGAAGACCCCGTTCGACCTGGCTGAGGTAGGGGTTGGACACCCCGGTGGCCTGGGACAGCTGCCGCAAGGACAACTGCGCCGCAGAGCGCTGTTCCCGGATGTACTCACCCACGCTCGCCATGTCGATCCGAGCCATACATCAAGGGTGCACACGTTGTGCTTGCAATTGCAAGCACTCAGCAAGCAGTTCGCGTGAATGCGGCGCAGATCACACGGCGAGGTCAGCAAGCACCGCAGCCGCCGACATCGTTCCCACCGGGTGGCCACCCCCCAGGACAGCCGCCGATGCGTGCTCAGTGATCACCGGCGAATCCAGACCCAAGGCCGCCAACACCACGGCCGCGACCAACGGGCGGGCGCGGTGACCACCGTCCTCGATCTTCAGCGCCACTGCGAACCGGCCCACCGGCGAGTCCACCACCATCGCCTGCACGGCCTCCGCGCCGTCTTTGGCGACCAGCCCCGGCACGCCGCGCATCAGGTGCGTGACGTCGCGGGTCGTGCCGCCGCTGAACTCCGGGTAGTGGCGCATGGCATCCGCGACGCGTCGGCCCGCATCATCGGCCTGCAGCCCGACCATGGCCCGTGCCAGTGCGACCAGTGGCAGCCCCCACAGTGGCGCCCCGCACCCGTCCACGCTGGTCGGCTGCGGGTCGGCCCCGGACCGCTGGGCGAGGCGTTGATGGATGTGCACCTGCAACGGGTGGCCCGGGTCGAGGTAGGAGTCCAGCGGCCAGTCGTTGGTCACACAGGTGCGCAACATTGCGGCATGCTTGCCCGAACAGTTCATCAGGATGCGCTGCGGCCCACCTCCCGTTACGAGGTGAGCCACCCGGGCCTCCTCGCCGTACGGCAGGTCCGGCGGGCATCGCAGGTCGGTCTCGTCGAGCCCGGCGCCGGCGAGAACCCCGCGCACCCCGGCGACGTGGAACGGTTCACCGGAATGTGAGGCCGCCGCAAGTGCCAGATCCGACCCGGTGAGGTCCAGGCCCGCCTCAAGCATGGCCGCCGCCTGTAGGGGCTTGACCGCGGAACGTGGGTAGATGACGCCGTCCGGAGCACCGATCGCCGCCCGAACGGCCCCCTCGGCATCGACGATCACGACATGGCCGCGATGGACGGATTCAACCATCCCCGCCCGTCGGACCTCGACGAGCACTGGGGCTTCGGTCACGGGGCCCCTTTGAGCGCGCTCTCCGGCGACGCCTCACCGGAGCGGTACCTGCGGGCGAGTTCCGCGGTCAACTGGTCCTGGACCTCATGGACGCGCTGGCGCACCGTGGACACCTCTCGCTCCATCTCCCGGAGCTCATCGAGGCGCGCGTCGAGATCGTCGTCGGACATGGAGCTGTACTCGTCCAAGCCGGCGCGGGCGATCAGGCGCTCCACCGCGCGCCGCCCACCCCCGGGGGAATCAACGACATCCGGTCCCGGGGCCTGTGTGCCGGGGCCCATCTTGCCGGCCAATGAGGCCACCAGGGCGTCCAGGTCGAGTTCACCGACCGGCTCGCCGCGCTCGGCGCGCATGGCCTGATTCGCCTCAAGGATGTCGATCCGGCCGTGCAACATACGCCGGATGTAGGACAGCCAGGCCTCCTCGTGATCGGCGCGCACGCGACGCTCACGCAACTCGGACAACGGGAGGACGGTCAGGTCCGCGACATAGTGCTCGTCGAGGATCTGGTCGAGTGCCCGCTTGCCTTGCGGTTTGGCCAAAGACACGTGATCACTGTACGCCCGCGGGCGGCGATCGGGTAGTCACAGGCGGCCCGCGGGGCCCCGTGACTCAACCCTGGGCCCCCGCGGGCCGATGAGACGGTATGGATGTCGCTGCGGAACTGCGCACACTGGCCGCCAACGGCGCCAGCGGTTCGCTGAGGATCGTGGGCCCGGGAGCCACTGGTCACATCCTGTTCCGCGACGGCCGGATCTGCACCGTGGAGCATTCGGCCTCCCGGCCCGCGCTGGGAATGCGCCTTGTCAGCGGCGGGGCGTTGAGCCTGACCAACCTCGGATCGGCGTTGGCTGTCCAGCAACAGCACCCCCAGATGCGCCTCGGCGATGTCCTCGTCCGAATGGGCCTGGTGCAACGACAGGCAGTGGAGGCCGTCGCGTGGGGTCAGTTGTGCGACGACGTGGCGTCGATGCTGCGCTGGTCCGACGCAGAGTGCACATTCACACCCGCCGCAACCGACAGCTTGCCCCCTGCCGGACCCCGCGTGGAGGATGTCCTGAACGCTGCCGCGGATCGCGTGAACCAGTGGCAACGTGTCGTGCGTCGCATCGGTGGCCCTGACACCGTGCCGAGCCTGCGCGACGAGGGCCTCGGTGGCAAGGACACGGCCCTGCGCCCCACCGACTGGGCGGTCCTGTGCCGCGTCGACGGCCAGCGCAGCCTGCAATCGATCGCCGACCAAGCCGGCTTCTCGGTGCTCGAAGCTGCCTCGATCCTTGAGGGTCTGCTGGCCGCCGGCCTGGTCGCCGTACCCGAGACGCACCTACCGCCCACCGCGGACCGGCCTGCGCCCTGGCCCCCGGCCGAACACCACGAGCCAGCCCCGGCGCCTGCCCCCATCCCGGTACCGCCACCGCCGGTACCCGCCCCGCTGGCCGGCGACGAGTTCGATGACCCTGCGGACCTGCTGCGCGAGTTGTCCCAACTCGGTGGCCTCAATCCCTCGCCGCACCGTCGCCGCTGAGGTCGGGGGCGATACTCTGGCGCCCATGTCGAACGGCGTGCGCATCAGCGCGGACACCGCCAACAGCGCCGTGGGCGCGGACCTCGCAGAACGGCTCTCGGCCAAGGTCACCACCGGCGCTGCGGACATCGCGCTGGTGAGCGCACCACCGACTGAACCGGCCACCCATGTGGTGGTCACCGGCGGGATCAGTGAGGCCGTCGACGAGTGGGACCGCGCGGTGGCACCGCAGACGGTGGCAGGCGCCTTGTGGATCACCCCGGGCCAGGACGCCGCGCTGGCTGCGGCCGCGTGGTGGGTCCTGCGCAACCAGACCCCCACGACGCCACTGAGTGATCTCACAGACACCAATGAACGATGCCTGCGCTGGTCGGTGCTCGGCGTGACCGTGGTCGCGCTGACCGAACCGGGCGAGGTGACTGTCGATCACGAGAAGATCCGCGCGGAACTCGATGAGGCGCCTGAGATCCAAGACCTGGGCAAGGCGATCGACCGCATCGGCGGCGACACCGCCGACCAGGTGCTCGCGTCGGTCGATGGGTTTCGCGCCGCACTCGCCGGGCTCGACGACCTCGCCACGACGCCCCCGCTGGGCTCGACCCCGACGCTGGACACCGCCGTAGCCGAACACCTGCGCCAGGTGCAGCGCTCCGGTTTCGGCCGCTGGCGTTCTGCAAAGGCCCGCGCGCAGAGTCAGTCCGATCTCGTGTCCGCAGCGAAATCGGTCGCGGCTGACCGCTTGCGCGAGGTCATCGCCGCGCGGGAGACCGCCGAACTCGAGCAATTGCGTGCCAGTGCCCAGACGGACGCCGCCAGCGAGGTGCAGGAACTGGTGACCCGGGCCGCAGCTACCGTCGAACTCCCCGTGGTCCCGGACTTCGACCAGGTGCCACGTTCATGGGCGACTGACGCCCCCGCCCCGCGGCGCTACGTCCTAGTGGCCCAGGAGCGGGCCGACGAGTTCCCCGACGTCGGGGAGGCGTCGGTGCGGGCCAGCGAGCACGTCCCCGCCGACGAGGTGTGGTGCATGGTCATCCAGTCCGGGTTCAGTCTCCCTGCCCTGCAGGATAGTTGACGGTTGAAATATATTCAGACAGGTCCGCGTTGACACCGGCATGACCCTCACAACCTCAGCCGCCACCGACCACCTGTTCAGCGAGGCTCACACCGCCTATGACTTCGCCGACACCCCCCTGACCGATGAACACCTGCAGGCGATCTACGAAACGGTCAAGTGGGCTCCCACCGCCATGAACTCACAGCCCCTGCGGATCGCTTTCGCGCGCAGCGCCGACGCGAAACTCGACCTCGAACGGCATGTCGAGCCCGGCAATGTCGCCAAGGTCCGCTCCGCGCCGGTGACCGCCATCCTCGCCTACGACGCGGACTGGCATGAGCACCTGCCCGCACTGATGCCCTTCGCCACGGACCCCCACCTGGCCTGGCAGGACCCCGCGCGCCGGGAACCGATGGCGAAGATGAACGCCACCCTGCAGGCCGGCTACTTCATCCTCGGCGTGCGCGCCCACGGACTGGCCGCTGGGCCGATGGGTGGGTTCGACCGCGAGGGTGTGGACCGTGCCTTCTTCCCCGACGGCCGCTGGCGCTCCCTACTTCTGGTGAACATCGGCCACCCCGGTGACGAGGCGTTCCGGCCGCGCATGCCGCGACTGTCCTTCGACCAGGCCGCCGTTCTGGTTTAGCCGGTCTGGCTTCGCCATCCGTGAGCCTTACGGTGCCGCCGAAGTGCTCCCGGATCACCGAAGTGCTCCCGGATCGCCGCGTTCGGCCTGCTGGTCAGCCGCCGTGTACCGCCTGTGCCGTGCGGTAGACCTCAACCGTCTTGGCCGCGATGGCGTCCCAGCCGAAGTCGGAGATCGCACGCGCCCGGCCGGCCCGACCCATCGCCTGAGCGCGAGCGGGGTCGGCGACGACGTCGTTGATGGCCTTGGCGAAGTCCGCCTCGAACTGTGCGGTGTCGTCGGCGTCGTAGTGCACGAGCAGTCCGGTCTCGCCGTCGACGACGACCTCCGGGATGCCACCGACGTCGCTGGCCACCACCGGGGCCTCACACCCCATCGCTTCCAGGTTCACGATCCCCAGCGGCTCGTAGACGCTCGGGCACGCGAAGACCAGGGCATGGCTGAGCAGCTGCCGCACGTCGGAGCGGTCGAGGTGACCGTTGAGCCAGTGGACGTCAGGACGCTGCTCACGCAGAGTGTCGATGGCCGCCGACACCTCCGCGCCCAACTCCGGAGTGTCGGGAGAGGCGGCGCAGAGCACCAGCGGCACGGAGTCGTCGAACTCCTGCGCGGCCCGCAGCAGGTGCGCGATGCCCTTCTGCCGGGTGATCCGGCCCACGAACAGCACATAGGGCTTCTCCGGGTCCACGCCATGGCTGAGAAGGGCGTCGACCTCATCGACCTTGCGGTACGCCTGCGTGTCGATGCCGTTGTGCACCACATGCACGCGCTGCGGATCGACGAACGGGTAGCAGTCGAGCACGTCGTCACGCATGCCCGCACTGACGGCGATGATGGCATCGGCGTTGTGATACGCGGTGTTCTCCACCCATGACGAGATCGCGTACCCGCCGCCGAGTTGCTCCCGCTTCCACGGCCGTCGCGGCTCCAAGGAGTGGGCGGTGATGACGTGCGGGATGTCGTGCAGGAGCCCGGAAAGGTGGCCGCCGAGGTTGGCGTACCACGTGTGCGAGTGCGCAACGTCGCAGCCGGCCACGGCATCAGCCATCCCGAGATCCACACCCAGGGTCTGTAGCGCCGCGTTGGCGTCGTCCAAGTAGTCGGGGACCGGGTGGGCCGTGGCATCCGTGCGCGGGCCCCCGAAGCAGTGCACGTCCACATCGATGATCTTGCGCAGTTCCGGGACGAGGTGTTCCACGTGAACGCCGGCCCCCCCGTAGATGTCCGGGGGCCATTCCCTGGTCAGAATCGCTGTTCGCACGGCTTAAGGCTATGGGGATTGTCTAACGTGATGCATGTGAGAGATGGTCCAAGCGTTCTGGGTATTGTCCTGGCCGGCGGCGAAGGCAAGCGGTTGATGCCCCTGACCGCGGACCGCGCCAAACCGGCCGTCCCCTTCGGCGGCGCCTACCGGATGATCGACTTCGTCCTCTCCAACCTCGTCAACGGCGGCTTCGCCCGGATCTGCGTGCTGACGCAGTACAAGTCTCACTCCCTCGACCGCCACATCACGACCACGTGGCGGATGTCCAACCTCATGGGGGACTACGTCACGCCGGTCCCGGCGCAGCAGCGACTAGGACCGCGCTGGTACATGGGATCGGCCGACGCCATATACCAGTCGCTCAACCTCGTCTACGACGAGCGCCCCGACTACGTGGCGGTCTTCGGCGCCGACCACATCTACCGCATGGACCCGGGACAGATGCTCGACCAGCACATGGAGTCCGGCGCGGGCGTGACCGTCGCTGGGATCCGGATGCCGCGCGGCGAGGCTTCCCCGTTCGGGGTCATCGAGACCGATGTCACCGGGCAGCGGATCACCGCCTTCCACGAGAAGCCGGCCGACCCGCCGGGGATCCCCGACAACCCCAACGAGTCGTACGTGTCGATGGGGAACTACATCTTCACCACGGACGTGCTCGTGGAGGCGCTGAAGATCGACGCGGGCGACGAGGGTTCCGTACACGACATGGGCGGCAACATCATCCCGATGCTCACCGCCCAGGGGCTGGCCCACGTCTACGACTTCTCGGACAACGAGGTCCCCGGTGTGACCGAGCGCGACCGCGGCTACTGGCGCGACGTGGGGAGCCTGGACGCGTACCACGACGCGCACATGGATCTGGTCAGCGTGCACCCGGTCTTCAACCTCTACAACCGCAAGTGGCCGATCCTGACCACCCTGCCACCACTGCCGCCGGCCAAGTTCGCGCTCGGCGGCAACGCCCACGAGTCGATGGTCGGCGCGGGGTCGATCATCTCCGGTGGCCACGTACGGCAGTCGGTGCTCTCCTTCGACGTCCGCGTGGCGGAAGGGGCGTTCGTGGAGGGTGCGGTGCTGATGCCAGGTGTGCGGGTCGGCCGCAACGCCGTCATCCGACGGGCGGTCATCGACAAGTACGTCGACATCCCGGACGGCGTACAGATCGGAGTCGACCTCGAACGCGATCGTGAGCGCTTCACGGTGAGTGCAGGCGGGGTCGTCGTGATCGGCAAGGGCGCCCGGATCGAGCCGTAGGCCCTCAGGCTCCGAAGCTGTCCCTGACAGACCACCCTTCGAAGATGCGGTACTCCTGCGGAGAGGGTGACCCGAAAGCAGAGCGCGGCACGCCGCCGCAGGCCACCAGAACGTTGCCGGGCCGGCGCCCTTTCACGGTGGGCGGCTCGGCACCCACCACCACCGGACCGATGGTGCGGGCGGCGGCCACCAGGGAACGGACCCGCGCGAAGGGCACCTCGTCTACCAGGTTCGCCACGAACACCCCACCCCGGGCGAGCACGCGCGCCACCTCACCCACGAAGTCGGCAGTGGTGAGTTCATCAGGCACGCGGGCGTTGTCGAAGGCGTCGAGGACGACGAGATCCTGGCTGGCGTCCCGGACCAGACGGATCCCGGCAGCACCATCGGTGGCGCGGACCTTGATCCCGCTGTGCCGCGGCAAGGGCGCTTCCACCCTGACCTGCGCGATCAGGATCTCATCCGGCTCCAGCACGATCTGCGCCGACCGCGGCCGGGTCGCTGCCACATAGCGCGGGATGCTCATCGCGGCGCCGCCGACGTGCAGCGCCCGGATCGGTGCCGGTGATGCTGGCTGGATCGCGTCGATGAGGTCTCCGATGCGCCGCATGTAGTCGAAGACCAGGTGGGTCGGATCGTCGAGATCGACCGCCGATTGCTCCATCCCATCCAGTTCCAGGACGTAAATGCGATCGCTCACCGCCGCAATCTAGCGCGGTTCTCACGCGCCGTAAGGCTGCCGGATCACCGTTCGCCATCTCGCCGGGTCCGCCTTGGTGATGTCACTGAGGTAGATCTCGTGGTGTTGGCCGCGCGGCTCGGCACCGGAATCGGCGATGAAGCGGTGGACACGCTCGATGGTCGGCCCCTCCGTCGTGAACGGCCCAACGTGCAGGATCTGGGCGGACGGCCCCTCGGCGAAGGACTCGAAACGCACGGACTCCAGCGCCGGCAGTTGCTTCTTGCGCATCACCGCGTCCCGCGTCTGGGCCACAAGGTCATGACCGACGAAAGACGGCTGCATGATCATCATCGTCCACTGCCACTGCTCGCGATCCCCCGCCGAGAAGGCGTCGAGGTCCTCCGACCACCACAGGCCCTCCAGAGGCATGACCGAGTAGTCGATCGCCTGCTGACCCTTCTTCACGGCGAACTTCACCGCGTACGACAGCGCGAAAAGAGCCTGCACCGCATCGGCGTAGTCCGTCGACGAGTTGGGGTCGCCGCGTCCGTCGATCATCAAGAAGTTCATCGTGGGCACGTCGACGCGCACCACCGCCGATGCCGACGGACCGTAGAAGTCGCGCATTTCCCTCTTGAGATCCCGCTTGGCCACGGGTCGAGCCTACGCGGGTGCGGCGGGAACCCACCCGGGAAGCAATGGTCCAGTCGGGAAGGAAAAGCCACGGCATCATCCTTCCCGGGTGTGCCGATCCTTCCCCGGTGTGCCTCACACCGGCGGGAAACCGCCCGCCTTCGCCACCAGGCCCGGCGTCGGTCGTCCCAGTTGCTCGCCCAGCCAGTCGCTGGCCCGGCACAGTGCGTCGAGGTCGAGACCGGTGTCGAACCCGGAGCGCTCGAGCGCGAAGACCAGGTCCTCCGTGGCGATGTTGCCGGTGGCACGCGGGGCGAACGGACACCCTCCGATGCCGCCGAGCGACGCGTCGAGCACCGAGACACCGGCATCCGCGGCAGCCAGTGCGCTGGCGTAGCCGGTATTGCGGGTGTTGTGCACATGCACCCGCAACGGCACCTCAACGGCGTCCGAGACCGCGGACAGCCTGCGCTGCACATCACGCGGGACGGCCACGCCGATGGTGTCGGCGATGGCGAGTTCGTCGATACCGGCCGCGGCGACCTGCGTGGCGACGTCCACTAGTCGGGCCACGTCGACCTCCCCCTCGTAGGGACAGCCAAAGGACGCCGACAGAGTGACGCTCACGGGCAGCCCGGCGACTTTCGCGCGTGGCGCGATGGCCGCCACAGCTGCGATGGCCTCCGCCGTGGTCATCCCCTGGTTCTTCAGCGAGAACGTGTCGGTGACCATCACCACCAGGTTGACCTCGTCCACCTGGGTGTCCAGCGCCCGGTCGAATCCCCTCTCGTTGAGCACGAGGCCGATGTAGGACGCAGCGTCGGGCGGCAACTGGGCGAGCACCGCCTCACCGTCGGCCATCTGCGGGACCCGCTTGGGATTGACGAGACTCGCGGCCTCGATCCGCTGCACGCCCGCAGCCACGCACTTGGCGATGAACTCGACCTTGGTGTCGGTGTCCACCACGACGGCCTCGTTCTGCAGGCCGTCGCGCGGACCCACCTCGACGATGGTGATGCGACTCATCGCGCGTCGACCACCGCGCGATCGGCCAGGCGCGGCCGCAGCCAGACCAGCAGCTCCTGGTGGACGGGATGCTCCACGTACGCCAGCAACCCGGCCTCGTCGGCGTGTGTGGAGCGCAGCACCAGGTCGTATGCGCCGGGCCGGCCGAGGTTGTCGATGAGCACCTCGAGCGACAGCAGTTCGGGGATCCTGCCTTCCATGTCGCGCAGGCGGGTCGCTGCCTCGACCCGGTCGTCGGAGTCGTGCAACTTCATCATGACGATGTGGGTGATCACACCTCGATCGTAGACGCGTTCTACGCTCGGCCCCCAAGCCTCTCCGGTCGGTCAGCCGAAGCGGCCGGAGATGTAGTCCTCCGTGGCCCGTTCCTTGGGCGAGGTGAAGATCGTCTCGGTCGGCCCAGACTCCACGAGCTTGCCGGGCTGGCCGATCCCCGCGAGGTTGAAGAACGCGGTGGTGTCGGACACGCGAGCAGCCTGCTGCATGTTGTGGGTGACGATGACGATCGTGTAGTTGCGCTTCAACTCGTGCACGAGGTCCTCGATCGCCAGAGTCGAGATCGGGTCGAGGGCCGAAGCCGGCTCGTCCATCAGCAACACCTGCGGCTCCACAGCGATCGCGCGGGCGATGCACAAACGCTGCTGCTGCCCGCCGGAAAGCCCCGCCCCAGGCTTCGCCAGACGGTCCTTGACCTCTTCCCAGAGGTTCGCCCCACGCAACGACTTCTCGACCACCTCGTCGAGGCTCTTGCCCTTGGCCTTGGACTTGTCCAGCTTCAGCCCGGCCACGACGTTGTCGTAGATGGACATCGTGGGGAACGGGTTGGGCCGCTGGAAGACCATGCCGATCAGACCGCGAATGTTGACCGGGTCCACGTCGGGGGCGTAGATGTCATCCCCCTCGAGCAGCACCTTGCCCTCGGTGTAGGCACCCGGGATCACCTCATGCAGGCGGTTGATGCTGCGCAGCACGGTGGACTTGCCACACCCCGACGGACCGATGAAGGCCGTGACCGACTTCGGCTCGATCGCGAGGTTGACCCCCTCGACCGCCTTGAAGTCGCCGTAGTAGATATCGAGATCCTCGATGTCTATCCGCTTGGCCATTTCTTTCCTTTCCTATTCCGACGCGGGTGCGGTGAGCTTCGCCACCAGCCGCGCGAGTCCGTAGAAGATGACGACGACCATGATCAGCACGAGCGCGCCGGCCCATGCCCGGTCGATGGATGCCGGAGTACCCGACGAGATCTGATCCCACACGAAGGTGGGGATCGACGCCTGCGGCCCAGCCATGAGGTTGCCGTTCAGCGACTGCGACAGGAACGTCGTCAGCAGCAGCGGGGCTGTCTCACCGGCGACACGGGCGATCGACAGCATGATGCCGGTCACGATGCCGCCGAAGGCTGTCGGGATGACGATGCGCAGGATGGTCTTCCACTTGGGAACACCGAGCGCGTAGGACGCCTCCCGCAGATCGTTGGGCACGATCTTGAGCATCTCCTCGGTGGAGCGCACGATGACCGGGATCATCAGGATCGTCAACGCCAGCGACGCCGCGAAGCCGGACCGCTCGAACCCGAATGTCAGCACCCAGAAGGTGTAGATGAACAGACCGGCGACGATCGACGGCACACCGGTCATGACGTCCACGAAGAACGTCACCCAGGTGGCCAGACGCCCACGGCCGTACTCCACCAAGTAGATCGCGACGAGGATCGAGATCGGCACCGAGATGAGTGCGGCCATGCCGACCTGCTCGAGCGTTCCGATCAGCGCGTGGAACAGCCCGCCGCCCTCGCGCAGCGGCGAAACATTACGCATGGTGTTGGTCAGGAAGTCCAGCGAGAACGCGGCGAGCCCGCGGATCACCACAGAGGTGATGATCCAGACCAGGGCTGCGAGCGCGATCAGGAACGTAGTCGTGACCAATGTCGTCGCCAGTCGATCGACCGCGAACCGGCGGCCCTCTACAGCGAAACTCCATCCCGTCTGAACGACCATGTACAGCAGGTAGAGGATCACCAAGGAACCTGCGACGCCCTGCGCCGGGGTCAGCGCGACGATCACCGCGGTCAACGCGGCCGCGATCAGTGCGGAGTAGCCGGCCGCGAACCGCGGCAGCGTCTTCATCGCGAGCTGGGAACTCAGGCCCTCCAGGACCTCTGCGTCGTCCTTGTCCGTGACGCTCATCCGTTGGCTCCCGAGAACTCCTTGTGCTTGGCGATGATCGCCCGGGCGATCATGTTGACCACCAACGTGATGATGAACAGGATCAAGCCGCTGGCGATGAGCGCAGAGAGCCCGATGGGTCCGGCCTCGTTCCACTTCAGCGCGATGTTCGCGGCGAACGTGTTGCCGCTCGGCTCAGTGATGTGCCAGTTGATCTCGAAGGCCGCGGACAGGATCAGCGCGACTGCGATCGTCTCGCCGAGTGCCCGGCCGAGGCCCAACATCGTGGCGGAGATGACACCCGGCTTGCCGAACGGGATGACCGCCATGCGGATCATCTCCCAGCGCGTCGCCCCGAGTGCCAGAGAGGCTTCGCGGTGGGCACGCGGCACCTGCAGGAAGACCTCCCGGGACAGTGCCGAGATGGTGGGCAGGATCATGATCGCGAGCACCACGGACGCGATGAAGATGGACTTCGTGTAGATCCCGATGTCGTTCTTGAACAGCGGGATGAAGCCGAGATAGTCGTTGAGCCACTTGGTGATGCCGTTCATATGCAGCATCAGGACCTGCAGACCCCAGAGGCCGTAGATGATCGACGGCACGGCCGCGAGCACGTCGATGACGAAGCCCAGCGACGTGGAGATGCGGCGGGAGGCGTAGAAGCCGATGAACAGCGCCGTCCCGATGGCGATCGGCACGGCGATGAGCATCGCCATGACCGACGAGATGGCTGTACCGAAGGCCAACGCCGCGATCCCGAAGAACGGCGGATCGGAGTCCGGGAACCATTCCTGGGTGGTGAAGAAGTTCCCCGTGTTGTCCTGGAACGCCGGGATCGCCTTCCACACGAGGAAGGCCCCGATGGCGGCCATCAGGACGAGGACGAAGATGCCGGCCAGGCGGGTGAGGTTCGTGAAGACCCGGTCACCCATCCTGACCGAAGACCCCTGGACGCGAGGGGTAGGCGCGTCCAGGGGCTTCAGGTCAGTGCTCATGTGTGAGTCAGCGTCCTCAGGACAGCGTGGACACGGACTCGGACACCTGGGTGTTGAGCTCCGCGGGCAGCGGCACGTAGCCGATACCCGAAAGGATGCCCTGGCCCTCGCTCGACGACGAGTAGGTCAGGAAGCTCTTGGTGAGCGCCAGCGTGTCCGCCGCGTTCCCACTCTCACAGGCGATCTCGTACGTGAGCAGCAGCACCGGGTAGGCGCTGGAGTCCTGCACGGTGTAGTCGATCTCCATGGTCAGGTCACCCTTGCCGGCGTCGGCGTTCGGGCTGACCTTGGCGCTGGCCAGACCGGCGGTGGCCGTCTCGGCGTTGGGGGCCACAGCGCCACCACCGTTGTCGACAGATGCCGCGGACAGGCCCTGGGTCTCCACGAAGGAGAGCTCCACGTAGCCGATCGAGTTCGGGGTCGACTTCACCGAGGAGGCGATGCCGTCCGAACCCTTGGCACCCTGACCGCCCTTGGCGGCCCAGTCCGAACCCGGCTCATACGGCCAGGCATCGGGCGCGGCGGCCTTCAGCCACTGGGTGAAGTTGTCGGTGGTTCCCGAGCCGTCCGAACGGTGGAACTGTGCGATGGGAGCATCGGGCAGCGTGGCGCCGGGGTTGGCCTCGGCGATCGCCGGGTCGTTCCAGTTGGTGATCTCGTTGTTGAAGATCTTGGCGGTCACGTCGGGGGTCAGGACCAGGTTGTCCACACCCTCAAGGTTGTAGGTCAGAGCGATCGCGCCACCAACCATCGGGATGTTGATCGGCGGGGTGGCGTTGCAGCGGGCGGCGGCCTGCTTCAACTCGTCACCCTCCATCGCCGAGTCGGACCCGGCGAAGGCGACCTGGTTGTTGATGAAGTCGGCGCGGCCGGCGCTGGAGCCGGACGGCGAGTACTCGATGGTCGCACCCTCGCAGGCGGTCTGGTACGCGTTGATCCATTCGGTCATTGCGTTCTTCTGGGCGCTGGAGCCGGAGGCCTTGATGGTGCCGGTGGCGCAGTCAGCGCCGCCGATCTGGCCGCCGCCAGCGGCCGGGGACTCCGAACTGCTGCCCGAGTCGCTGGAACAACCGACCAGTGCCAGGGCACCTGCCGCCGCGAACGCGGCGACCTTCGTAGAACGGGCGATCTTCACCCTATTTCTCCCT
The DNA here is from genome assembly GCA_937952095.1 of uncultured Micrococcales bacterium. Classification (GTDB taxonomy): domain Bacteria; phylum Actinomycetota; class Actinomycetes; order S36-B12; family UBA10799; genus JADKAV01. The sequence continues at coordinate 10,480 of CALFYG010000168.1, read as the reverse complement.
ATCTGTAGTCATGTCTGACGTTTGTGACGCTAGGGATCGTGCGTGACGCGACGTTGAGTCAGCGGTGACGCGCAGGTGAACAGACAACGACCTGCGTGGGAAAGATCTCGGGTGTCACCGGCCGTTCACCCGCAGGATCGCCGGCCGTGAGCGTTCCGTGATGAAACGTGGCACGATGCGCGAGCCAACCACCGGCAGACACGTGTTGCGTTGTTGGGCGACACGCCAGCCCGCGCCCCTGCCCTGCCCACAGTTGTTGCGTTGTTGGGCGACACGCCAGCGTGTCATCCCCACTTCGCAACAACGAGACCCGTGACTGCGCAACCCCGCGAAAGGCGGACGACGGCGGCTCAGAACGCGTCGATGTGCTCCACCGCCGCCGAACCCCGGTGGAACACCAGTGCTGCGCCCGGGGCGAGGTTCGACTTCGGCGACGCGGACAACCCGAGCCGCTGAGCGACGTGGGCGACCACTGTGGGCAGGACTGGCCGGTGGGTACAGACCACGGCCGGCGCCCCGTCACCGAGGATCTGATCGAGGCGCTTGAGCGCGGCCGTGGGCGAGGAGGCGAACCCCTCCTCGCTGAGCAGCGGTTCATGTGCGACGGTCGCGTGCGCCTGGTGGGCGAACGGACGCACGGTGTCCAGGCACCGTAGCGAATCCGAGGAGTACACCTTGCGGATGTCGAAGGCATCGAGCACGTCGACGAGGCGCACCGCGTGCTGCGCACCGTCGGCGGTCAACGGCCGCTCGGCGTCGACCGGCCCGCGGAAGTCAGCGCGGCGCATGGCCTCGGTGTGCCGCAGGATGATGAACGGCGTGGTCGTGGGCTGCCCGATCGCCTCCCGGATGAGGTCGCCGTCGCGCGGGTAACTGAGCATGTCGATCGCCGCCGCCACGGGCAACCACCGCAGCTCGTCGATCTCCTTGTTCGGCGTGAAACCCGGGCCGCCGGGGCGTTCGGTCCCCACCCAGTAATGGACCGACTTCGGCCGGTTCTCGACCTTGTAGCGCTGGGTCGCAAGCGGCACCCCGAGCACGACATCGCTGCCGGTCTCCTCGATGGTCTCGCGCCGCGCGGCAATGATCTCGTTCTCCCCCGGGTCGAGTTTGCCCTTGGGAAGTGACCAGTCGTTCTGCCGCGGTCGGTGCAACACACACACCAAGGGCTGACCGGAGTCCTCGCGCAGCAGCACGACGCCGGCCGCACGGATGGGCCCCGTCGACTTGGCCATCAGCGCAGCCGGGCCTTTTTGTGAGCCTTGCGGACACCCGGCCAGATCTTCACGAAGTCGTTGCGGCAGAACAATTCCTGCTCGAACTCGAACTCGTGCAGCAGACCGAGGCTGAACCCGGAGAGCCCGTCGATCCCGTCACCGGCTGCCAGGGTCTTGAGCGTCTGCTGGGCGACCCAGGCGTCCTGATGCTCGCCGAGCACCTCGGTCACCTCGGACAAGGCCTTCGCGAAGCGCTTCACGTGCTCGCCCATCACCGGCGCGACCGCCTCGGCGGCGTAACGCGCCTTCTTCGCCCGGATCCGCGCCTCGTGCCAGTCGTCGGAGGGGCCGTCCAGACGCAGCAGGTCGACCTCCTTCTTCAGCTTCTTCCAGGCCTTGTCCACCAGCCCCGGAAGCACATCCTGCGCAGGGGCGTCCGCCACCTCGTTCAGACGGGGGTTGCGCGCAGCATCCACGAGACGGTCGAGGAAGTCCCGGTACCGCTGCGAGACCATGGCGGCCAGTGCGTGATCACGAGCGTCGCGCCACTGGGCTGACAGCGCGGGATCGACCACGGCCCGGATCAGGCCGGAGAACTCCTCACCCACCTCGTCGGCGTGCATGTCGATACGCGCCTGCAGCACCTCGGTGTCCCGGCTGACGCCGAGTTCACCGGCGATCCACCCCAGGTCGGCGCGCAACGCGTCGGACCACTCAACATCCAGCATCGGCTCGAAGGCCTTCAGGCCACTGCGCAGCCGGCGCGCCGCCACCCGCATCTGATGCACGCTGTCGGGCAGGTCTCTGCGGACCCGTACATCCTGCAGGAGGAAGGCCCGGGTGTGGCGACGGATGTGCGCGGTCACCGCGGCACCGGCCGGGTCCTCAGGCCCGACGATCTGCGGTTCCGGCACATCCGCAGGCTCTTGGGTGACCGGGCCCAGTGCGGTCATCGCCTTCGGCGTCGAGCCGGGGACCGCACCGGCGGCCTCAAGCACGGCAACGATCGGCGCAAGCGCCGCACCCGGGGTCAAGGCCTCGACCTCGAGTTCCCGGAACCGCGCGGCCACGTGCTCACCGTCGAGCACGGACACAGTGTCGTCGACGAGTTCGGCGAACGGCTGTCCGTCGGCGTTGAACAACTCGTACGGCGTGCGTTCGCTGCGCAGTGCCGCCACCTGACGCAACGGTGCGTTGCGGGTGAACGCGATGACGAGGTCAGCCAGTTCCCGCGGGACGTCACCCGGCTCGCCCGCCGCCAACGGCAGGCGCACCTCCTCACGCGCCCCCTCGTGGCCCTCGACAGGCAGCTTCAGATGCCAGCCCTCGTCCTCGCCACCTTCGCGTCGCCGCAAGGTGACGCCCCAGCGGGCGAGCCGCAGGTCGTCGGTGTCGTGGTAGACGGCGGTCAGGGTGCGCGTGGCATGCTTCTTCGCCCGGGCCACCCCGGCACCGGCGCTCGGAAGATCGGGCAGCCGGAACAGTCCGTGGACACGCAATTTGCGCTCGACCTCAAGCACCGTGACCGGCTCTTGCGCAGGTTCGGCCGGCGGGTCGTACACCTGAGGGGGTTCAAGACCCGCCTCCGCGTGATCGATCGTCACGACGTCCACCGGTGGCGAGACCTCGATGGCCTCTTCCGGAGGTGGGTAGATGTCGTCCTCGGGATCGTCGGGCAACTGTGCTGCGCGGGCGTCCGGCGGAGTCGGATCCTCGAACGCGTCGTCGCCCGGTCGCATGTCAGCCTCCACGCAGGTGCTTCCGCCGGATCATGTAGGCCTGGAAATCCTCCAGTTGCCCACCGGCCGGCGCTTCGTTGTGAATCCATTGTCCGTCAGGACCAAGGTCCCATGCGGACGTGCCCTCGTCGAACGCCTTGTCCAGAACCTCCCCGACATACGCGATCTGTTCCGGGGAACGCAACGAGACCAGGGTCTCGACCCGGCGGTCGAGGTTGCGGTGCATGAGATCCGCCGATCCGATCCATACCTCGGGTTCGCCGCCGTTGCGGAACTCGTACGCCCGCGAATGCTCGAGGAACCGACCGAGGATGCTGCGCACCCGAAGGTTCTCACTCAAGCCGGGGACCTGCGGGCGGATCGCGCAGATCCCACGCACCAGGACATCGACCGGCACCCCGGTCATCGACGCGCGGTACAGGGCGTCGATGACCTTCTCGTCGACGATGGAGTTGCACTTGAACCTGATGTGGGCGGGAAGGCCCGCCTCGTGGTTGGCGACCTCGCGCTCGATGCGCTCGATCAGGCCCGACCGGATGGAGTGCGGCGCGACGAGCAAGCGGTGGTACTCGGTGTGCATCGAATACCCCGAGAGTTGGTTGAACAGGTTCGCCACATCCTGGCCCACCTGGTCATCCACGGTCAGAAGGCCGAAGTCCTCGTACAGCCGAGCGGTCTTCGGGTGGTAGTTGCCGGTCCCGAGGTGGCAGTAGCGACGCAGACGGTCCCCATCGTCGCGCACGACCATCGACAACTTGCAGTGCGTCTTCAGGCCGACCAGGCCGTACACCACGTGCACGCCGGCACGCTCGAGCTTGCGCGCCCACTTGATGTTCGCGCTCTCGTCGAAGCGGGCTTTGATCTCCACGAGCGCCAGCACCTGCTTGCCCGCCTCCGCGGCATCGATGAGGGCGTCGATGATCGGTGAGTCACCGGACGTGCGGTAGAGCGTCTGCTTGATCGCCAGCACCTTGGGGTCTGCGGCGGCCTGCTCGAGGAACCGCTGCACGCTCGTGGAGAACGAGTCGTAGGGGTGGTGCAGCAGAACGTCGCCGCGGCGCATCGCCTCCAGGACGTTGGGCGCGCTCGCGCTCTCCTTGTTCTCGGCGAGGTTGCGGTTGGTCTTCGGCAGGAAGGCAGGGTCGGTGAGATCCTCGCGGTTGAGCCCCACGAAGGCCCACAGACCGCGCAGGTCCAACGGCCCGGGGAGCATGAAGACCTCGTTCTCGGCCATCCCGAGTTCCCGCACGAGCAGGTCGAGCACATGCGGTGCGATGGTGTCCTCCACCTCCAGGCGCACCGGAGGGCCGAAACGGCGCCGGCTCAACTCCCGCTCCAGGGCCTTGAGAAGGTTCTCCGCGTCGTCCTCCTCGACCTCGAGGTCCTCGTTGCGGGTGACGCGGAACAGGTGGTGCTCGAGGATGTCCATCCCGGGGAACAGCATGTCGAGATGCTGGGCGATCAGGTCCTCCAGCGGAACGAAACGTGACCCGCCGATCCCTAGGAACCGGTCCAGGCTCGGCGGGACCTTCACCCGGGCGAACAGTTCGGTTCCGGTGGCGGGATTGCGCACCACGACGGCGAGGTTCAGCGAAAGCCCGGAGATGTACGGGAACGGGTGGGCCGGGTCCACTGCCAGCGGCGTGAGCACCGGGTAGATCTTGTCGCGGAAGAGCCGCGACAGCGACTTGCGCTCATCATCGGACAGTTCCGCCCACCGCACCAGGCTGATGCCCTCGGCCGCCAGTTCCGGCCGCACGTGGTCGCTCCAGCAGGACGCCTGCCGGCGCATCAGTTCATGTGAATGCACGAGGACCGCGTCGTGGACCTCGCGCGGCAGCAGGCCGCTCGCGGCCTTCACGGCGATCCCCGCCGCGATGCGGCGCTTGAGCCCGGCCACCCGGACCATGAAGAACTCGTCGAGGTTCGACGCGAAGATGGCCAGGAACTTGGCGCGCTCAAGCAGCGGCAACTCGGGGTCCTCAGCGAGCTCGAGCACGCGCTGGTTGAAGGCCAGCCAACTGAGCTCGCGGTCGATGAATCGGTGCTCGGGGAGATCGTCAGCCACTGCGGCGGACTCGGAGGTGGCGGCGGTCATGTCCCCAAGGTTGCCAGAAAGCCGCGAATCGCGGCCAATCGGTCGTCGACGCCACCCTCAGCCGGGTGCCAAAGCGAACTGCACATCGCAGTCCGCACGGACGAAACCAAGGCTTTCGTACATCGCCACCGCCCCTGTGTTCTGCAGGTCGACGTAGAGCATGACGGTGCCCAAGCCCAAACCTTCGAGGTAGTGCAGTCCCATGGAGGTCAGCGCGGAGCCGAGTCCCGTGCCCCTCGCGCGCCCGGCGACGGCCAACACATAGACCTCCCCGGTCCGCACGTGCGGATGTGCCACCCCGCCGTGGACCTTCGTCCAGTGGAAACCCACGAGTCCGTGATCGTCGAACGCGAGCAGGAAGCCCTCCGGATCGAACCACGCCTGCGCGAGTCGCTCATCGAGATCGGCGCGGGTCCATGAACCCTGGTCCGGCAGATCCACGAAGGCCTCGGCGTTCAGCGCGAGCCACGCCTGTGCGTCGTCGGCCGTGAACCGGCGTACTGTCACCCCGGCCGGCAACGCGACGTCAGGGAGCTCGGTCAAGGCACGGGTGTAGCGGCACAGTCGGCGCACCGGCCGCATCCCCGCGGACATCGCGATGGCTTCGGCGGCCGGCAACTGACCGTGCGCCCAGATGCGCACCCGCGGCCCAGCGACATCGAGGATCTCGGAGAGCATCTGCGCGCCGATCCCCTCGCCGCGTGCGGCCGGGTCGACGAGGAACTCCGCCACAGGATCGTCGTCGGCCGAGACGAAGGCGTAGCCCACGATCCGGCGGTTCACACGGACGAGGCCGTGGCGGTCGGGCCCTGCCGCACCGGCCAGCAGATGCAGGTAGGTGTGTTCACTCAGCGAAGAGACGCCGTCGGCGGCGCTGACCCGGTCGAGCATCGCGTCGACCTCGGCGATCTCCGCGGGAGTGAGATGGTCGACCCACTCGATGACCGCTTGTGTCACTCGCTGAACTCCGGCTCACGTTCCGAACGCGGCGGGACGAGGCGGTAGCCGACGTTGCGCACGGTACCGATCAACGCCTCGTACTCGGAGCCGAGTTTGGCGCGCAGGCGACGCACGTGGACATCGACGGTGCGGGTGCCCCCGAAGTAGTCGTAGCCCCACACCTCCTGCAACAACTGTTGCCGGGTGAAGACCCGCCCGGGGTGCTGGGACAGGTACTTGAGGAGTTCGAACTCCTTGTAGGTCAGATCGAGCACCCGACCGCGCACCGTGGCGGTGTAACTGCCCTCATCGATGAGGAGTTCCCCGTGCCGGATCTCCGGTTCGGTCTCCTGCTCGTTCTCAGCCATCCGCCCGATGGCCAGCCGGAAGCGCGCCTCGACCTCACCCGGGCCGGCGGAGTCGAGCAGGATGTCATCGACCCCCCAGTCCGGCGCAACGGCCGCGAGACCGCCCTCGGTGATGATCAGCAGGACCGGCAGATCGGATCCTGTCGCACGAAGTACCCGACACAGGGAGCGGGCACCGGGAAGGTCACGCCGGCCGTCGACGAGCAGCAGATCACCGGCAGGAGCGTCCAGCAGTGCTGCCGCCTCTGCGGGGAGAACGCGCACTTGATGGCCCAGCAACCCGAGCGCGGGCAGCACATGATCGCTGGGCTCGACCGCATCGGTCATCAGCAGAACACTGCTCATGGGCCACCTCCGGACCCCTCCCACGATATTGCAGAGGGCCGTGACGTGTGACGCCCCGGTCGCCTCGACCGGATCAGGCGGGCATGGCGTCGCCGAGGGCGGCGATGACGTCGGCCTTGCGCGGCTGCCCGGAGGCACGGCGCACGATCGCGCCGTCGGCATCGAGTACGAGCACCGTGGGCGTGCGGGAGATGTTCAGTTCCCGCGCGAGATCGAGGTGGTGTTCGACGTCGAGGTCGACGTGCTTGACCCCGGGCACCATGTCGGCAACCTCCCCGAGGATGCGTCGCGTAGCACGACACGGGGCACAGAAGGCGGAGGTGAACTGCACCAGGGTGGCCTTGTCGCCAAGCTCGCCACCCACCTCGGCGGGCGTCAGACGCGGGGCGTCCACCCGTGCCGCCGCGCGCATCCGGCCGTCGGCCAGATGACGCCACACGCCGAACGCAGCTAGCAGCGCCGCGATCGCAGCGAGGATCACAATTCCCGACATGCTGGGCTCAACACCTCCCGGAGCCATGACATTCCCCACCGCCCGCGTACTCTGGAAGCAGTGATCAACAGCGTGGGAATGCCTGACGCGAAATTCAGGTTCTCCACGATACTGCACCCATCCCCCGAGAGGTACTCGTGATCGATCCCCGCGGCACCCGCTTCTCCGCCGCCATCACCGTCGTCGTGCTCGCCCTCGTCATTGTGACCACGCCGGGCCCGGTCGCCACTGTGCTTCTGAGCCTCCAGACCTTGGTCTTCGCCTTCGGAGCGATCCTCGGACCGAGCCACCAGCCCTACGGCTGGATCTTCAAGAAACTGGTGCGACCCCGCCTGAAAGCGCCGGACCACATGGAGGAGCCGCTGCCCCCGCAGTTCGCACAGGCCGTCGGCCTCGGGTTCGCCCTCGCCGCGAGCATCAGCATGCTGCTGGCCTGGACCCTCGGCGTCTACATCTTCGCCGGCTTCGCTCTGTTCGCCGCCGCGTTGAACGCTGTGTTCGGGTTCTGCCTCGGGTGTGAGATCTACGTGCGCATCCGCCGGTTCCTGCCCGCGGCAGCCATCCCCGCGCCGTCGAACGGATCCGTTCTCGACCTGACCGACTCCACCGGATCGCGGGTCTGAGGTGCGCCCACTGGTCGTCCAGCTGACCACCGACGACCAGGAGAAAGTGGCGGCCGCACTGACCGTGGCGATGACAGCCGCCGCCTCCGGGGCGGACGTCGCGCTGTGGTTGTCCGGGCCGGCGACGATGTTCGCGGTGGCCGGGCAGCAGCCCGCCTACGACCTCGAGTATGCCCCGGACCTCGACACGGCATTGAACAGCGTGGGACAGGTCCACGTGTGCAGCCAGTGCGCCGCCCGCCGGGGTCTCACGGCCGGCCACCTGCGGCCCGGAGCGGACATCGCGGGGGCTGCGACGCTGGTGGAGGCACTACTGGGCGAGAACACCCAGGCCCTCGTGTACTGAGTGCGACCCTTTTGGTGAAGAAGTCGCACGTGAGGTGTCGCTTCTTCACCAAAAGGCGTATGTCCGCAACTGACGCGGTGCTCCCGGGCGGCACCGACTAGGCTGGCCCCATGACCGAGATCTTCTTCACATCGCTGCTCGTACTGGTCAGTGTGGTCATCGTGTGGTTCTCCGTGTACGTCGTCTACCGCCTCTTCAAGAGCGAGTAGTGGACCTCCCGGAGGAGTTGCTGCCCCTGTCCTGGCTGCTCGGGCAGTGGGTGGGCGTCGGAACCGGGCAGTACCCCACGATCGAGGACTTCCGCTTCGGCCAGGAGCTCTCCTTCACATGCGATGGGCGGCCGTTCATCGCCATGAACTCGCGGTCCTGGATCCTCGACGCCGACGGCAATCGCGAACGGCCCGGCGCGATGGAGTCGGCGTACTTCCGCCCCCGGCCCGACAACGAGTTCGAGGCACTGTTCATCCACCCCACCGGCTACACCGAGGTGTGGCACGGCAAGGTCACCGTCTCGGAGATCCAAGACGCCACCATCACCCGCGCGAGTCTGGAGATGACCACTGATTCGGTCATGCGCACGGCCAGCGCGAAGGAGTACCTCGGCGGCCAGCGGCTGTACGGCCTCGCGCCCGATGGTGATCTCGCGTGGACCTTCGACATGGCTGCGGTCGGGGAACCGCTGAGCAACCATCTGGCAGCCAAGTTGAAGAGCGTGTGAGCCAGGATTTCGAAGCCCGGCTCCGGGACCACGGCTACCGTCTCACCCCCCAGCGCAGGCAGGTGTGGGAGACCGTTGAACGCCTGCGCCACGCCACCCCGGATCAGATCGTGGCCGAAGTGCCCGACGTCGACCACTCGACCGTCTACCGGGCTCTCGACGTTCTGGTGGAAGTCGGACTGATCACCCACACGCACATCGGTCACGGGCCGCCGGTCTACCACGCCGTCGACCCCACCCCCCACCTGCACCTGGTGTGTCAGCGCTGCGGGAGGCAGTCCAGCGCTGACATGGCACTGGCGGACGACCTGCTTGCGGCTCTGGAGCGCGACCACGGCTTCCGCGCCGACCTGGCGTACATGGCTTTGCCCGGACTGTGTGCGGACTGCCGCGAATGAATCCTGCCCTCCGCGCGTTGCAGATGGCATGACCCACTTCGGCGACCCGTTCGCGGAACAGAAACTCTTGGCCGCAGGCGAGGGCTGGGTGGCGTTGCCGCACCGCGCGGTATTGCGCCTCACCGGCTCCGACCGGATCACCTGGCTCGACTCGCTGACCTCTCACCGGATCGAATCCGACTCATCGACCCAGGCTCTGATCCTCGACCCGAACGGCCACGTCGAGTACGACCTGCACGTCGTTGACACCGGGGAAGCGACCTGGCTGATCGTCGACGCCGACACCGCTGACGCCTTGCGGACCTACTTGGACCGGATGCGGTTCATGGCCGATGTCGAGGTGACCGACCTGAGCGACGAGCATGACGTGGTCTGGGTACCGCGGCGGGAGCAGTACAAGGACCTGCCGACGTGGCTGATCCCGGCGGAGTACGCCGGGATGGGGACCACAGACTCCGGCGAGGACCGTGGCGGTACGGCCGCCAAGTACGTCCCGGCCCGTCCCGACCGCCTGATCGGCGCCGAGGTGGTCTTCCCACGCAGCGAGCGCCCGGCAGGTCCCGAGTGTGGGACCTGGGCCTTGCAGGCGCTGAGGATCGCTGCCGGAGTGCCGGAGGTCGGAGCAGATACCGATCACAAGTCGCTGCCGCACGAACTCGGCCTCATCGGCCCGGCGGTCCATCTGGCGAAGGGCTGCTACCGCGGCCAGGAGACTGTCGCCCGCCTGCACAACATGGGCCGTCCCCCGCGCCGGCTCGTCCTCTTGCACTTCGACGGCGCGCTTCCGGACCCCGGCACAGAGGTCTTCGCTGGGGACCGATCGGTGGGCAGGGTCGGTTCCGTGGCCCAGCACCACGAACTCGGACCCATTGGCTTGGCGGTGATCAAGCGCTCCACGCCGGTTGAGGCGCCCCTGTCCGTGGGCGGCATCGACGCCTCGCAGGAAGCTGTCGTGACGGCTCTTTAGGGCCGCTGCACTGCCCAGCCGTTAGTCCCAGGTTCAGCCGTGAGTCCCAGGTTCAGCGGTTAGTCGAAAACAGCCGCGAACCTCTCACCGGAGTGCCCAACCTCTCACCGATGGACGAAGCTCTCACCGGTAGGCGCCGGGCGGTTCTGTCGCACCCACAGCCGTTAGTCCCACGCTCAGCCGTTAGTCCCACGCTCAGCCGTTAGTCGAAAACAGTCGCCAACCTCTC
>CALFYG010000167.1 GCA_937952095.1 uncultured Micrococcales bacterium | reverse complement strand
CGAAGCCCGTGACCTGCTCGGTCGGGATGACCGGCAGACCGGCATCCGCGAGCACCTTGGCGGTCCCGCCCGAGCTGACGAGCTCCCAACCCAGCTCGACCAGCGCCCGGCCGAGGTCGACCATGCCGGTCTTGTCGTAGGCCGACAGCAGGGCCCGGCGAACCGGGGCGGTGTCGTTGTCGGGGGTGTCGCTCATGGCGCGTCCTTCAGGAGGATGGACCCCTCGTCGAGGAGGGATCGGATCGTGTCGGTGTAGAGGCGGCGTTCGACGGCCTTGATGCGCTCGTGCAGCGTCGCCTCGTCGTCGTCGGGCAGGACCGGGACGGCCTCCTGGGCCAGGATCGGTCCGTCGTCGACGGTTTCGGTGGCGACGTGGACGGTGCAGCCGGTGACCTTGACGCCGTAGGCGAGGGCGTCGCGGACCGCGTGCCACCCGGGGAACGCCGGCAGCAGCGCCGGGTGGGTGTTGACGATCCGCCCGGGCAGAGCTTCGAACGCTGCTCGGCCCAGGATCGTGCCCCAGCCGGCCATGGCGACCAGGTCGATGCCGTGATCCGCAAGGGTGGCGACGACGCGGTCGGTGAACGCGTCCCGGTCGAACCCGTCGCCGAAGTCGGTGCGCTCGACGACCACGCACGGGATGGCGTGGCGGGCGGCGACGTCCTCGACCGGGCAGTGGCGGTCGACCATGACCAGCTCGATCGGGAGACCGCCGCTGGCCATGGCGTCGAGGAGGGTGCCCGAACCGGAGGCGAGGACGGCGAGTCGCATGACGGGCCGAAATTACCAGCGCCCACCCCCACCCAGAACATAGGGGTCGCAATCGACACGTCCTGTCGATTCCGCGCCCCAGATTCGAAGGGCGACCGAGTACGCATCCCGCTCGGGGTGTCAACGGGTCGCGCGACCCGCTGACAAGCACCCGGGTCGCAGTGTCTGCTCGTTCGGATGGGAACGGGCAGCGACGATCACCTCTACGCCTGGGCGGCGGCACACCACGGGCTCTACCGCACCGACGACGCCCTCCGACTGGGACTGAGCCGCCGCCAGATCGCGTACCGGGTGCAGCAGGGACGGGCCGAGCGGGTCGGCACGAGCGTGTACCGGGTCGTGGGTTCGGCCCCCACCCGGGACCAGCGGGTGCTCGCCGCCGCCTGGCGTGCCCGGGGCGTCGCATCGTTCCGCACCGCTGCCGAGATGTCAGGGCTGATCGACTCGCGGGGAGGACGCCCGCACGTGCTGGTCGTCCGGACCAACGGCCACGTCCACGACGACGCCATCGTCCACCGCACCCAGGACCTGCTGGCCGGCGAGGTCGAGCACCGGGACAGCCTCGGCTCCCTGCAACGGGTACGTCCCGGGGAGTTGAACGTCATGACGGCGGGTCGTGGCATCGCGCACTCCGAGTACTCCGTCGGGTCGGGTCCGCTGCACGGTGTGCAGTTGTGGGTAGCGCTGCCACAGGGGGAGCGCTTCCGGAACGCCGACTTCGCCCACCACGCCGACCTTCCTGTTGTCGAGATCGGTGCCGTACGGGCGACCGTGATGGTGGGTGAGTTCGCGGGGGCCGCATCCCCGGCGGAGACGTTTTCGCCGCTCGTGGGCGCGCAGGTGGATCTCACCGGTCTCGCGACACTGCCGCTCCAGCCTGATTTCGAGTACGCAGTGCTCGCCGTGGATGCGGACCTGACCGTTGACGGGCAGGCGGTGCCGCGGGGTGCTCTGCAGTATCTGGGTTGGGGAGCAACGCACGTGCAGCTCGCGGCCGATCCCGGCGCGCGGGTGCTGGTTCTTGGCGGGGAACCGATGACCGAGGATCTGCTGATGTGGTGGAACTTCGTGGGCCGCACCCACGAAGAGATCGTCGAGGCCCGCCGGGACTGGGAAGCGGGAGACGACCGCTTCGGGCCGGTGCCCGGTGATCCGAACCCCCGGTTGTCTGCTCCTGCACTGCCGACGGTGGCGCTCAAGGCGCGACCTGCACGGCGGTAGCGTGCCGTTTGCGACGTTGTTGTCGCCCCACGTGCCCGAATGTGACGTTGTTGTCGTTCTGCATCCCGCTCACCGCCAACAACGTCGCAAACGGGTTGGACGGACCGCCAACAACGTCGCAAACGGGGAATGGCTCGGGCTCAGGCCTGCATCAGGTCGCCGTACTCCTGCACCCGGGCCATGGTCTCGGTGAAGAGGAACTGCTCGGTCAGCCCGTCCCGGACCTCGTCCCAGGTGACTGGTGTGGCCGCGTAGGGGAGGTCCTTGCCGCGCAACGAGTAGGGCGTGATCGTCGTCTTCGCGGGGTTGTTCTGGCTCCAGTCGATGAAGACCCGCTTCTCCCGCTTCGACTTCGTCATCGTGGCGACGATCGCCTGCGGGTGAGCGGTGGCGAGTTCGGCCGCCATGGAGCGTGCGTAGTTCAGGACCGCCTCGCCGTCCATCGGCTCGGGGAAAGGGACGTACAGTTGCATGCCCTTGGATCCGCTGGTGACCGGCGTCCCGGACAAACCGTCGGCGGCCAGGTAGTCCTCTACGAGCAGGGCGACTTCGCAGCATCGTTCGAGCCCTGCTCCCGGACCCGGGTCGAGGTCCACGACCAACCGGTCGCAGCGGCCCGGTTCGCGCCACTGCGGGGTGTGCAACTCCAGGGCGTTGATCTGTGCTGACCAGACCACGGCGGCCACTTCGTTGAACACCGGGTAGTGGATGGAATTGACCACCATCTCGGGGATCCACTCGGGCATCCCGTCCGGTGCGTTCTTCTCGAAGAAGGACTGCGACCCGATCCCGTGGGGGAAACGGATCCGGGTCACGGGTCGCCCTGTCGTCTGCGCGATCACCTGGCTGCCAACCGTGGCGTAGTAATCGATCACCTGACTCTTCGTCACGTTGAGTTTCGGGTACATCACTTTGGTCAGGCTTGTCAGCCTGACCTGGCGACCCTCCACTTGCGCGACGATGGCTGACATACAACCCGACTCTAGTTGCCGGAAAGACAAATGACCTGATCAGCGAGGTGAACTGTTGATGACACTGGCATATGTCGCCCCGGACAGAGCATGCTAGGTGGGTGCGTGCGATTTGGAAAGGCTCCATCGCCTTCGGTCTGGTCTCCGTCCCCGTGAAGGCGTACACGGCCACGGAGGACCATGATGTGCGGTTCCATCAGGTCCACGCCCTCGACGGCGGCCGGGTGAAGTACAACCGTGTGTGCCGCGAGTGCGGGAACACCCTCGAGCTTGCGGAGATCTCGAAGGCGTACCAGGTGCCCAACGGCCCGACCGTGGTGCTGACCGATGAGGACTTCGCCAGTCTGCCGGTCACGTCGTCCAAGGAGATCGATGTCGTCGAATTCGTGCCGACCGGCCAGGTCGACCCGGTGCGCTTCGACAAGTCGTACCTGCTCGAACCCGACGAACGGTCGCTGAAACCCTACGTCCTTCTACGGCGCACGCTGGAGGACACCGATCTGACCGCGATCGTGAAGGTCAGCCTGCGACAGAAGCAGCAACTCGGCGTTCTGCGGGTGCGTGAGAATGTGCTCATGCTGCAGACGATGCTCTGGCCGGACGAGGTGCGCGCCGCTCACTTCGACATCCTGGATCAGGAGGTTGATGTGCGTCCGCAGGAGCTGGCCATGGCCTCCTCGCTGGTGGAATCGTTGGCCAGCGACTTCGACCCCGACGAGTACCACGACGCCTACCGGGAGCAGTTGCTCGCGATGATCGACGCCAAGGTCCACGGCGGTGAGGGCATCGTGGCCAGTGAGGCGCCCGCCTCGTCCGGCGGTGAGGTCGTGGACCTGCTCACCGCGTTGCGAGAGTCGCTGGCTCGCGCAGGTGGCTCCGAAGAAGCCCCTGCCAAGAAGGTTCCTGCGAGGAAGTCGGCGGCCAAGAAAGCGCCTGCCAAGAAGGCTCCCGCGAAGAAGACGGCGGCGAAGAAACCGGCGGCCAAGAAAACCCCCGTGAAGAAGGCAGCCGCCAAGAAGGCCCCCGCCAAGCGCACCCGGAAGACGGCATGAGCGGCATCCCCGAGTCGGTCGTCATCGTCGGAGGCGGACCGGGCGGATACGAAGCCGCCCTGGTGGCTGCCCAGTTCGGCGCTGACGTCACCGTCATCGAGTCCGGTGGCATCGGCGGTGCCGCTGTCCTCACGGACTGTGTGCCGAGCAAGACCCTGATCGCCACGTCGGACCGGGTCGGCCGGGTGAACATCTCAGGAGAGCTCGGTATTCGCGTGGACGGGCAGTTCCCCGGGCCGCGCACAGTCAGTGTGGACCTCGAACTTCTGAACAAACGCGTTCTGGACCTTGCGGCTGCACAGAGTGAGGACATCGCAGGCCGGCTTCGCGACGCGGGCGTCCACATCGTGGAAGGGCACGGGCGGCTGGTCGATGCCCACACCATCGCCGTTGACGACGTCACGTTCTACGGTGACGTGATCCTGCTGGCCACGGGAGCCGCCCCTCGGGAGCTGCCGACCGCGGTTCCGGACGGCGAGCGCATCCTCACCTGGCAGCAGTTGTACGACCTCGCGGAATTGCCCGAGCGGCTGATCGTCGTCGGCTCCGGCGTCACGGGCGCAGAATTCGCCGGTGCCTACACGGCGCTGGGAAGTGATGTCGTGCTGGTGTCGTCGCGGGAGCGGGTCCTTCCCACACAGGATCCCGACGCGGCCGAGGTGCTCGAGGTGGTGCTGCAGAACCGTGGGATGGAGCTGTCGCCGCGGTCCCGTGCCGAAGCCGTGCAGCGCACAGAGGACGGCGTGGTGGTCACGCTCCAGGACGGGTCCACGCTGACGGGGACTCATTGCCTCATGGCCGTCGGCGCTGTGCCGAACACCGCCGACCTCGGGTGTGAGACGGTCGGCGTGGCCGTCGACGAGCACGGCTACATCCAGGTCGATCGTGTCTCGCGGACCAGTGTGAACGGGATCTACGCCGCAGGGGACTGCACGGGTGTACTTCCTCTGGCCAACGTGGCGGCCATGCAGGGACGCATCGCGATGTGGCACGCCTTAGGGGAGGCGGTGTCTCCGCTGAACCTGAAGGTGGTGAGCAGCAACGTCTTCACCGACCCGCAGATCGCCAGCGTGGGCGTGACACAGGCAGAGGTGGACTCGGGTGTGGCCCGTGCACACGGCATCAAGTTGCCACTGGCGACCAATGCGCGCGCCAAGATGCAAGGGTTCGAGGACGGCTTCGTGAAGATCTTCTGCCGGGTGTCAGGCACCGTGGTCGGGGCAGTGGTCGTGGCCCCGGGTGCCAGCGAACTGATCTACCCGCTCGCGCTTGCGGTGGAACTCGGACTCAACGTGGACGATCTCGCGACGACGTTCGCCGTCTACCCGTCGCTGAGTGGATCCATCGCGGAGGCGGCGCGGCGGTTGCACCAGGTGGACTGACAGGCTCACCAGCCGCCGAAGTCCC
>CALFYG010000166.1 GCA_937952095.1 uncultured Micrococcales bacterium | reverse complement strand
CCCGGTGCCAGGGCGGTTCAAGGACTACATCGCCAGCCCGCGGTACGGCGTGTACCGCTCGCTGCACACCACCGTGATCGGTCCGGAAGGCAAACCCGTCGAGGTACAGATCCGCACCCAGGAGATGCACCAGCAGGCCGAGTACGGCGTCGCGGCACACTGGCGGTACAAGCAGGGCCGCAGCGGCGTGGACACCGGGCCGGACGAGTTCGCCTGGCTCAGACAGTTGCTGGAGTGGCAGCGGGAGACCGAGGATCCGGACGAGTTCCTCGACGGCCTGCGCTACGAACTCGGCACGGGGGAGTTGTTCGTCTTCACGCCGAAGGGCGACGTCATCTCCCTGCCCGCCGGGTCGACGCCGGTCGACTTCGCCTATTCGGTGCACACGGAGGTCGGGCACCGGACGATCGGTGCGCGCGTCAACGGCAAACTCGTGCCCCTGGAGTCCCGGCTCGACAATGGCGACACCGTCGAGATCTTCACGTCGAAGACGCAGGGGCAGGGTCCGTCACGCGACTGGCTGACCTTCGTCGCCTCCCCGCGTGCTCGCAGCAAGATCCGCGCATGGTTCTCCCGGGAACGCCGAGAGGAGGCGGTGGAGCACGGCAAGGACGCCCTGTTGCGAGAGTTGCGACGACGGTCCCTGCCCATGCAGCGTCTGCTCAACACCCCGGATCTGCTCAGCATCGCCGCCTACTACCGGATGTCCGACGTCAGTGCGCTCTACGCGGCGATCGGGGAGAGCAAAGTCGACGCCTCGGTCGTGGTCGACCGCTTGATCGCCGGCCGAGGTGGCACCGAAGCCGCCGCGGACGACACCGAGGAAGAGACGCCGCCACCGTCCATCCGGTCCGGACCGTCGGGTGATCCCGGGGTCGTGGTGGCAGCCGCGGACGACGTATGGGTGCGGCTGAGCAAGTGCTGCACGCCGGTTCCGGGCGACGACATCGTCGGCTTCGTGACCCGGGGCAACGGGGTGTCCGTCCACCGGAAGGACTGCGTGAACTTCCCGCAGTTGGCGCAGCAGGAGGACCGACTGGTGGAGGTGACCTGGAGGCCGAGCGCCGAGTCGGTGTTCCTGGTCAACATCCAGGTGGAGGCTCTGGACAGGGCGCGCTTGCTGTCGGATGTCACCCGGGTCCTTTCGGACCACCACGTGAACATCCTGTCCGCCACCTCCACGACGAACCGTGACCGCATCGCGATCTCCCGGTTCACTTTTGAGATGGCCGATCCGGCCCATCTCGGTGCCGTGCTGAAGGGTGTGCGGGGGGTTGAAGGCGTTTTCGACGCGAAGCGGGTCTAGCGGCTCGGAGCGACCTGCACGCCTTCGAACCACCGCACCGATTTGGCCACGCAGCGGTGAGGGTTCGGTACTCCGGTGAGGGTTGGGTACTGCGGTGAGAGTCCTGCGAACGTCCATGACTCACGGGGGTACCGACGACTCACGGGGGTACCGACGACTCACGGGGAGCACTCCGCCCGCAGCCTGCCCACCCTCGCTAGAGCGTCGAGAGGCTCTGCTCCGCCGACTCGAGCATCAGACGTTGCTGGTTGAGGCTCTGCTCCGCATCGGCGATCTTCTTCTCGTCGCCGGACTCCTTGGCTGCAGCGAGTGCGGCCTCGAGCTTCGTCACCGAGGCGCGGTACGCGTCGACGAGGCCCTGTGCGCGATCCCGGATCTCCGGGTTGCTGCGCCGCCACGCGGCAGTCTCCGCGGAACGGATTGCGTCGTCCACGGCCCGCAATTTCGTGTCGATCTTGCGCTTGTCGGCGCGAGGGACGTGACCGATCTCAGCCCACTCGCCCTGGATCTCCCGGAAGGCACGGCGGGCTGCCTTGGCGTCTTTGACCGGGAGGAGTTCCTCCGCCTTGGCGATGAGCGCCCGCTTCTTGGCCAGGTTCTCCTTCTGTTCGGAGTCCCGGGCGTTGTAGGTGTCCTTGCGTGCGGTGAAGAACTTCTCCTGGGCACCGCGGAACCGCTGCCACAGGGCGTCGTCGTCCTTCTTCCCGGCGAAGCCGGCCTTCTTCCACTGCTCCATCAACTCGCGGAAAGCGTTCGCGGTGTTCTGCCAGTCGGTGGAGTCGGCAAGGGCCTCGGCCTTCTCGGCCAGTTCGGTCTTGGCGGCCACGGCCGCGGCGCGCCGCTTGTCCTGCTCCTCGCGGTGGATCTTGCGCGCCTTGTCGAAGGTCCGACGTGCGGTACGGAAGCGTTCCCACTGCGCGTCGGTGAGTTCGCGTTGATCAGCGGTGGGCTTGGGGAGTGCCTTCCACTGGTCCACAAGTTCCCGGAACTTCTCGCCGGTCTGCTTCCATGCCGTGGACGTCGCCAGTTGCTCCGCCTCCACCACGATCGCCTCGCGGGCCTGCTGCGCCTGTTCGCGGGCGGCTTTGCGCTCCTCCTCGAGGATCTGCTGGCGGATGTGGGCAAGCACCTCGAGTTGCCCGATGCGGGCCATGAGCAGCGAGATGTCGCCGATGAATGCGGGTTCCTCGAGTGCGTGGCGTGCCTTGCCGGCAACGGCCAGGGCGTCACGCGGCGAACACTTGTTGTCCGCCAAGCGGGTCGCGGTGAGTTCCAGCGACTGGCTGAGGTCGTTGTACTTCCCGGCGTAGTAGTGCAGGGCCTCCTCGGGGGTTCCTGCGGCGAACTGTCCGACTGGACGTTCGCTGCCATCGGGCAGACGCAGGTAGACCGTGCCGTCCTCGCCCACGCGGCCGAAATTCTCGGCCGGTGCGGGGCCCGGTGTGGATGTCTGCTCGGTCATGGTGTCCCTAGTTCTCGATCTGGGCCGTCTTGATCACAATAGGCTGTGCCGGCGGACCATCTGATGCATCCGATGATCCCGGCTCCACCCCGCCTGCCGCAACGTACTTCACTACGTCGAGACCACCGGTGATTCTGCCCACCGACGTGTAGTTCGGCGGCAGGGTGGTGTCCTTGTAGACGAGGAAGAACTGACTGCTCGCGGTGTCCGCGCCGCGGTTGGCCATGGCGACCGTCCCTGCGGGGTAGTTGTCCTGTCCGTCCTTGGGCAGGTTCTCGTCCGGAACTGTGAATCCGACGTCCCCGGTTCCGTCTGAGCCCGGGGAACCGCACTGCAACACGAAGATCCCCGAGGTCGTGAGCCGGTGGCAGTAGTTGCCCGAGTAGTACCCCTCGTCGGTGAGGAAGGCCAGCGCGTCCACGTTCTTCGGTGCGGCATCGGCGTCGAGCGCGACGGTGATCCGGCCACAGTTGGTGTTCAAGACCCAGGTGACCTCTCCGCTGAGGTTCTGCGGGGCGGGTTTGTCCCAGGTACGGGTGTCCTGCCGAGGTTCCCCGGGATCCTTGCACGTGACACCGGCGGGAGTTGCCACGGGTCCAGGGGTGGCGGCGACCGTCTCACTCGGGGCGGCCGTGGGCGATGCCTCCGGCTCAGCCTCGGCGCCCGCCTGCTCCGTCGAACTCGGCCATGCCGCCCAGGCGATCGCGCCGGCCACCACCAGACCGGCGGCGGCGATCCCTATGATCCGGTTGCGACGTGCGCGGGCGGCGGCCTGGGCGCGCCTCTGCGCCTGTCGCTCCGCCTTCGCGCGCGCGAGTTCCTGGCGGCGCTTCTTCGTGGCCATGATCCTCCCAAGTGAGCCGCCGCCCGCGGAGCAACGGTGGCTAGAGGGAGTCTACGTGCCGCCGGAATCCGGCACCGTCATGTGTCACGGATAGGCTGGTATGTGTGTTGATCGCAGGTTTCCCCGCCGGCCCCTGGGGTACGAACTGCTTCGTCGTGGCCACCGGTCCGGGGCAGGAGTGCATCGTGATCGACCCCGGGAAGGATGCCATGCCGGGAGTCGACGAGGTGGTCCGGGAGAACCGGCTGCAGCCGGTCGCGGTGTTGGTGACACACGGGCACCTGGACCACATGTGGTCGGTGACCCCGGTGTGTGAGGCGCGCGACGTTCCGGCCTACATTCATCCCGCTGACCGACACCTGCTGGCCGACCCGATGGCCGGGATCTCCGGTGACACCCGCGTCATGTTCGAGCAGATGACCGGCGGGCGCCTGCAGTTCTCCGAGCCCGATGACGTGCGAGAGCTCACGGACCAGACCGATGTGGAGTTGGCAGGGCTGCGCTTCGGTGTCCGGCATGCCCCCGGACACACGCCGGGCTCGACGGTTTTCATCACCGACGCCGATGGTGATGTGCCCCCGATCATGTACTCGGGGGACCTGCTCTTCGCCGGCTCGATCGGCCGTACCGATCTGCCGGGCGGGGACACAGACGCCATGATGCGGTCCCTGGCGCAGGTGGTCCTGCCGCAGCCGGAGGAGATGATCGTCCTGCCGGGTCACGGTGAGCAGACGAGCATCGGCCGCGAGTTGGCGGGGAACCCCTTCCTCGCCCAAGCCCGTGACCACCACCTCGAGCAGCCTCCGGGGCGTGGACTGTGAGCCAATTGCAGGCCCCTCGCGGGGTTCCGGAATACCTGCCGCCAGATTCCGCCGACTTCCTGGCTGTGCGCACGACGCTCGGCCACAGCGCCGAACTCGCCGGATACGGCTACATCGAACTCCCCGTGTTCGAGGACACCGCGGTGTTCGTGCGCGGCGTCGGCGAGAGCACAGACGTGGTCAGCAAAGAGATGTACACCTTCACCGACCGGGGAGACCGTTCCCTGTCCCTGCGGCCTGAGGGTACGGCCGGGGTGATGCGATCGGTCCTCGAACACAATCTGCACCGCGGATCCCTGCCGGTGAAGTTGTGGTACGCAGGGCCCTTCTTCCGCGCCGAACGGCCGCAACAGGGCCGATACCGCCAACTGCAACAAGTCGGCGTCGAAGCCATCGGGGTGGACGATCCGCTGCTGGACGCCGAAGTGATCGCCGTCGCCGACGAGGGGTACCGGCGACTGGGTCTGCGCGGTTACCGACTCGACCTGTCGTCGATCGGGTGCAAGGAGTGCCGACCGGTCTACCGCGAGGTGCTGCAGGAGTTCCTCGCCGGACTGCCGCTGGATGAGGCCACCGCGCAGCGGGCGCGCATCAATCCGCTGCGGGTCCTTGATGACAAGCGCGCGGAGATCCGGGTGCTTCTCACCGACGCCCCTCTGCCCCCGGATCATCTGTGCGACGAGTGCCGTGAGCACTTCACGCGAGTCCAGCAGGCCCTCACCGCGCTGGGGGTGCGCTTCGTGCTCAACCCGCGGCTCGTGCGCGGCCTGGACTACTACACCCGCACGACGTTCGAGTTCGACCACCCGGCACTCGGTGCCCAGTCCGGTATCGGCGGCGGGGGTCGCTACGACGGTCTGATGGCATCGCTCGGCGGGCCCGACATGACGGGTATCGGCTTCGGCCTCGGCACGGACCGGACACTGCTGGCGTGCCGGGCTGAGGGTTTGCAGCCCGGAGCCGGGCGTCGCGTGGAGGTGTTCATCGTCCCC
>CALFYG010000165.1 GCA_937952095.1 uncultured Micrococcales bacterium | reverse complement strand
ACCCGCGTTGGATCTAGTGATCCTGGCCAAGACCGTGAAGGCCGTGGCCACCGGACGCGGCGCTCACTGAGCTACCCCGCAACCGACTCGCGCACTTCATCAGGCTGGGCCGGTGAAGCCGATACCTGCCAAAGAACCCATACCGCGGCGAAGGCAAACGCGAGGCTGCCGAATACCCATACGAGCAGTGGTGGTGGGATCGGGGCATCCCACCACCACTGAGAATGACGCAGCCACAGATGCTCGCCAGGCGCCCCTAGTCCGGACGTATAGCGCACCAAGACCTGGTGCAGGGCGACCGACTGGCTTCCTATCAGTGCAACTCCCAGGACCCATGCCTGGGGCGCATTGAGTCGCCAGGCAGCGGTACCTACTGGCACCAGCGCCAGCAGCGCCATGCAGATGACCGTCAGCGGCAGAAAGTACCGCGCCTGCACCGTGCAGCACGCCGAACCCACCTGCAAGTACACCAGACCAGCCGCCTCTCCAGCCATGACGAGCAGAACCGCTAGGCCCTTCTCCACGCTCCAGGATGACAGTGCCAATACCGCCACAGCTGCTATCACCGCCGCCACCGGCGCCCACACGACCGCCGGCATGGCAACGTCGACGTACCCAAGCGTGGTAGCCCACTCTCCGACGAAGTACGTCGGTAGCGACGACAGCACTGAGCCTATCGAGGGTCCCGTACCAGCCGACGTCCCATCGGCAGCGACGAGTCCTCCGGAGATGTTCTGCGTCTGCGTACCGGCGATCACTAGTCCGAGCATCACACTGCCAGCCACCCCTGCTGGTGCGGGCCACCAGTACCGCGCCGAGCGCCAGTCACGAATCCTGGCCAGAAGTACCGCCGCCAGCCCCAGCGCCAAGAGAAAGGGGGCGTCCGACCGCGTCAAGACCGCCGCACCGGCGGCCGTCACAGCAAGCACGGCAGCGGCCACACCTGCGCGCTCGCGGATGTCTCTGGCGAACAACACCGCTAGAACGGCCACCGGAATGGCCGTCACTGCCACGCCGCTGGGGTTCGTGGAGGCAGATAGGAACAGCCCAAGCGGGACCATCGCCGCCAGCACCGCCAGCACCACGCGGTACCGCGAGGACGCGGGCATGAGCGAGATGAGCACAGCCCATAGCGCCGTGCAGACGATCCACACCGCCATCCGCATCGCCATTATCGAACCCGCCAGGTTGTCCGTGGCGAACAAACGCATGAACGAGTAGAAGCCAGGCGGGTAAAGGCCGGTGTTTGCCGTCGTCGGCGCCTGGCCCGCCGACTCGAACTGGCAAGCGGCGCTGGCCTCCGGCTTCAGAGCCACGCAGTTGGAGAACGCCTGTCGCAATGCGGGCACTTGCACTTCAACCCGCGTCTCGCCGACTTCACCCTCAACACATCCAGTGGCCTGTTGGCCCCAGGCGCACCAGATTGACCCGAGGTGGAAGTCGTCGTCCGGGGACGACCCGGGAGGGCTTGCCACCGACCATGCGAGTCCCAGCGCCAGCCACGAGGCAACTGCAAGTAGTCTGATCACCCGGCGCCTGCGAACACTAGTGCTTCTGCCCAACGTCGATCCCTCCCGTGAGTCGAATCATGCGGACGGGCACCCCCATCGCTACTGTCTGGCAGAGTAACTGCATGGGGCGAACGCAGTCGGTACTCGTTGCCATACCGGCCCTCAACGAGCAGCGGACCGTAGCCGACGTCGTTCGCCGGGTGCGCGAGGTTCAGCCGAATGCTCGCGTGATCGTCGTCGACGACGGGTCCCGCGACAGGACCGCCGACGTGTCCCGAGCGGCCGGCGCCGAGGTGCTCTGCCTGCCGTTCAACGTAGGGGTCGGAGGGGCTGTCCGCACTGCGTTCCTCTACGCCGTCAACCACGACATCGACGTCGTGGTGAGTATCGACGCCGATGGCCAGCACGATCCATCAGACATCCCAGCACTGCTCGCCGCCCTCGGCCCCGCGTCGGTCGTCGTCGGTTCCCGTTTCATCGGAAACGGCACGTACATGGTGCGGGGACCCCGGGCCTGGGCCATGCGCCTGCTGGCCCAAGTACTGAGCCGCCTGTCTCGTACCTCCCTCACGGACACTACTTCGGGCTTCCGCGCTGCGGACCGGGCTGCGATCGAACTGTTCGCTGAGCACTACCCGGCCGAGTACCTCGGGGATACCGTGGAGTCGCTGGTAATTGCGATCCGCTCTGGACTGATCGTGACCGAGGTCCCCGTCTCCATGCAACAGCGCAGGGCTGGGGCGCCCAGCCAGACACCGTGGCGAGCTTCGCTCTATCTGGGGCGGGCCATCCTGGCACTCCTGGTGTCGCTCACCAGGAGACGAGACAGCAGGCCCAGGGACATGACATGACAACCTCCTACCTGCTCGGCGTCGCAGCGGCCTCCGGAACCGTGCTGTTCATTGTCGAACTCCTGCGGCGCGGAATCCTCCGTGAGAAGTACGCCGCTCTCTGGCTGGCGGTCTCGGTCGGAGTGCTGCTGTTTGCGGTGTTCCCGGGGCTGCTCACGTCACTGTCGCACCTGCTGGGCTTCCAGGTACCCGCAAATCTACTGTTCCTGCTGTCTGCAATCCTGCTGCTGCTCGTCAGTGTGCAACTCAGCTACGAGGTCAGCCGCGTCGAATCGCGCACAAGGCGGCTCGCCGAGGAACTCGCCCTGCTGCGCAGCGAGGTCGACAAGCTGCGCAAGGACAGGTAGTTGGGGACCGGGGTGCCCCGACTGGCCGACATCCCACCCACGACCGCATCGACCAAGAATGCACCCGCACGGTCCACCCCTAGCAACGCAGTCTGCGCGGCTCCTGGTATACGGGCGGTCGTTGCCAAGCCGTAGGTCCTGGCTGGGTTCGCCACTGATCGACGCCTCGGCACACCGTGTCAGCGCATTCGGGGCGGTCTCTGCTAAATATGGACAGTGTTCGATGAGCGCCAAGTGGCGGTGGTCGTCCCCGCATACAACGAGGAACAGCTGGTCACCACGACGATCCGAGGGATTCCCGAGTTCGTTGACCACGTGATCGTCGTGGACGACTGCAGTACGGACGGGACCCTCAATGCGGCGCGAAGCATGGCCGGAGGCCGGGTACGCGTGGAGCACCTGATGGAGAACCAGGGTGTCGGAGCGGCGATCATCCACGGGCACCGGGTCGCCATGGACCTCGGAGCCGAGATCATGGTCGTGATGGCCGGGGACGACCAAATGGACCCCGACGCCTTGCCCAGACTGCTCAGGCCGATCACCCAAGAGAACTACGGTTTCGCCAAGGGCAACCGCTTCTTCTCTACGTCCAGTCTGGCCGGCATGCCCCGGCACCGGGTAGCAGGCAGCATGGTCCTCACCTTCCTCAACAAGGCCGCCTCCGGCTACTGGCACCTCGTGGACCCCCAGAACG
>CALFYG010000164.1 GCA_937952095.1 uncultured Micrococcales bacterium | reverse complement strand
GTGTGCCCGTCGACGTACTCCATGACGATGTACGGGACCATCACATGCTCGCCGCCGCCGTCGAGGACGTCCTCGCCGGTGTCGTACACCGCCACGATGTTCGGGTCGTTCAGGCTGGCAGCCGACTGCGCCTCGCGACGGAAGCGACTTTGGAAGGAGGGGTCGCGGGCCAGATCCGGGCGCAGCACCTTGACCGCCACGCGCCTGTTGAGCCGCAGGTCCTGTCCCTCGAACACCTCAGCCATACCACCGCGGCCGAGCGTGTCACCGAGCTCGTAGCGATCCCCGAGCCGTCGCGATGTGGTCACCTGAACCTCCTGGGGCTCATCGTTGCAGCACCGCCTCTATCACCGCGCGGGCAATGGGCGCGGCCACCTGATTTCCACTGACCTCGGGCTGTCCGGTGTTCTCGACGGCGACCGCGACCGCGACCTGCGGATCCTCGGCTGGGGCGGCCGCCACGAACCAGGCGATGTTGGGCCGGCCGGCTCCTGTTTCGGCAGTCCCGGTCTTGCCACCCACACTGACCCCCGGGATGCGTGCGTTGGATCCGGTGCCGGAGTTGACCACCTGCACCATCATCCCCATGAGCGCGCCCGCATTCTGCTCGGACATGGCCCGTTCGAACTCCCGGGGCTGGGTCTGCGACAGCACGGTCAGGTCGGGGGCGAGCACCTGGTTGACCAGGTAGGGGTACATGGTCACGCCCTGGTTGGCGATGCTCGCCGTGACCATGGCCATCTGCAGGCTGGTGGCCGCGACATCGAACTGACCGATGGCGCTCATGGCGGTCTGCGCGTCGTCCGGATCCTCCGGGAAGCGTGAGGTGGCCGCCGTCATCGGCACGTCGAAGGAGGACTCGAAGCCGAACTTGTTGGACTGGGTGCGCAGGGCGTCTGCACCGAGTTCATTGCCGAGGTAGGCGAACGCAGTGTTGCACGAGACGGCGAGTGCTTCGGCCAGTGTCGTCTGATCGTTGGGCCCACACGGTCCGCGGAACCAGTTGGGCAGGGACTTGCTCGACCCCGGCAGCGGGTACAGCGCAGGGCCCGGCACCGTCGAGTTGGGCTCGTACCCCGCTTCGAGGGCGGCAGCGGCGGTCACGAGTTTGAACGTGGAACCCGGTGGGATGGTCTGAACCAACGGGCGGTTGAGAAGTGGCTTGTCGGGGTCCGCCTCGAGTTGCTCGTAGTAGTCCTGCGCGGCGGCGGCGTCGTGGGTGGACAGGCCGTTGGGGTCGAAGCTCGGCGACTGCACCAGAGCCAGGATGGCCCCGGTCTTCGGATCGATCGCGGTCACCGAGCCGATGTTGCTTCCCAGGCCGGACGCGGCGGCCTTCTGCGCGGATGCCAGCAGGGTCGTCTGGACGGCACCGCCCTCCGGCACGCGGCCGGCGACGAGTTGCTCGATGCGGTCGACGAACAACCGCGGGTCGTTGCCGGACAGGATCTCGTTCTCCGTGCGTTCGAGGCCGGTCGAGCCGTACAACGACGAGTAGAAGCCGGTGGCCGGTGCGTACAGGACCCCGTCGGAGTAGGTGCGCAGGAACTTGAAGGTCTGCTTCGGGGTGGCGACGGACCGTGCCACGGGCTTGGTCCCCACGAGGATGGGGCCGCGTTCGCGTTCGTACTCCGCGAGCACAGTGCGTTGGTTTCCGGGCTGGGCGTTGATCTTCGGCGCCAGGATGAACTGCTGGAACGTGAGATTGACGACCAGCAGGATCGCGAGGATGCCGAACACCCAGCCGAGGCGGCGGATCGCGCGGATCATCGGTCGATCCCCACGCGGATCATCTGGGTCATGGCCTCGTCGGCGCTCTGGGCGATGACCGCCGGCCGCCGATTGCGGTCACTGATGCGCAACAGCAAGGCGATCATCATCCAGTTGCAGACCAGCGCGGACCCGCCGTAGGACAGGAAGGGTGTCGTGAGGCCGGTGAGTGGGATGAGTCGGGTGACACCGCCGATCGTGACGAGGACCTGCAGTGCGAACACGCTGGACAGGCCCACGGCAAGCAGCGTGCCGAACGGATCCCGGCAGGCCAGGCCGGTGCGCAGACCGCGCTCCACCAGGATCGCGAACAGCATGACGATGGCCATCATCCCGGCGAGCCCGAGTTCCTCGCCGAGGGCGGCGGCGATGAAGTCCGTCTTGGCGAACGGGATGAACTGTGGGTAGCCCTCGCCGAGTCCGGTCCCGAACAGCCCCCCACTGGCCAGTCCGAACAAGGCCTGGACGAGTTGGTAACCCTCGTCGTTGGCGTAGGTCCACGGGTCCAGCCAGATCTTCACCCGCAGCTGGACGTGGCCGAACGCCAGGTACCCCAGCACGGCGGCCAGCGCGAACAACCCCGCGCCGATGATGAGCCAACTGCGGCGCTGGGTGGAGACGTACAGCAGGATGACGAAGACCCCGAAGAACATCAGCGCCGTACCGAGGTCCCGCTCGAAGGCGAGCACGCCCAGAGCCACCAGCCAAGCCACCAGCAGGGGACCGAAGTCGCGACCCCGCGGGATGCCGAGGCCGAGGACCTTGCGGCGCACAGTGGCCAACGCCTCGCGCTTGCGCACCAGGTAGCCGGCGAAGAAGATCGTCAGCGCGATCTTGGCCAACTCCGAGGGCTGGAATGAGAACGGGCCGAGGCGCACCCACAGCCGGGCGCCGTTGATGCTCGTACCAAGGATCGGCACGAGCGGCAGCAGCAGGAGCACGACGCCGGCGACCCCCGAGGTGTAGGTGTAGCGCTGCAACCGCCGGTGATCGGTGACCAGGAACAGCACGAGGGTGAACAGGACCAGCGCCACCAGGACCCAGGTGGCCTGCGCGACGGCGTCCGGGCTCGGCGCCTTCTCATCGGTGACCTCGGCGCGCAGTTGGGCGGCGACGTCGAGCCGGTGGATCATCACCAGTCCGAGCATGTTCAGCATGGCCGCCACAGGGAACAGCACCGGGTCGGCGTGCGGGGCCAGCCTGCGCACCACGATGTGCCCGATCAGCAGGACTGCACCACTGCCGAGCAGCAGCGCCAGGTAGTTCACCGGCAGCGTGCCCAGGGTCGCGAGGTCGACGGTGGCGTAACAGACGCTGCCGATCGCCCACACGAGGATCAGCAGTCCGAGTTCGACACGGCGGGGCCTCATGGCGTCACCGACGGGCTCGGACTCGGGGTGGGGCTCGCGGTTGCGCCGGGGCAGCCCTCGGTCTTGGGTTTGCTGCGGCAGGTGGCCGCTTGTTCGTCGAGGATGGCGACGATCCGGTCCGCGTCCGCCCGACTCGCTGCGGCGATGGTCGCGTTGACCAGTTCCTGTGCGTAGACCGGCAACTGCACGCTAGGTATGGCGGTGGTCTCGACCACGCTGGACAGCGGGATGGAGCCCAGGTTCTGAGGCACCCCTTGGTA
This sequence comes from uncultured Micrococcales bacterium, assembly GCA_937952095.1. GTDB lineage: Bacteria > Actinomycetota > Actinomycetes > S36-B12 > UBA10799 > JADKAV01. Next base: position 393 of record CALFYG010000164.1, on the reverse strand, counting down.
GACCGCGACGTAGCCGTCTTTGTTGCCCACGTAGTACTGGCCACCGATCCACAACCACGCACCGCCGAGCAGGCCCACGACCAACAGGGCAGCCACAGCCGCTGCGATCCAGCGGCCCCGGCGTGGGCGCGACGGCGTGAGGGGTTCTTCCGTCCACGGGGTGGGTTCGGGGGTGTCGACGGGCTGACTGTCCTGTGGGAAGTCCACGCCGGGCAACTGCGAGCGCGTCCGCGGTTCGGCGGCCGCACCCACCACCACCGGCCGGTTTCCCACCGGCGGGTCGTCGACCTGGGCGACATCGGCCACCACGCAGGTGACGTTGTCCGGCGCGCCTCGCTCGATGGCGGCCTCCACAAGGGCGGTGACCGCGCCCGGCGGGTCGCTGCGGCTGAG
>CALFYG010000163.1 GCA_937952095.1 uncultured Micrococcales bacterium | reverse complement strand
ACGAGATATGCCTAAGTGACTGGAGTTCAGACGTGTGCTCTTCCGATCTAGGGCGCCGGCCATGCCGGCCTCCCGGCTCTCGAGCACCAGGCCGTGCACGCGGTCCACGAGGTCGCCGCTGGTGATCACGGCTGCTGCCTGTGAGTGGGCGAGGATGTGCCCGGCGTCCTGCGCCCGGTACTGCGGGTTCAGCGGCACCATCGCGGCGCCGAGACGGGCCAGCGCGATCCAGGTCAGCGGGAACTCCGCTCGATTGGGCAACATCACCGCGACGCGGACGCCGGCGGCGATCCCCTGGGCGGCCAGCGCTCCCGCGAGGGCGGCTGATCGACGACCCACGTCCGCGAACGTCAAGGACTCACCGGGGTCGAAGGTCCACGCCGGACGGTCCGGCCACAGTTGGGCAGCACGGTCGACGGCAGCCACGAGATCTGCGACCCCGGCGGGCACCGGGTCACTCACCGGATCGCTCGCGGAACGCCTCGGCACCCACCTGCGCCTCGTCGGTCGCCATGGTCGCGATCGCTGCGTCCACCTCCCGCTCGAACGCATCCGGCACGCTCGAATCCATGCCGTGGTCGAGCAGTGACTTCGCCAGGGCCAGGGCGACCGGGGGCTGCGCGGCCAGCCGCTGCGCCATCTCGAGGGCCGCCTGTTCGTGTGACCCGTTGGGGACGACACGGTTCACCAGGCGGAGTCGGTGCGCCTCGTCAGCCGACAGGTGTTCGCCCAGGAACAGCAGTTCCTTGGCACGGACGAGGCCCACCGTGCGCGGCAGCAGTGCGGAGATGCCGCCGGTAACGCTCAGTCCGACGCCCACCTCCGGGAAACCGAACCGGGCGTCCTCGGCTGCCACCACGAGGTCACACCCGAGCGCGAACTCGGCCCCCGCGCCGAGTGCGTAACCGTGGACGGCGGCGACGACCGGGGCCGGAAGTGACCGGATCGCACGCGTGACGTCCTGGATGCGCTGGAGCCGGACCCTGGCAGCCGCTTCGTCCTCGGCCGGTGCGGGTTCTTTCAGGTCATGGCCGGCGCAGAACGCGCGACCGCGGCCCGCAAGCACGACGGCGCGAACCCCGTCGGCATGTGCCCGCTCGAAGGCCAGGAGCAACCCGTCGACCAATGCGGGCACAACGGCGTTGAGGCGATGTGGCCGATCGAGGTGGACCAGGGCCACCGGACCCGCGGTCACATACGAGACGCACTCGTTCACGCCACGACTGTAGCCCGGCCTCAGGTCAGAGCGGCGAGAATCCACGCGGCCACCTCGGCCTCGTAATCCAGATGCCCGAACCGACCCGCCGGGCCCCCGTGGGAACCCTCCCCGGTCTCGACGCGGAACAGCACCGTGCCCGCTGAGGTGGGATCCTCGGGGTCCGCCCCTGCCCCGAGCGCCGGATCGGTCGCCCGTAGTACGGACACCCACTTCGCCGGTTCCCTGACCAGCACCCGGGGATCGTGCAGTGCACCGGTCACCAACAGCGGCGGCCGCGCTTGCGCCGGTGGCGGGTTGTCGTAGGGCGAGTAGCCGGCCATGTATTCCATGAACTGCGGCTCACGCGGGTCGCCCCATTCGTCCCACTCGTTCACGGTCAGCGGGATCGAGGGATCGGACATCGCTGTCACGACGTCGACGAACGGAACCTCGGCGACCACCGCACGCCAGCGGTCGGGGCGCTGCGAATAGACGGCGCCCTGCAGCAGGCCTCCAGCGGACAGCCCCCTGCTCGCAATCCGGCGGCCGTCCACCAGACCAAGCGCGCCGTCGTGGGCGAGCGCATCGGCGACATCCGCGAAGTCGTCGAAGGTGGTGCGCTTGTGCAGCAGTCGGCCCTGCTCCCACCATGTCCTGCCCATCTCGCCCCCGCCGCGCACATGCGCATGGGCGAAGACGACCCCGCGGTCCAACAACGACGGCAGAGCCGGGTCGAACTCGGGCTCGAAGACGTACTCGTAGGCGCCGTAGCCGTACAGCAGACACGGCGCGCTGCCGTCGAGCGCGACATCATGGCGCCGCCACAGTGTCACCGGTACGCGGGCGCCGTCCCTGGCGGTGACCCAGACGCGGGAGGTGGCGTACCGACCCGGATCCAGGCCGGGGGCCTCGGTCCTCGCGACCTCGATGCGCTCACCGGATCCGAGGTCCACCTCCCACCACGAAGCCGACGCCGTGCGGCTTTCGGCGCGGATCGTGATCGTGCCGGATGCGAAATCATCGACGTGGACCATCGAGACAGTGGACGCCTCGTCGGCCGGGGCGATGTCGTAGGAGGCCGACCAGTCCCGCTGCATCACACGCAACAGCGGCAGGCCGTCCTGACGCAGCGTCAGCACGACGTGCCCGGAGAACGCGTCGGCGTCCACCACCCGGGTTGCCGGGTCATGGGCCACCACCTCTCGCCACGGGCCAAGGGTGTCGACCGGAGCAGTCAACACCCGGAACTCAGGTGCTTGGTCGTTGGTCACCATGAGCAGGTCATCGGCCCCGGCCGTCGGCGCGTGGTCGACGGTGTATTCGATCCCGGCGCGGCGCCGGGCGACCGACCGCGGAACAGCGGTGGTGTCAGCGGTCGGCAGCAGCCAGGACTCGCTGGTGTCCCGACTGCGGGATTCGATGACGATCCAGTCACCCGACCGCGTACCGCGCACGGTCACCTCGAACGCTTCGTCGTCCTCCTGCAGCACCAGCCGGTCCGCGTCGGTGGGGGTCCCGAGGATGTGTTCGCGCACCTGCCACGGCCGCATGGCGTGGTCGGGCACGACGTACAGGAACCGCGTGCCGGACTCATCCCAGGCGCCGGTGTAGTAGGTATCGGGGATCTCGTCCGGTAGGTCCTCGCCCTTCGCCACATCCCGGAAGCGCAGCGAGTACCTCTCACCCCCGGTCAGGTCCACCGACCAGGCCAGGATGAGGTCGCCCGGACCGGGTTCGGTCACGCCGAACTCGGCGTACGACGTGGCTTCCTGCGCGGCCACCGCACCGAGGTCGACGAGGACCTCGACCGGGCCATCCGCATGGCGCTGCCTGCGGGCCAGACAAGGCAGATCGTCGCCCACCCGGAACCAGCTCAGGTAGGTGTAGTCTCGACGGATGAAACTGACCGATGCGTCAGCTTCGGGGAGGAGCCCGCGCATCTCTGCGGCGAGTTCGTCCCGGAGGGGGCCCAGGTGACGAACCCTCTGCTCGTAGTACGCGCGCTCGGCCGTCAGGGCCTCGAGCACGTCCGCCCCCTCACCGGCCAACCAGCCGAAGTCGTCCTGCCGTTGGTCTCCTCCCCAACGAACCGAGGTGGCGCGGCGGTGCGGTGCAGGTGGGGGCAGCATGGCCGGACGGTAGCACTCACAGCCCGGCACGGAGGTCACGGATGAGAACCGGTAGGCGTAGGAACGCGTGGGCGGCGCTCGTGGGCGCGATCGCAGTGGCCCTCGCGCTGCCACTGGTGCCGGCCAGCGCCGAGGAGACACCGTCGTCGAGCGGCACGGCTGAGAAGACCGTGTTCACGGTCGGCATCACCCAGGACGTCGACACGACGAACCCCTTCACGGGGATCGCAGCCGCTTCGTTCGAGGCGTACCAGATGATGTACCCGACCCTCACCGAGTACTCGGCGGAGGACTTCTCCACTGTCCCCGGTCTCGCGGAGTCGTGGGAGGAGTCCGAGGACCAGACGTACTGGACCTACAAGATCCGGCCCGGCCTGAAGTGGAGCGACGGCCAGCCGCTCACTGCGCGCGACGCGGCCTACACCTTCAACCGGGTGATCAACGGCGACATCGAGCAGACCAACTACGGCGGCTACACCTCGACGATCACCAAGGCCGTCGCCGAGGACGACACGACACTGAAACTGTTCGTCAAACGGCCCTCACCGATCATGTACCACCTCGCGGTGTACATCCTTCCGGAGCACATCTGGAAGAACATCGACGGCAAGCAGGCGAAGTCCTACAAGAACGAGCCGAAGGACGGCGAGCCCGTTGTCGGTGGCGGCCCCTTCGTGCTGGTCGAGCGACGCAAAGGGGAGTTCCTGCGTTTCGAGGCCAACCCCAACTTCTACGGCGGCAAGCCGGCGGCCGACGAGGTTGTCTTCCGCGTCTACAAGAACACCGACGCGATCGCCGAGGCGCTGCGCAAGGGCGAGATCGACTACGCCAACGACCTCTCCGCGAACGTCTTCAACTCGCTCGAAGGCGCGGAGGGCATCACCACCGTCCCCAGTGTCTACTCCGGCTTCAACCAGATCGCTTTCAACATGGGTGCGGCACTGACCGACGGTACGCCGATCGGCAATGGCAGCAAGCTGGTACTCGACCCGCAGGTGCGGCTGGCCGTGGCCCAGGCGATCGACCGGCAGGTTCTGGCCGACAAGGTGTACGGGGGATTCGCGACGCCCGGTTCGACGGTCATCCCGCCGTTGTACCGCGACCTGCACCTCGAGCCCGCCGACCCGGTCGGGTTCGACCTCGCAGCAGCCAACGCGACGCTGGACGCAGCCGGGTACACGATGGGCGACGACGGGGTCCGGGTCTCGCCGGACGGTGAGCGGATGTCCCTTCGACTGCTGGGTCGGCAGGAGTCCAGCGAATCGCAGAAGGTGGTCGAGTACGTCAAGGACTGGCTGGGGCAGATCGGCATCGAGGTCGATGTGCGGATCGTCAGCGAGGACACGCTGTACGAGAAGGTCGGCAACGGCGACTTCGACATGTTCGAGTGGGGCTGGGTGGTCGAGCCGGACCCCGACTACCAACTGTCGACCTTCACCTGCGACCAGCGCTCCACCGATGACGACGGGACCATCATCGCGGGGCTGTCGGACTCCTTCTACTGCGACGCCGAGTACGACAAGCTGTATGAGGCCCAGAAACTGCAGACGGACCCGGCCGAGCGCGCCGCGGTGGTCCGGCAGATGCAGCAGATGCTGTACGACAGCAACGCCTACGTGGTGACCGTGTACTACGACAACCCGACGGCCTATCGCTCCGACCGCTGGACCAATTTCACCCCGCAGCCGGCCCCCGACGGGGTGCTGCTGTTCCAGTACGGCACGTGGTCCTACGAGAGCATCACGCCGGTGGTCGAGGACGCGGGGGACGCCACCTCGACCGCTGCCGGCCTCACGCCGGGACTCATCCTCGGTGCAGTGGTGGGCGGGGTCGGCCTCTTCCTCATCGGCTACTGGCTCGGACGCCGCCGGCCGTCCGACTACGACGTGGAGTAGACCGTGTCCCTGATCCAAGACGTCGCCGGAAGCGGTGGTCCCGATCCGATCCCCGGCCCGCCGCCGCTGCCCCGCAAGGAGAAGGGGAGCCGGGGCCTGTCCCCCGGCGCAACCTTCGCTCTGCGAAAGACGGGCGCGGCGCTGGGCACCCTCTTCTTCGTGCTCGTGGTCAACTTCTTCCTGTTCCGGCTCCTGCCCGGCGACCCGATCGGGATGTACACGCGGGGCCGCAACGTGCCGCCGGAACAGCTGGCGGAACTACGTGCAGAGCTCAACAGACCGGTGCTCGAGCAGTTCCTGACGTACCTGCGCAATCCGTTCGCCAGCACGATCGACTCGGCCCAGTTCAACCGGCCGGTGTGGGAATTGGTCACCGAACGCATCTGGCCGACGCTGCTGCTGGTGGGTACGGCCATCGTGCTGGCCTCGATCATCGGTGTGTGGATCGGCATCAAGGCCGGATGGAAGCGGGGGAAGTCCTTCGACAAGGTCTCCACCGGAGTCACGCTGACGCTGTACTCGATGCCCGAGTTCTGGCTCGGCATGATCCTGCTGATCATCTTCGGGGTAGGAGCATTCGGCCTGCCAGGCATGTTCCCGATCGGGGGGATCTCGTCGCCAGGGGTGGATACGTCGTCGTTGGCGGGCTGGCTCGATGTGGCCTGGCACATGGTGCTGCCGGTCACGACCCTGACGCTGGTCTACCTCGCCGAGTACGCACTGGTGATGCGTTCGTCCCTGGTGGACGAGATGGACGAGGACTATCTGACCACTGCGCGGGCCAAAGGGTTGATGGACAGACTCGTCCGCCGCCGGCACGCCGTCCCCAACGCCCTGCTGCCCACCGTGACGCTCATCTTCCTGAACCTCGGCTTCACGGTCTCGGGCGCGATCACGGTGGAGACGGTGTTCTCCTGGCCGGGCCTCGGCCTGCTGTCCTACGAGGCGCTGCGCGGTCCGGACGTGGCGTTGCTGCAGGCCATCTTCCTTCTCTTCTCCATCGGCGTCGTGCTCGCGAACCTCGTGGCGGACCTGCTGTACGCCGTCATCGACCCGAGGGTGAGGTCGTGATGGCCAGCGACCAGCAGACACCCGGTCGGCCGCAGGGCCGACGCGCCATCGCCAGAGCCCGGCGCCGTGAGGCCCTCGGGCGGGGTTGGCGGCAGTTCCGCACCCACCGGGGCGGCATGGCGGGACTGGGCATCCTGGTCTTCTTCACCCTGGTTGCACTGCTGGCGCCGGTGCTGTTCCCCCCGGAGACCATCAGCGTCACGCAGGCCACCGGCGAACTCCTGGCACCCCCTTCCGCCGAGTACTGGCTGGGCACCGACGACTCCGGCCGGTCGATGCTGGCCCTGCTGGCCTGGGGCGCGCGGGTCTCCCTCACCGTGGGCATCGCCGCCACCCTGATCTCCATGGTCATCGGGACATCGGTGGGGATCGCCTCCGGCCACTACACGGGGTTCGGAGGCGCCACGCTGCAGCGACTGACCGACTGGGTCCTGGTGATCCCGTTCCTGCCGTTGGCGATCGTGCTGGCCACCGTCCTCGGCGGAGGTTCGACGCTGACCATCATCGTCGTCATCGGCGTCACGTCCTGGGCCGGCACCGCGCGGCTCATCCGGGCACAGACCCTGTCCGTCGAAGGCCGACCATACCTGGAGCGGTCACGCGCGCTGGGCAGCGGCAACTGGCACCAGATGACCCGCCACGTCCTGCCCAACGTCTTCCCACTGGTCCTGACGAACACCACTCTCACGGTGGCGATCGCCATCCTCTCGGAGACGACCCTGTCCTTCCTGGGGCTCGGCGACCCACTGCGTCCGTCATGGGGATCCACGCTGGATCAAGCGTTCTCCAACGGTGCGGTGTCGGCCGGGGCCTGGTGGTACATCGGCCCACCAGGTCTGTGTGTGGTCCTCGTGGTGCTCTCGTTCACGATGATCGGCCGGGCACTGGAGCAGATCGTCAATCCGCGCCTGGGGAGGCAGTGACATGGCGGTCCTGGAGTTGGACGACGTCAGCGTCACCTACCGGTCCGCCGCTGGGCCCGTCCCCGCCGTGCGCGGGGTGTCCCTGACCGTCGACACGGGTTCCTCGCTGGGGCTGGCCGGGGAGTCGGGGTCGGGCAAGACCACGGTGACCTCCACCGTCCTGCGACTGTTGCCGAAGTCCGCGACCGTGACCGGGCAGGTCCTGCTCGACGGTGAGGACGTCCTGACGATGAGGTGGGGACGGCTGCGGGCGGTTCGCTGGGCGACCGCGTCCGTGGTGTTCCAGGGTGCGATGCACGCGCTGAACCCCGTACAACGGGTCGGCCACCAGATCGCCGAGCCGATCCGGCTGCACGAGAAATCGGTCTCCGAGCCCACCGCACGAGCCCGCGTGGGGGACCTGCTGGAGCAGGTGGGCCTTCCCTCCCGGGTCGCGCAGTCCTACCCACACCAACTGTCCGGGGGCCAGAAGCAGCGCGTGATGATCGCGATGGCACTGGCCTGCGGACCACGCCTGATCGTCGCCGACGAGCCCACCACGGCCCTTGACGTGATGGTCCAACAACAGGTGCTGGAGGTCCTGGCCGAACGGGTCCGGGATCTCGGGCTGGCCATGGTCTTCATTTCCCACGACCTGTCCGTGCTTGCGTCGGCCTGTGACGACCTCGCGGTCATGTACGCCGGCCAAGTGGTCGAGCAGGGCCCCTCCGACCAGGTCTTCGAGAACGCCCACCACCCGTACTCGCGGGCGTTGGGGGACGCCTTCCCCCGGATCGGGGACATGCGGTTCCGCTACTCGCCAAGTGGCCTTCCCGGCGACCCACCGTTCCCGGGCGAGGCACCGTCGGGATGTCCTTTCCACCCGCGGTGTCCGCAGGCCCGCGAAGTGTGCTCGACCACCGAGGTGCAGTTGCGCCCCTCCGGTGAGCGCCGATGGTCGTCCTGCCTGTTCGCACCGGAGGTGGGCACATGACCGAGTCCGTCCTGGAAGCGCGGAACCTCGAGGTGACGTTCCGCGGCCGGGGCAACCAGACCGCGCGGGCCGTCGACGGTGTCGATCTGAGCCTCGGGCGCGGCGAGATCGTCGCCCTCGTGGGTGAGAGCGGGTGCGGCAAGACCACGCTGTCCCGCGCGCTGCTCGGACTCGAGCGGCCTTCGGGCGGCGAGATCCTCGTCGACGGGCAGCCGCTGGAGTACTCAGCGGGGGCGCTCAAGAAGCACCGGCGCAGCGCACAACTGGTCCTGCAGGATCCCACCGGGGCACTCAATCCGCGCAGGTCGGTGTACGAGGCTGTCGCCGAGGGGCTTCGGGTGCACCGTTTCGACGGCGATGAGCGGGCCGCCGTCGCCGACGCACTCTCCCGTGCCGGCCTGCGTCCCCCCGAGCGCTTCTTCCTGCGCTACCCGCACGAGTTGTCCGGCGGCCAGCGGCAACGTGTCGTGATCGCCGGGGCCCTCGTCCTGCAGCCGCAGGTGATCATCGCCGACGAACCGGTGAGTTCGCTGGATGCCTCGGTGCGAGGGGAGATCCTGGCCCTCCTGCTGTCCCTGCGCGAGTCGCTGGGGCTATCCCTGCTGGTCGTCACCCACGATCTCGGGGTCGCCTGGAACATCGCCGACCGCATCGCCGTGATGTACCTCGGACGCATCGTCGAGCAGGGCCCCACCGAGGAGGTCCTGTCCGCGCCGAAGCACCCGTACACCAGGGCGCTGCTGTCGGTCGTCCCAGAGATCGACCACGTCGACCCCATCGTCCTCACCGGCGAACCACCGGACCCGACCGCAATCCCGTCCGGGTGCCGCTTCCACCCCCGTTGCCCAGCACTGCGCGACGGTGAGGCGCAAGCGGTGGCTGAGGATTGCCGCAGCAAGGATCTGCCGGTGCTGTCCGATGCCGATGGGCACGAGGCTGCCTGCTGGCTGACGGGCACACCTGCCGGGCACTGAACGGGGTCAGCTCCCGGAAAACAGCGCGGCGAGCCGGTCCTGAGGTAGCGCTGGCACGGTAAGGCCCCGCCGCCCGGTGGTGGTGGTCGCCGACAGGAGGCTGTCCCAAACGGCCGACTCGGTGGCGTCGACCGTGGCCTCGAACAGGTCGTCGAGTCGCGAACCCGGCCACGCAGCGCGATCCGGGGCCTGGTCCCGGGGCGCCCGCAGCCCGGTGGCCAGACAGCAGAAGATCTCGCCACTGCCGTGGTGGGCGACCGAGCCGACCCTGGCCAGCCCCAGACCGACCCGTGCCGCCACCCGGGCCGCAGTGGCCGCGTCGAGTGGCGCGTCGGTGAGCACGACCCCGATACAGGACCCCGCCGGCTCGGGGTGGTGGTCGGCCCACCAGGCCGGCGCATCGAGTTCCTCCGCGACCACCCGTCCCCGCAGGGCCAACTGGTGCGGTGCTCCGAAATTGGTGAGAAGCACCACCGCGACCGTCGTGCCGTCGGGCAGCACACGCGACGACGTGCCGATGCCCCCTTTCCAGCCCATGCACGCGGTCCCGGTACCCGCGCCCACACCACCGCTCAACGCAGACCGCCCGCCGGAGGGCAGGCCATCGCGCGCGGAACGCCTCGCCTGTGCCAGGGCCTCGGCCACGTCCTTGTCGGTCTCTGCCGCGCTGCGCTTGACGTTCGCCAGCAAACCGCTGACGTCCTGGCGCATCCGCTCGTAGCCAGCGACGATGCGGCCGATCTCGTTGTCCGCATGGCCCGCCGCCAGGGCATGGGTGAAGTTCGCCGCGCCGACCTCGGTCAGCGCCACTTCCAACCCACGCAACTGCCGCATCAGCGGCGCCAGGCCGAACTGCCGGCCGAGCACCACCAGCACCAGGATCGCCAACAGGCAACCGAAGGCGATCCACATCTGGGTGTGCTGGACACTGTCGGCGCGCGCGCTCATCAGCGAGACCAGGTTGTTCAGCTCGCCCAACAGCTCGGTGGAATACTGCGAGAAGCCGCGCAGATCGACCTGGCTGGCAGGCTGTGCCACCTGGTCGAGCATGGCCCGGTAGCGGCCCCAGATCTGCGCCACCTTCTGCCGCTGGGCGGCGATCTCCGGCGCGCCCATCCGGCTCACGTTGCGCTCGGCATTGCCCGCATCCAGATCGGCGGCCGAGCGTTCGTACTGGGCGATGGTCGCGGCCAGGGCCTTTGGGTCGCCGGCGCCGAGTCGCAATTGCAGCGCCTCGCGGGCCATCTTCTGGCTGAGCATGCGCTGCGCGCCGGCCACGTTGATGGTTTCCGGCGAGATCGACATGCTCAGGTACAACGCCACCGAGGCGCAGGCGGCCAGGCCGAACATCAGTGCATAGGACAGCAGGAACTGGGCGTTCAGGGTCTTCAACCCGAGCCCCCGTAGAATCCGATCGAACACCCTGGCGACGCTTTCGTTCATTGGTTTTTCCCCACTGGACTACAGAAACCGATAACCACCCCATCGGCCCGTCGCGCCTGGGCTTGAATCGGCACTTCGCCGACTCCATCCCCGAGCGCCTCCCTCTCCAGGGCGTGGCCCCCGGCGGACAAGGCCTGAAGACAGTTTGCCGCTGCGGCATCGGGACGCGCCCTGTAAACTCTGGCAGGTACCCGGCACGCCGCGCCGGAGACGTCATGGAACCCAACCCGCAAGGACGCCCGCGTGATCCCCGTCGCCCCTCTTCCCCTGATCGTCCCGCTCATCTACCTGTCGTCGTTCGTCGCCGGCATCTGGCTGCTGGTCTGGCTATCGCTCCTGGCCTTCAGCCCGCGCGCGCGCCAGCGCTTGCGCCGCCGCTGGCCGAGCCGCGGCCTGCTGATGCTGCTCCTGCTGATCCCGTTGGGACTGCGCGCCTGGCTGGAGATCGGTCTCTGGCAGTACGAGCGCGAACGTGCACGCGAGGAAGCCGCGCACAGCGCCGTGCTCGAGCGCCCTACCCGCCTCGGAGGCATCGAGATGCCTGCCGGCACCCGGCTGAAGCTGGAACTCAAGCACCAGCCGGAAAGCTTCCGAGAAGCCGAATTCCCCACCCCGGTGACGATCCGCGGCGTCGCCACCCGCCACCTGCAACGCTGGCTGCAGAGCGAGCAGGACAACCCGCAGGACCCATGGAAAACCACCGGCGTCCATCCCACTTCGCTGCGCCTGCGTGGCGAGGGAGTCGCCGAGATCGAAGGCTGGCGTTGCGACGCCAGCCAGGAAATCGCCTTCGCCAGCGAGCGCGACGGGCGTCCCGCCGCCTTCGAAGGCTGTAGCCTGGCGACCGGCAACCGCGCCGACGACATCGACTTCCCCGCCGGTGCGCGATTGTTCGCCAGCGATGGCATGGTCTACACCGACGGCTACCGCGACGCCGAGCGCTGGCGGGTAATGCCGGAAACCGGGCAACGGGTGTCGGTGCGCGGCATCGCGCTGAGCGGCGGCGCCCTGGCCTTCGACCGCGACCGCCGCCTGTACGGCCTCGGCGGTACGGTCCTCGCCGAGGCCTTGCAACTGGGCGCCTGGCACTACCCGGCAGGCACCGAGGTCAGCCTTTCACCCCGCGCCGCCTGGCGCGCGCAACATCCGCACGCCTGGCTGTTCAGTCCTACCCGCGAAGCCGCTTCGCATGCCTCCGGCGAGCACCTGGAACACGGCGTCTCGCTGTTGCAGACGCTGGACGGCCAGGAACTTGAGCGCCTCGACAACCGCGCGGCAGGGGTCATCGACTTCATCGAACTGGAGATCGGCGACGAACGCTGAACCTGCGCCGCGCGGTTATCTGAGGCTCAGCCAGCAGCGCGGCGGGAAGGGCAATCAGGAAATGGACGAGGCGCATGGACCCTCCGTGGCCATCACTGCGGTATGGCTAGGCATTTTCCCGATCCTGCGGGAAAAGCGATGCCGCTTCGCTTGCCGCACAGCGAAACAAGGCTAGCCTTATCAATGTGACTTTCTCCTATGGTGGTCACCAAAGCCCCGGAGGCCGCTCATCCCTCCGGGGCTTTCCCCCCGCCTGCTGCCTCTCCCCTCCTTGATACAGCAGCCCATCGCAGTTCAACGAGGAAACCCGATGAAACTCAGCATTGTCGCCCTGGGCCTGTTGTCCATGGCAGGGGTGCTCATCTGCACCTATCTGATCCTGAAATCGCTCAGCGCCATCTGATATCG
>CALFYG010000162.1 GCA_937952095.1 uncultured Micrococcales bacterium | reverse complement strand
ACGGATGGACCGGGGACTAACGGATGCTGGCCGTCGACGGCTCACGGCGGTACCCAGGACTCACCGGAGCGCCGCCCACTCAGCCCTCGATCACTCCGTGGCGCGAGCACTTCGCCTGCCACCCCGTCGGGGTGACTTGCACGATCATCCTGCGGCCGCATTCGGTGCAGAAGCGCGGAGGCTCGAAGGGTTCCTCACAGTGGTGATCCGGCTTGCCGCAGACGGCGCAGTATGGCACGCGAACAGGCTAGCCCGAGCCGTAATCTGACCTGCATGGAGATCTCGCTCGGACAGACCGCGACAGTGGTTCGGCATGTTGCTGAAACCGACACGGCCCAAGCGGTGGGCAGCGGGGACCTGGCAGTGCTGGCCACGCCGATCCTGCTCGCCTGGCTCGAGGCCGCCACGGTGGAGGTATGTGGATCCACCGACACCCAGACCACGGTGGGTACCCGGGTCGCGGTCGATCACCTGCGGCCCAGTGCCGTGGGCGCTGAGATCAGCTGTACCGCAACCGTCGCCGAGATCGATGATCGGATGATCACGTTCAAGGTCGAAGCACGCCAGCGTCACAACGGTCAGGACGTCCTTATCGGCCGCGGGATCATCACCCGGGCGGTCGTCGCACGGGAACGTTTCCTGGCCAAGCTCGACCGGCGCGCTACAGACCGGTCGTTGCGCGAGGGTACGCAATCTCCGGGTCAGTGAGAACGTTCACGAGGTAGGGCACACCTGCAGCGAACGCGCGATCCAAGGCAGGCCCGATCTGCTCCGGGTCGGTGACCGTCTCGCCCGCGCCACCGAGGGCGGAGACCACCTCGTCGTACCCCAGCCCGGGCTGAAGGTCCGCGGCCACGTCGTACTGGTGCAGCAGGCGCATGGGGTGCTTCTCCAAGCCCCAGGCACTGTTGTTGCCGATCACCATCACGACAGGAAGTTCCTGGCGGACCAGCGTGTCCACATCCATGAGGCTGAAGCCCGCGGCACCATCGCCCATGAGCAGCACCGTCTGCGATGAGGGCTTGGCGATCGCCGAGGCCGTGGCGTATCCGAGTCCGGTCCCGAGGCATCCGTACGGTCCGGGGTCCAGCCAATGGCCGGGCTTCTTCGGCTCGACGAACTTGCCGGCGAAACTCACGAAGTCGCCACCGTCGCCGATGACGACGCTGTCGTCTGCCAACCGCTTGGTGAGCTCCCCGTAGATCCGCGCGGGGTGGATCGGGTCCACCGTGCTCGTCAGCACGTCGGCGTCCGCGGCGACCGCTGCGGCAGCCTGCTGCTGCAGCGTGGTGAGCCAGTCGTCGCGCTGCCGGTGCGTCGGGTGCTTCTCCCAGGCTTCGGTGATCGAGTCCAGGGTCTGTCCCAATGCCCCGCCCACAGCCGCCGCCGGCTTCGCGTGGTGCGAGATCTGGTCGGGGTGATCAACCACGTGGGCCACTTCGGCGGGGGCGTCGGCGGGACCGAACTTCCCGTAACCGAGCCGGAAGTCCAGAGGTGTCCCCACCACAACGACGAGGTCGGCGTTCTTCAGCGCGTGCGAGCGCGCCCGGGTCACCAGCAGGGGGTGGCCGGACGGGACCACGCCACGCCCCATGCCGTTGGGGATCACCGGCACCTGCAGGGTCTCGGCCAGGCGCACGGCGGCGCCCTCGGCGTGATCGTTCCAGACATCCGAGCCGAGGATCAGTACCGGACGTTCGGCCGCGGCCAGCATGCCCGCGATGCGGTCAACCGCCTCGGGGTCGGGCGTGCGGTCCGGCTCGGGCAGGCGAACCGGGTCGGCGGCGTCGATGGGCGCGTAGAAGATGTCCATCGGAACGTCGAGGAAGGCCGGACCCCGGTGAGCGGTCGTGGCCGCTGCGAAGGCGGCTGCGGTCATCGCCCCGATCTGCGCGGGATCGTGTGCGGTGTCGGCGTACTTGGTCACCGGCGCCACGATCGGCACGTGGTCCATCTCCTGCAGTGCGCCGGAACCCCAGCGGAAGTCCGGAGAACGACCCCCCATGACGACCACCGGCACTGCGTTGAACCAGGCGCTGGCCAAGCCACTGACGGCATTGGTCACGCCGGGTCCGGCGGTGACCGCGGCGAACCCCGGCGTGCGGGTCAGCTTCGCGGTCGCCTCGGCGGCGAAAACGGCCGTGGCCTCGTGGCGCACGTCGACGAGCCGGATCGGCCCGCCGCGTTCGGCGGCACGCGGATCACCGGCAGCGTCGACTGCCGGCTTGCCGCCCACCGCGGCATCGAACAGGGGGAAGATGTGGGCGCCGGACAGCGTGAACATCGTCTCCACGCCGTACGCGCGGGCTGCTGCGATCGCGTGCCACCCGCCGTGACCGCTGGTCATCAGAACAGCCCGACGAAGACGCCCCAGACGAGGCCGACGATCAGCAGAATCGCGACGATGGCCACGACCGGGCCCTTGGTGTTCATCATGATGGGTTCCTCACAGGGTGTCGGACAGTGCTTTGATCGGCATGTTCAGTTCGTCGAGCAGGTCGAGATCGGAGTCCACTGCCCGACCGAGTGTGGTCAGGTAGTTCCCCACGATCACCGCGTTGATCCCGCCGAGTAGTCCATCGCGGGTCCCCGGGTCGCCGAGGGTGAGCTCACGGCCGCCGGCGTACCGCAGGATCGTGCGCGGCAGGGCGAGTCGGAACGCGCCGATGGTGCGCAAGGCGTCAGCGGCGGACATCACGTCCATGTCCGCGAAGGGGGTACCCGGCCGCGGGTTGAGGAAGTTCAGCGGGACCTCATGCGGATCCAGGGCGGCGAGTTGGGCAGCGAACTCGGCGCGCTGCTCGACGCTCTCACCCATCCCGACGATCCCGCCGCAGCAGACCTCCATGCCGGAGTCGGCGATCATCCGCAGGGTGTCCCAACGCTCGTCCCAGGTGTGGGTGGTCACGACGTTCGGGAAGTAGGAACGCGCGGTCTCGAGGTTGTGGTTGTAGCGGTGGATCCCCATCGACTTCAGGTCCTCGACCTGCTCGGCGGTGAGGATGCCCAGACTCGCGGCCACGTTGATGTCCACGGCGGCGCGGATGGCCTCGACCGCCTCGCGCATCTGCTTCATGAGTCGCTCGTCGGGCCCGCGCACCGCGGCCACAATGCAGAACTCCGTGGCGCCGGTGGCTGCAGTCTGCTTGGCAGCGTCCACGAGGCCCGGGATGTCGAGCCAGGCAGCACGCACTGGGGAGGGGAACAGGCCCGATTGGGAACAGAAGTGACAGTCCTCCGGGCAACCGCCGGTCTTCAGCGAGACGATGCCCTCGACCTCCACCTCCGGTCCGCACCACTTCATCCGCACCCTGTGCGCGAGGTCGAGCAGGTCCGGGATGCGGTCGTCAGGCAACCGAAGGATCTCGAGGATCTCGGGCTCGCTCAGGCCCTCACCTGTTTCCAGAACGCGCTCGGCCCGCATCAGGACGTCCGCGGTGGCATCGACGGTCACAGCAACTCCTCCACTCGTTCCACAAACCTATCCGCATCGAACTCGCCCCCGAAGCGCGGGGACAGCCCGGCGCGCGCAACGTTCGCGAACTGCTTGGGTGCCAGGAAGGACATGCCGTCGGGCAGGACGCCGGCCAGCGGTGCGCCGGCGAGCAGTTGCAGGTCGTGCAGATTGGTCACGCTGGCCAGGTCCGGGTTCTCCGGCCACGCGCCGATGATCAGCCCGGCGCACTCGATGCCGCGCTGGTGCATGGCTTCAAGGGTGAGCGCTGTGTGATTCAGGGTGCCCAGGCCGGCGGTGGTCACCAGGATGGCGGGGGCCTGCACCTCGACCAGCAGGTCGGCAAACGTGATCACGGGATCATCGGAGAAGCGCACCAGGAGTCCGCCGGCGCCCTCCATGAGAACGAGGTCCGCGTCTGCCTCCTCGATGCCTTCGACGACCTCGGCCGGGCTGACCGTGGGGATGCCGCTGCGGCGTGCCGCCGCCGCGGGGGCCAGTGGCTCCGGGTAGCGCGCGAGTTCCATCGTCTCCACGTGCGGCACGAGGCGCTTGACCTCGTCGACGTCCCCCGGTGCGTTGAGCGGCAGGCCCGTCTGCGCGGGCTTGAGAACCGTGACGACGTCGGGGCACAGAGCCGCCACGGCCGCCGTCACGATCGTCTTGCCGACACCTGTGGAGGTGCCGGTCACTCCCAATACGCTCATGTCGCCTCCCGGGCCGCGCGTAACGCCTTCTCGACGAGGTTCAGGTCATCATCTGTGAGATCCGCATGCCCGGTCATGCGCAGGCGGGCGATCCCGTCGGGCACCGACGGAGGCCGGAAACACCCGACGTCGACACCTTCGCGTGCGCAGACCTGCTGGGCCCGGACCGCCTGGGCCGGCGTCCCCACCGGGATGGATGCGACTGCCGCGTCGTGCGGGTTCGGCTGCCAGCCGGCGTGCTCGGCGATGTCCGCAAGGTTGTCCGTGGCTGCGCGGGCCAGTGCGGGGAGATCCGGGCGGGAAAGGACTGTTGTCGTGGCCGCCAACGCCGAACCCACTGCCGCCGGGGCCAGGCCCGTGTCGAAGATGAACGTGCGTGCGGAGTTGATCAGGTGCTCGATGACGGGTTCGCTGGCGGCCACACCTCCACCCTGCGAGCCGAGCGCCTTCGACAGGGTGAATGTTCGCACCAGATGCTCGTGGTCGATCCCCGCCGCCGCGCAGGCCCCCTCGCCGGTGTCGCCGAGCACCCCCAGGCTGTGGGCCTCGTCGACGACCAGCACGGCGTCGTGCGCTTCTGCCACCTCTGCGAGTTGCTCCAAGGGCGCGAGGTCGCCATCGACGCTGAAGAGCGCGTCGGTGACGATCACGGCGCGCTTGCCGGGGTTGTCACGGATGGCGCGCTGGACGGCCGAAACGTCCTTGTTCGGGAAGACCGTGGTCTTCGCCCGGGACAACCGGCAGGCATCGATGATCGACGCGTGGTTGTACGCGTCGGACAGCAGCAGGGTGTCCTCGTCGGTGAGTGCGGTGATCGCGGCGAGGTTCGCCAGGTAGCCCGAGGAAAAGGTGAGGGTGCGTTCGGCCCGCAGCAGGATCGACAGGGCCGATTCGAGTTCGGCATGCAACGCGGTATGGCCGCTCACCAACCGGGACCCTGTCGCGCCTGCCCCCCAGGTGCGCAGGGCGGCCACACCCGCCTCCACAACATCGGGATCCGTGGCAAGGCCGAGGTAGTCGTTGGAGGCGATGTCGATGCGCTGTGAGTCGGCGTGACGTGGTCGCAGCGTGCGGTGCAACCCCTGCGCCTGCCGGTGCTCGGCGCGCTGTGCCAGCCAGGTCACGCGTACACCACATCCATGCCGTGCCGGACTGCAGCCACCAGTTGCTCCAGGTCGGGCTGTGTGATGCCCAGCGGTGGCATGAGGATCACGACGTCACCGAGCGGTCGGGTGATCACGCCGAGTTCCCGGGCGGCCACGCAGATCCGGAACCCCGTCCGCTCCCCATGCGGCACGACCTCGATGCCGGTCATCGTCCCGATCCGGCGGACCTCCGCGACCCGTTCGTCGGCCTCGAACGGCTTGAGCAGATCCCCGAGTTCACGGCCGATCCAGGCCGCATGCTCGACGGTGCCGCGCTCGTCCATGAGTTCCAGGTTGGCCAGTGCGGCGGCCGCACACAGGGGGTTGGCGGTGTACGAGTGGCCGTGGAAGAACGTGCGGGAAGCATCGCCCAGGAAACTCTCGTAGATCTCCTCGGTGGTGAGCACCGCGGACAGTGGCAGCACGCCCCCGGTCAAACCCTTCCCGCAGGTCAGGATGTCCGGGGCGATGTCGGCCTGTTCCACTGCCCACATGGTCCCTGTGCGTCCGATCCCCGTGGCCACCTCGTCAGTGACCATGTAGGTGCCGTACTCGGTGCTCAGTGCCCGGACCCCGCGCAGGAACGACACATCGTGGGTGAGCATTCCGGCCGCGGCCTGGACGAGCGGTTCCACGACGATCGCGCAGACGCGATCACCCACCTCGTCGAGCAGGGCTCGAAGTTCCGTGAGGACCTCGGCGGCCCTGTCGGCGGGGGTCTGATCCGGCTGCCGCACGCCGGGCGAGGAGATCATGCGTGTGTCCAGCAGAATGGGCTTGTAGGTGTGGTGGAAGACGTCGATGCCGCCCACCGACACCGCGCCGAGTGTGTCGCCGTGGTAGCCCTGCGCAACATGCACGTAGAGGGGGCGCTGCTGCCCCTGCTGCATCTTCGCCTGGTACGCCATCTTGATCCCGGCTTCGACCGCCGAGGACCCGTCGCCGGCGAAGAACACCCTGGTCAGCGGCTGCGGACTGCGTGCCACAAGGGCCTCGGCCAGCCTGATGCCAGGCTCGTGTGTGAAACCCAGGAACGTGGAGTGGTCGAGGGTGGCGGCCTGCCGTGCGATCGCGTCGTTGATGCGTGTCTCGTTGTGCCCGTGCACCGTCACCCACAGCGAGGAGAACCCGTCGATGTAGTCCCGGCCGGTGTCGTCGTAGAGGCGCACACCGTCTGCGCGGGTGATCACCAACGGGTCGTCGTCGGGCCACCAGGCGTGCTGCGTGAAGGGGTGCCAGACATGGCGCCGATCAGCATCCAGGAGGGCTTCGTCCACTCCCCAAGTGTGCCTTGTGATCCGCAGTCGGCCACGGGCAGACCCTTGCCGGTGGATAGCGGCGCCGATGCGAGTGTGACGCTGTTGCGGGCCCTCGGCGACGAGTGTGACGTTGTTGCGGGTTCGAGGGCCCGGAAACCAGCAACAACGCGACACTCGCGCTGGCAATCGCGCAACAACGCA
>CALFYG010000161.1 GCA_937952095.1 uncultured Micrococcales bacterium | reverse complement strand
ACGGGTGGTCGTGGGAACGCCTCGACGTGGACACCGATGCGGCGCCGCTGGTGGCGGCGACGGGTGCCCATGCCGTCTTTCTGTTGCACAAGGACGAGGTCGTCTCGTATGACGCCGCACTGTCCGTCTACTGACGTTAGGACTTCGTGATGCGTATCCCCGATGGGCTGCTGTCGACGCTGCTGGAGGTGTTCGGCCTGGTTGCCGTGGTCGCCGCTGCGTGGGCGTGGGAGCCGCTGGCGGGCGTTGCGGCGGCCGGTGTGGTGTCTGTACTGCTCGGCTACGTTCTCGGCTCTAGGAGCCGTCTGTGAGCCTGTTCAAGCGTCCTGAGCGGCGCGCACTGTCGTACCAGGACATCTGGGGCACCGACTCCGACTGGGACTACCTGAGCACGATCACGAACGACTTCTCGACGTTCGTGCCGGTGTTCGCGGCGACCCGTCTGCTGTGTGATGCGGTGGCGCAGACGCCGCTGCACGCGTATTCGGATTCGGGTCGCTTGAACCGTCAGCCGCCGTTCCTGTCGTCGCCGTCGGTGCGCGGCACCCGCTATGACTGGATGTACCGGCTGACGTACTCGCTGCTGATCCGCGGCAACGCGTTCGGCGTGGTCACCGGCATCGGCGCGGACGGTTGGCCGTCGAGTATCGAGTGGCTGAACCCCGCCGACGTGTCGGTGATGGACGACAACGACACCACGAACCCGGTGTTCATGGTTGGCGGCCAGGCGATCGCCGGCGACGCGATCCTGCACATCCCGGCGTTCCCGATGCCTGGCAAGGTGTTGGGGCTGTCGCCGATCTCGGCGTTCGCCACGACGACGGAGGTCGGGTGGCAGGCGATCCGGTTCGGCCGTGACTGGTTCCGCAACAACGGCAACCCCGGCGCGATCTTGCAGAACACGAAGTTGGACACGATCCCGAAGGACGCCACCGACGTCATCAAGTCGCGGTTCAAGTCGGCGGTGGCGGCGCGTGATCTGCTGGTGATCGGCCGCGATTGGGACTTCAACAGCGTCAGCATCCCCGCCGAGGAGTCGCAGTTCCTGGCGACGATCAAGGCGACAGCGAACCAGATCGCCGCGATCTACGGGGTGCCGCCGGAGCGGATCGGCGGTGAGGCGGCGTCCTCGCGCTCGTACGCCAACCTCGACATGGACTTGCGTTACCTGCGCAGTACTTCGGTGGCCGGGTGGCTAATTCAGATTGAGCAAGCGTTGACTCGCATCGCCCCCGGCCGCCGCTATGTGCAGTTCAACATGGATGCGAACATCCGGCCCGACACGTTGACCCGTATGCAGGCGCACGAGATCGCGTTGCGTACCGGCATCGAGACGGTCGACGAGGCCCGCGCGGTGGAGGACAAGCCGCCGTTGACGGACGCCGAGCGCGCCGAGTGGATGGCGTTGCACGGCCCGCAGCAGGCGAGCGTGCCGGCCACGCGTGAGCAGCCGCAGTTGCAGCCGATCGTGGTGCAGGCGCCGGATGTGGACGCCCGCACGTTCACCACGGTCGAGGCGCCGCCGCCGCCACCCCCGGCGCAGATCCACAACCACGTCGCCACACCGGATGTTCAGGTGTCGGTTGAGGCGCCGCAGGTGTCGGTGGAGCCGCCGCAGGTGCGGGTGGATGCACCGATCACGGTGGAGGCGCCGACGTCGGCTGAGCCTGTGACGACCCGTAAGACCATCATCCGCGACGACTCCGGCGCGGTCATCGGCATCGAGGAGACACGAAGTGAGTAAGAGCAACGCCACCGAGACTGATGTCCTCGCGTACATCTTCACGGCGACCGCCCCGGCGTGGGCGGCTGCGACCGACCTCGACATCCACCTGCACACGGCCGACCCCGGCGAGGCCGGGATCTCGACGACGTCGGAAGCGACGTACACGTCGTATGCGGCGGTGACGGTGTCGCGTTCGGGTTCGGCGTGGACGGTGGCCGGTAACACGGTGACCAACGACAACCTGATCCAGTTCCCGCAGTGCACCGGCGGCAGCAACACGATCACGCACGTCAGCATCACGCCGAGCGGGTCGACGCAGATCCTGTACAGCGGCGCGCTCAACTCGAGCCTCGCGGTGTCGAACGGGATCCAGCCGCAGTTCGCGGCCGGTTCCGCCTTGTCGATCCAAGAGGACTGACATGGGCGGGTTCTCCCGCTTCGGCGACATCGACGACCGCAAGTTGTGGTACGGGATGTGGCGCAAGACGACGTCGGTGACGGCGGTGACGCAGCAGTGGTACGACGATTCGATGCTCGCGGGTATCCCGGCGGCGAACTTCTACGCGAGTGCACCGTTGGTGTCGGCGACTTTGGACGCCAACGACGGTATCCGGCATTGGCGGCTTGAGGATGGCGCGTCGGAGCATCTGCTTGAGGCGATGGTGTTCGGCAACGCGGGAACGCTTGAGGCGCCGGCACAGTTGATGTTCTGCGACTGGCTGCTCTACTACCCGTTCTTGGACGGCGACTCCGCCGACGCGCAGGATCTGACGAACACGGTCAGCCTGCCGCGCTACACCGACGGCAAGGGTTTGCGGGCGTTCATCGTGGCGCAGGGTTCCGGCAGCGGTGTGGGCACGTTCACGTTGTCGTACACGAACCAGGATGGCGTCAGTGGCCGGACGTCGACCGGGTCGGTGGTGACGCCGACGGCGTCGGGGTTCATCTTGACGTGCAGCAGCGGTACGTCGTCTGAGCGCATGGAACCGTTCATCAAGTTGCAGGCCGGTGACACGGGTATCCGTAGCGTGGAGCAGTTCACGTGGACTGTGCAGCCCGGTGGCATCTCGGCGTTGGTGATCGTGAAGCCGCTGGCGCATCTGTTGTATGCGGAGATCGGCACGATGGCCGAGCAGACCTACTACCCGAGGTTCCCGAAGATCGAGTCCGGCGCGTATCTCAATGTGCTGCGTTCGCAGGTGGGCGCGACGCCGAACGCCCGTGTGTTCACGGGCCTCATTACCACGATCAGGAGTTAGCCAATGGGCTTCAGCAGTCTCGACGACTTCATCAGCAGCGTCACCGTTGACGGCAAGTTCAACCGCTACGACTGGAACAAGATCACCGGCGCCGCCGCCTACACCGCGGGCCGCTGGTACGACCTCAGTGGACTGGCGGGTAACCCGCCGGCGAACGCCTGGTCCGGCACGGCGCTCAACGCGCAGGCGCCGAACGACACCAGCGGCTTCGGCATGTACCACGGCGGCAACGTGTCGACGGAGACGAAGCACATTCTGAACGTGGCGGCGATGTCGTCGGCGGCCACGGGTGTGCCGAGCATCTTGATGCTTGTCGATCTGTGTCTGTACTACCCCGGCTTGAACATGAACTCGGCGACCCGTCAGACGTTGGTGAATTCGACGACGTTGACCCGGTACACCGACGGCAAGGGTTTGCGGTCGTGGGTGACGGCGACGGCGACGTCGGGTGCGACGGCGCACAACTTGGACAACGGTGCCGGTACGGGCACGGAGTATGTCGACCAGGACGGCAACACGTCGGTGCATCCTGGCACGATCTCGTTCACGGCGTCGGCGATCGTCCCGCACATCAGCCACTCCGGTACGGCGGCGAACAACTTCGGGCCGTTCCTGCCGCTGGCGGCGGGCGACTACGGGGTGCGGTCCTACAACTACTTCAAGTTGTCGGCGGCGTCCGCGTCGGCGTCCACCGCCGCGCTGTGCATCGGCAAACCGCTGTGCACCATCCCGCTGACCACCACCTCGGTGATGACCGAGCGGGACTTGATGAACCAACTTCCCTCACTGCCGCAGGTGCAGGACGGCGCGTGCATCGTGCCGCTGCTGTACGCCGGTGGTGCGGTGGCGGCGGCGACGAACTTCTACGGCGCGGTTGAGACCGGCTGGAGCTGACATGCTGATCGGTTCGCATCTGCGGGTGCAGTTCGCGAACGTGCGCGGCACCGCCTACGGCTCGGGCCTGTTCACCCCGGCGTTGCAGTATCACGCGTGGCGGGATGCGGGCCGGGAGAAGAACCGCTTTACCGGCGGGGCGATGGCGACCAACGCTGCCGCGCCGTTCGGCTACCTGGCGCCGTACATGTGGTTGATGCCGCTGCGCTCGGGTGGCATCTCCGCATCGACGCTGCGCGGTCTGGGCTTCCAGTCGTTCGCGATCACCGGCGGCCGTAACGGGCAGGTGTCGATCACGGGCACCGGCAGCTTGTCGGCGACGGGTCAGTTGATCGTGTCGGCGGTTGCCACGATCCTCGGCTCGGGTGTCATCGACGACGCGGACTGCAAGGCGTATCTGAACGCGGCGGCGACGCTGGCGGGCAGCGGCGACCTGACGGCGGCGCGTACGGCGATCGGCCACGCCGCTGCGGCGCTTGAGGGGTCGGCGTCGATGACGTTCACGCCCCGCGCCGACGGCGAGTTGGGCGCGGCGATCACGGTCGCGGGCGAAGGTCTGACCGCGGCGAGTGTCGCCAACGCTGTCTGGGACTCCCCGCAGGGCCGGTTCCTGTACGCGGTCGGCCACAACAAGGTCGTCACCGACCCGGCCGCGGGGACGTACACGGTGTACGACGCCGACGATTCGACGGTGCTGTATGTCGCTGATCTGTGGGAGGACGCCGCCGGCACGGTGGCCTACTCCGGCACCGGCGCGCAACGTCGGGATCGGCTGCAATGACCGCCGACATCGTCGTCGGCGGACTAGGCGGCGACGGCCCGATCGTCACCGCCGGCCTCGGTCTGAGCGGTGCCGCCGACCCGAACGCGATGCGTGCCGTTCTGAGCGGCGTGGGCGCATTCTCAGCGACTTTGACGGCGGCCGGTACGCCCGACATGGGGGCGAGCCTCAACGGCTCCAGCGCGCTCACAGCGACGCTGACCGACGGCAACGCTGTCGGCCCCGACCCGACGGTGGGCAGCATCGCCCGCCTCGGCGGGTGGCAGCCGCAACCGATACCACGTCCGATACCGGGGGCGCTGTCCGCGCACCTGGCGGGCGCGTCGTCACTGACCGCAGACCTGACCGGCGTCGACCGCGACGCCGAGGCCGTCCTGCTACTGCTCGACCTCGACCTGATGCTGACAGAAGGAGTCCTAGCGTGAAGGCATCACCGGAGATCCGCACCTACAAGGGCGGGCTGGAGTTCCGCGCCGCGTCCGACGGCGCGTCCATCGGCACCCTCGTCGGCTACGCGGCGAAGTTCAACAAGCAGAGCCGCAACCTCGGCGGGTTCGTGGAGCAGTTGGCGCCGACCGCGTTCAACAAGTCGCTCGCCGACGGCGTGCGGGTGATGGCCCGGTACAACCACGAGGACAACGGACTGCTCGGCACCACCGACGCCGGCACGCTGCGCCTGGAGGTCGACGACATCGGCCTGCGCTACGAGGTCGATCTGCCCGACACCAGCGTCGGCCGCGACGTGGCGGCACTGGCCGCCCGCGGCGACGTCCGGTTCTCGTCGTTCGCGTTCCACGTCCCGCCCGGTGGCGACGAGTGGGGCTACACCGACTCCGACTTCCCGCTGCGGACGGTGCGCGCCGCGCATCTGGTGGACGTCGCCCCGGTCAACGACCCCGCCTACCTCGACACCACCTCCGGTCTGCGGTCGCTGGCCGAGGCCCGCGGCCTCGACCTGGCGATCGTCCGCGACCACGCCGCCCGCGACGAACTGCGGGTGCTGCTGAAGAAGGACATGGACGGCGAACCGACGCCGGAGCCTGCCGCCCCCGTCGCCGAGGAGGCGACCCCTGAAGCCCCCACCGACGCCGAACGTGCAGCGTCGTTGGATGTTGCCCGCCGCCGCCTTGAGTTGCTGCGGGTGCCCCGTTGACCGACAGCCTGTCCGGCATCGGTTGACGACACCCCCCACCACATCAATGTTCATAGGAAGGACACCATCATGAGCCTGGTTCGCCAGATTCTTGAGCGGCGGGCAAACGCTTGGGAAGAAGCCAAGGGTATGCTCGACACCGCAGAGGCCGAGGGCCGCTCCCTGTCCGCTGAGGAGCAGGGCAAGTTCGACGCCATCAACTCCGACATCAACGCGCTCGACGAGCAGCGCAAGTCCATCGAGGACGCCGAGGCTCGCGCCAAGGACGCCGCCGAGGCGATGGAGCGACTGCACGTCGCCCCGAAGCCCGAGGTGCGTGCCGACATGGACGCCGCCGACAAACTGCGGGCGCTGGCCCGCGGCGAGATCCGCGCGTTCGACACCAACGAGGGCCTGCCCCCGGTCAACTTCCGTGACCTCACCAAGGGCAGCGCCACCGCCGGTGGCAACACCATCAAGACCTCGTTCCGCGAGCAACTGCTCGAGCACATGATCGAGGTTTCCGGTGTGCTGATGGCCGGTCCGACCGTCCTCAACACCGCGTCCGGTGAGAACATCGAGGTTCCGATCACCACGTCGCACGGCACTGCCGCGCTGACCACTGAAGGTTCGGCGATCTCCGAGTCCGACCCGGCGTTCGGCAAGCGGACCCTGGGTGCGTACAAGTACGCCACCCTCGTCCAGGTCAGCCACGAACTGGTGGAGGACACCAGCGTGGATCTGCTCGGCTACCTCGCCCGTCAGGCAGGCCGCGGCGTGGGTAACTCCATCGGCACCGACCTCGTCGTGGGCAACGGTTCCTCGAAGCCTTCCGGCATCGTGCAGACCGCGAGCACTGGCGTCACCGGTGGTGCCGGTGTGACCGGCGCGTTCACCGCTGACAACCTGATCGACCTGTACTTCTCGGTCATCGCTCCGTACCGCAACTCGCAGTCCTGCGGCTGGATGATGAAGGACGCCACACTGGCCAACGTCCGCAAGTTGAAGGACACCACCAACCAGTACCTGTGGCAGCCGTCGATCCAGGTCGGCGTGCCGGACACCCTGCTCGGCAAGCCCGTCTACACCGACCCGAACGTGGCAGCCGTGGCGCTGTCCGCCAAGTCGGTCATCTTCGGTGACTTCAGCGCCTACTTCGTCCGGCTCGCCGGCGGGGTGCGCTGGGAGGTGTCGAACGACTTCGCGTTCAACACCGACCTCGTCACCTACAAGGCGGTCCTGCGCGGCGACGGAATCCTCGCCGACCAAAGCGGAGCGGTGAAGGTGTTTTCCGGAAATGCCGCGTAGGAAGTGCAGTTCATGTATTCTCTGTCAGTTGCATTAGGCTGAGAATGCAAAGTGCCCCGCCGGAGGGCTAACTCCGGCGGGGCTACTGCCCGAACCTATGAGGAGGTCGGTCAGCATGTCTGACGATACAGCAATTCCGACGGCCGGATTCAACCCCGACAAGTCGCTAACCCCTCGCGAATGTCCCGCGTGCAGAAGGACGTTCACTCCCTACCGCAAGTTCCAGGTGGCATGCTCCAAGCACTGCCGCAAGCGCATCAATGTCGTTGACCAGAGCCATTTGATGCCGGTCAGGTACACCTGTCAGAGGTGCGGAAACCCGTCTGTCGGTTACACGACAGGCGGTGGTGGGCAGTTCAAGTACTGCGGCGATTGCCAGTCGGATGTGCAGCGTGAGCGTAACGACCGCAAGAATGCGGCCCGCAGACTCGATGGCACTTTGGATGACGAGACTCGCAGGCAGAAGCGCCGCCGCGCAAACATCGGCAGGTACGGCATCACGGTCGAGCGTTACGACGAGATGCTTGCGGCGCAACACGGCGTCTGCGCCATCTGCGGCAAACCGCCTAGCGGCAAGGGAACGAGCGGTCAGTCGCTCCACGTCGACCACGATCATTCCTGCTGCCCTGGAACGAAGTCCTGCGGTGAGTGTGTTCGAGGGCTCCTGTGCAGCAACTGCAACATGGCGGTCGGACTACTCAAAGACGACCCCACGATCTTGACTGCCGCGCTGCGGTACGTCACTAACGCCTAGGGCGGCGGGTCGACCTCTCGCGGCCCGCCGCCCACCTACTGAGGAGATCAACCTATGCGCGTACAGATGCGCGTTCTCATCACCGGCACCCGCAACGGGGAGGACTGGCCCGCTGCTGGCGGCGTCGTCGACCTGCCGGATGCCGAAGCACAAGACCTCATCGCCGCCGGTCTGGCGATCCCCGCTGCTGCCCCCGAACCGGAGAAGGCGGCGGCACCGAAGGCGCGGTCGAAGCGACCGGCGCCCGAAACCCGCTAAGGAGCCACGATGCCTGTTGTCGTCCCCGATGCGCTGATCACCGTGGATCTGCTGGAGGAATACTTGCAGCGGCAGATCGCCGCGAAGGACGCCTCGTCGGCTGCTGCCGCCGTGGAGTTCGCGCGTGCGTTCGTGGTGCAGCGCATCGGGTTCGATCCGGCGACGGCGACGGTGACCGACTACACGGTCGACCCGCCGGTGTCCGGTCAGCCTGTCGACGACGAGGACATCCTTGCCGCCCGTGGCGTGGCGCTGCGGATCGCGGCGCAGTGGTTCACCAACCCCCAGGACCGCGCCAGTTACAGCGGGCCGGAGGGGTTGTCGTACACGGCATCGCCGCAGATGCTGTCGAAGATTCTGTCCGAGGCCGACCGTGTCGTGCTGGAGATGGTTCAACTCAAGTACAACCCGGCGTTCTGACATGGACGGCAAGGCTGTCATCGGCATGGACGGCGTCGAGGCGAAACTCGACAAGGTGTCCGACGCCGCCGACGACATCAGCCCGACGTTCGACGAGTTGGGTGGCAAGTTCGCCGCCCGTCAGGATTCGGTGTTCGACTCCAACGGTTGGGGCAAGTGGGCGCCGCGTGCGCCGTCCACGATTGCCGAGGGCGCGTCCCCGCTGGTGCAGACCGGCATCATGCGCGAGGGCATCAACGGCCGCAGCCCGATCTGGAAGAAGAAGCGCGGTGCGGCGTTCGGCGCCCCCGCCAATGCCAAGCGCGTCTGGAACGTGGCGGTGCTGAACACGGTCGGCCACGGCGGCACACCGCCGCGTCGTGCGGTGCCGCCGTTGCGTGCCGCCGAGAAGCGCGCCTGGATCGACGTCGTGCGCGACCACATGCGGAAGGCGATCAAGTGAGAGGCCACGAATACATCCGCGAGGCGATCCGCACCTACCTCGAGGACGCGGTGCCGGCGCGTTTGCAGGCGCACCTGACGGCGAACGGGTTGACGTCGCCGACGGTGGCGGATCTCCGGTTCTACCTGGCCGACGGCTTGCAGGA
>CALFYG010000160.1 GCA_937952095.1 uncultured Micrococcales bacterium | reverse complement strand
CATGTAGCGCTTGCGCGTCATGGGGTTGAGCGTGTCCAGCTGCTGCTCCATGCGCAGCATGTTCAGCGTGGTGACGCCCAGGATCTGGGTCTCTCCGCGCTCGAACAGCGCCGAACCGTGTGCACGCGGGATCACGTCGACCTCGGCGGACAGCGCCCGGATGTCGGTGAGCCCGCGGCCGTCGATGCGAACCTTGTCGCGCAGGATCCGCTGGCGCACCAGCTTCTTGGTCACCGCACGCAGCGCGGCGCTGACCTCCTTCTCACGACCCTCGAACTGCTCGGCGAGCTGCTCGGCGAGTTCGTCCTTGATCGCGTCGAGGGCGTTCTCACGCTCCTGCTTGTCAGCGATCGTCAGCGCCTGCGCCACCTTCTCGGACGCTGCGGCCTCGACGGCTGCGTAGGCGTCGTCCTGGTAGTCGAGGAACACCGGGAACTCGCGGGTCTCCTTGCCGGCGCGGGAAGCGAGGTCGGACTGTGCCTCGCACAGCTGCCGGATGAACTGCTTCGAGGCCTCGAGGCCCTCGGCGACCACGGTCTCGGTCGGCGCCGGGGCGCCACCGCGCACCAGTTCGACGGCGGCCTCGGTGGCCTCGGCCTCAACCATCATGATGGCGACGTCGTCACCGACCACACGACCGGCGACGACCATGTCGAACACGGCGTCCTCGATCTGGGAGTGGCTCGGGAACGCGACCCACCGCTCACCGATCAGGGCCACACGCACGGCCCCGATCGGGCCGCTGAAGGGCAGACCCGACAGCTGGGTGGACATCGACGCGGCGTTGATGGCCAGCACGTCGTAGGGGTTGTCCGGGTTCAGCGACTGCACGGTGATGACGACCTGGACCTCGTTGCGCAGGCCCTTCACGAAGGTCGGGCGCAGCGGGCGGTCGATCAGGCGGCAGGTGAGGATGGCGTCCTCGCTGGGGCGGCCCTCCCGGCGGAAGAACGAGCCGGGGATGCGCCCGGCCGCGTACATCCGCTCTTCCACGTCCACGGTGAGCGGGAAGAAGTCGAACTGGTCCTTCGGGGACTTGCCGGCCGTCGTCGCCGACAGCAGCATGGTGTCGCCGTCGAGGTAGGCGACGGCCGACCCGGCGGCCTGCCGGGCGAGGCGTCCGGTCTCGAACCGGACGGTGCGGGTGCCGAACGGTCCGTTGTCCAGGACTGTCTCGGCGAATTCGATGTTGGAACCCTCCACGGGCCCTCCTTCTGTTTCAGGGGGCCACCCGCGCCGGTCTTCGATCGAGACGGTCCGCGTGCTGCGGGCCATCACCACCGAGGACCGAGGCGTTCGAGGCAGCCCCGTTGGGGTGGTATGAGTCGAGGGGAGCAGCCATGGCCACTCCCCTCGATCAGGTTATCGGCGGATACCGAGCCGCGCGATCAACGAACGGTAGCGCTCGATGTCGGTGCGAGCCAGGTAGTCGAGCAGTCGGCGCCGACGGCCCACGAGCAGCAGCAGTCCGCGGCGGCTGTGGTGGTCGTGCTTGTGCTCTTTGAGGTGCTCGGTGAGGTGCGAGATGCGGTGGCTCAGCAGAGCGACCTGCACCTCGGGGCTTCCGGTGTCGCCGTCAGCCGTGGCGTACTCACCGATGATCTTCTGCTTGGTGGCAGTGTCCATTTGGGTACTTCCGATTCCTACGCGGACGCAATGACAATGGCGGTCCACCGAGCGTCCGTTCAGTGGCCGTTGTTCCAGTGTAGCGGGTGGGGTGGGCACGCACGCCCGCCGCAGTTGCTGCGCCGCGCATCCGTGAGCGGTTCGCAGATCCGTGAGCGCTTCGGCAGGCGGCGAACCGCTCACGGATCTGCGAACTGCTCACCGATGACTCAGGAAGGCACGGCCCGCTGGCGCGGCCTCAGCCGCCGGAACCCTTGAACACCTTGGGCACGGTCTTGAGGATGATCTTGATGTCCGACCACAGGCTCCAGTGGTCCTCGTAGCGGTTGTCGAACCGCGCGCGGTCGTCGATGGAGGTGTCACCGCGCAGGTCGTGGATCTGCGCCAGGCCGGTCAGACCCGCGGGCATCCGCATGCGGTCCTCGTAGTGGGCGTACTGCTCGGAGAACTGCTCCACGAAGAACGGCCGCTCCGGGCGGGGGCCGACGAAGGACATGTCGCCGCGCAAGATGTTCCACAACTGCGGAAGCTCGTCGATCGAGGTCTTGCGCAGGAAGGATCCCACCGGCCCCAACCGGTCGCTGTCCGGGGTGACACTCCACGTGGTGTCGGAGGTCGATTCGCAGACCGGCTTCATGGTCTGCAGCTTCAGGAGCTCGAACGCTTTGCCACCCATGCCGATACGGGTCTGCCGGAAGAGAAGGTCGCCACCGGTCTCCCGCTTCACAAGGAAGCCGGCCACCGCCAGGAGCGGACTGAGCAGAACCAGCGCCGTCGCGGCGAGCAGAATGTCCATGCCGCGCTTGACCGCCAGGCCGATGGTGGGATGTCCAGCACCGAGCCGCAGCACCGGAACGCCGAAGACCTCGTCATCCGCGCGATCCTCGCCGATGAGGTCGAAGTACCGGGGCACTGCCATGATCGTGAGCCCAACGGCCAGCCCACGCCGGATCTCGAACACCTCGCGCGCCTCGGAGGCTCGCGAGAAGGCGACGAGCACGGTGCTCGAGTTCGTGTCGATGGCCGCCTGCTCGAGATCGACATCCAGCAGGTCGGGCACACGGCCGGCCAGGTCGAGCCCGTAGTCGGGGTTGTCCTCCGCCATGTCGGCGATGGCGTCGGCCACGAGCCCGCCGCCCACGAGCAGCATCCGCTCCCGAGCGAGGTCGTTGCGTCGCAGGTCACGCAGTATCACGTACAGGGGAACCCGCAGGAGGGCCAGTGCGACACCGGTGGCCGTGAGCCATGCGATGTCGGGGAGAGTGACGTTGAACTGGCTGATCAGACCGAACAGTGCATAGATCCCGGCAGCCAGGAAGCCGGCCTCGATCGCCCGGGGGAACTCATCGAGCGCGCTCAAGTGGAAACGCGCGCGGTACAGACCAAGTCGCCAGCGAATGATGACCAGCAGCGCCAGGCCGAGGATGTCGAGAGCGAACGCCGGCGGGTGCCACAAGAAGACAACGGCGGCCATGGTGACAACATCCACCGCGGCGAGCGAGAAGGTCTGCCGCCGGGAGGACAGGTGGAAACGCTGTCTCAACGGCATCCCGCTGATGGTGGCGGTGCCCATGACAGGTCCTCCTTCGCAGCCATGCACCTGACCGCCATCACCGGAGCGACTGCGGAGTCCAGATGCCCTCACCGCCCCATCGGTAGAGGCCACTGATTCCTTGACAGATGAACACCCGTTATCACTAGATCGGGTGGTCCCTGCCGCACATACCCAGAAGAGGCAGATCTAGTCGCTGTCCCGACTGTCGGCGAAGGCTGCCCGAACACGAATCGCGACAAGTCCAGCGATCAGAGCGGTGCCCGCCGCGAGAATCAGACTCACGAGGTAGAGCAGCTTCCGGGACACCCCAGCGGGCGCATCGTCGAAGTTGGCGTTGGAGATCGCTGTGGCCACCAGGTATGGGTCCTTGTCGCCCTGCACGATCACCTGGTCGACCAGAGACTGATTGGCCACCTGCGCCGCCCTCGCATCGCCTAGTTCGGTCCTGATCGTCATGGTCAGCGTCAAGGGAGGGATCTGGGCGTCGAGGCCGGCGCGCAGTTCCGAGGGGCTCACCCCCGCTGCAGCCGCGGCGAGGTCCACTGACTTCTCCGAAGAGACCAGTTCCGGGTAGGTCTGGATCAACAGCGAGATCAAGTCCCGTCCATCCGCGCGGCCGGGCTGGGGCTGGAAGGCCACGACCGAATTGGACGCGTAGCGGACGGGCGTCGATGCGATGTAGTAAGCCAGACCACCGAACACGAGCACAAAGACGACAAGCATCACCGGCCACTGTGCGAGCAACCGCCTAGGAGTCACGGCACTCTCGTCCCCAGCACTCACGGCTAGACCCTAGCGGTCCAGACAGCGGTGAGTCTGCGCGACGCATCTGAGTGGCGACGAACAGGAACCAGTCAATACAGTGCTCCGTGTCACCCGTTCGGGTGATGCCCGGCGAGGGGAGTTGATGCCGGTATGCCGCACGCCGAAACACTGAGTAAGGGCATCAGGAACGCAGGGAGCATCACGATCGGCTTGATCGCGGGTCTGATCGCCGCACTCGTCTCCACCCCGGCCATGGCCGGGCCGCGCGATCTCATTCCGGTGACCGGTCAGGGAGCCGGCTTCTCGCAGTCCACATTGAGCGCGAAGGCCCCTGGGACCCTCAAAGCCGCGCAGACCACACAGAGCGCGGCGGCAACCTCCACCGGTTCACTGCCCACCTTCGGCACGCAGTTCCACGGGATGTGGTCCTCCTACACCGACAGCAAGCGCGCCATGGTCCTGGACAAGTTGAAGGCCAATGGAGTCACCACAGTCCGCCTGGACGTCTCGTGGGCGATGCTGCAGCCCACGTCGGCCTCGTTCGACAACTGGGGTACCGACTTCGTGACCCGCGTGCTGAAGATGATCACTGACCATGGCATGGATCCGATGGTCATGATCTGGATGACCCCGTCCTGGGTCACCGGATCCTCCGACAGTCGCATCCCGCCGAAGGGCAGCGCCCAACTGGCGCAGTGGGAGACCTTCCTGACACAGGCAGCTGCCCGCTTCCCGCAGGTGAAGAACTGGGAGATCTGGAACGAGCCGAACCACAACGACTTCATGCGTGGAGCTGACCCGGCTGTCTACGCACAGGTCCTGGCATCCGGCTACCGCGGCGTCAAGGCCGGTAACCCGCAGGCACGCGTGGTCTTCGCAGGTACCCAGTTCGTGGACGTGCCGTGGATCAAGAAGGCCCTGGCTGCTGGCGCGACCGGCAAGTACGACGTCATGGGTGTCCACCCGTACATGGCGGTGGGCGACCTGTCCCCCAACACCGCCGACGACGGGACCATCTGGCGCTTGCGCCACATCCCGGCACTGCGCGAGGCGATGCTCAACGCCGGCGAGGACAAACCGATGTGGTTCACCGAGTTCGGATGGCGGGTCGGTTCAATCGGCACGGCCAACTGGCAGCTCGGGGTGAGTCAGACCACCCAGGCGAAGTACCTGGCCGAGACGCTTCGCATCGTGAAGACCGAGTGGCCCTACGTGACCCGGGTCTTCTGGTACCGCGAACTCGCGGACAACAACACCACCAACTCCTCGGGTTACGGACTGATCACCCCCAAAGGCACCGTGAAGCCGGCGCTGGCACAGATTCCGGCGATCTACGCGGCCGGCTGATCCAGCGTCAGGGACTTGCTGACATCACGGTTGGTCGCTAGTTGTTCTTGGCAGCCACGTTGGTGACACCTGGGCAGCGGCTGATCGGTGGGAGTCCTGCTAGCGCGGTGTGTGGCCGACGATAGTTGTACCGGTCGAGGAATGCTTGCAGGTGGGCGCTGCGGTGGGCGTTGGAGTCCCAGGCCTGGGACCTGGCCCATTCCCGGGACAGGGTGCGCTGGTAGCGCTGGACCTTGCCGATGGTCTGCGGCCGGTGGGGCCGGGTGTACTTGTGCGTGGTGCCGGTGTCACGCACGGCCTTGTTCAACACTTTTGACCGGTAACAGGATCCGTTGTCGGTAAGCACACGGGCGATGGTGGTGATGCCGTGAGCGGCGAAGAACGCCACCGCCCGGGTCCAGAACCCGGCGGCCGTGATGCCCTTCTCGTCGGGTAGTTCCTCGGTGTAGGCCAGCCGGGAGTGATCGTCGACCGCGGAGTGCAGGTATACGTAGCCGGGGCGGTTGCGTGCGCGCCGCTGGCTGGCCCGGTGTTGGTCGGAGCCGCGTCCGTGCACCGCTGCCGGGACACCCGGCCTCAGCAGCGAAGTGACAGATCGGCCGGTCGGCATCGACACGCTGATACAAGCGGCGGCGGCCTTCCGGGGTCAGTGGCGCGATAGCGTGGGGCATGAGGGTCTTCCTCTCGATGAGGTGTTGTCGTAGCTCCCATCGAGACAGCAAGACCCTCACCTGTTCAAGCCGCCACGCCGTCAACAACCTAGATGAGCACTACAGCTAGCCCCCTCGTCCAGGAGGGTGCTCAGACAGTATGAGCCCCTGCACAGGAACCACCAAATGGCGGCATTTCGTCAGCCTGTATCCAGGATCTGCCCGCGCAAAGCCCAACCAAGTGAATCACGTGCGGTCGCGCGGGCCCATGTTGCCCCTAGCCATCGCCTTCTCCTGCCGATCAGGGAAGCCTGCTGGACGAGCCACCGAGCGCGTTCGGCGATGGTGGCGACCTCAAGCGGCGGGCGGCGCATGATCTCTGCGTAGGCACCGGCAGGCGCGCTGAATGATCCTGGATGTCCCCCCCCTGCCGAGGGCGTACTCGTAGGACCCCAGCACGTCCATGCCCAGAGCATGGCACGCTGTCCAGCAACCCCAGATCCTGATATTCACATCCACGACGAGCGGATTGCCCTCCGCATCGGCGACGGCATCAAGGGCAAAGGGGCCCGTTATCCCCAGGAGGTCTACGACTCGACGTGTCACCGCTTCGAGTTTCGAATCCCTCGTCACAGTGATACCGAAGGCCGCCGAAAACGGTGTCGCAGGGTTAATGCGGTTCCGGTAGGTGAGCATCTGAACGACCTCACCAGCGCGCGCCACCCCCGCCGAATCAAGTGGTTCTCCTGGCAAGAATGGCTGGACCTTCAGGGGTTCGGTGGACGTCGCCAGCGCGGCGCGTGCTCCCGCTGCGTCCGGCACAACACGAACGCCCACACCGCCCCCTCCCATGAGGGGCTTCACTAGGAATGGCCCGGACTCTTGGTCCGGAATGTCGTCGGGTCTGGTCCATTGCGGAGGAACGCCCACGCCGTGGTGGCGCAAAAACACTGCCAGCGATGCCTTGTCGATCACTGCGTCGGGAGCGAGTCCTGTTGTCCGAGTGTACGGAAGGAGCCGCTCTTCAAAGCCACTTCGACACAGCCAGGACTCAATCGGCTCGGCAGCCTGCCAATCGACGAGATCCGGTGATTCAAGAACCTCCAGCACCTCGGAGGCAACCGCCCCGGATTGCATGACAGAGTCGGCGAGAACCTCGTCGGCACAGGCAGCCCAGCGCTTCTGAATCCTGTCCTGCGCCGATGAGGCGGTGGCCCGCACGACCCGGTAGCCTCGACGGCCCATTGCCGCCCCGAAATCAACTCCCGGCTGCCAGAACTCATCCTCAGCAATGACGATCGTTGCCATGTGCTCAGCCACGTCCTTTCGCCGTACCCAGGATCCTTCGTCCTGCGGAGCGAAGCATCTGGCCCGCCATGGAGACTGCAGGCGACATGTCGTCCGCAGCCCACCAACTGCGCTCCACCGTCGCTGGCTCGCGGAGGTAGCGCCCGGGCCGACCGCGACGCCCCTGCGCCAGCGCCAGGTTCTCCACGACCTGCAGACGCCCGAAGACCTGCTCACCCCAGTCGATTCGGCGACCGGTGAGGTGCAGATGACAGGCGCGCACCCCATCCAGACCGCTGGTGGTGGTGAACAGACGGAACTGCGCACCACGTCGAGGGTTGAAGTCGATGAGATGCAAGGCGCCACTGGACGGGTCGACTACCCAGTCGGCGTCGAACGGCCCCACGTACCCGATCTGCGCGCAGGCGTTTGCCATCCGCGCAGCGATCTGCTTCTGGGGAAGAGCAACGTTCACGACACCGACTCCGGTCTCCGCGGGATGTGCAGCCACCTTCCGGCCCGTCCACACAACGGGTTCTTCACCGACGTGTGTGGCGACCCCAGCGGTGTACCAGAACTGCACACCGTCTCGCGCGAGGAACTCCTGCAGGAACACGCGGTGGCCCTGTGCCGCCACGCGCTCGATGTCTGCCAGCTCTGTGCCCGTACGGATCAGCCGGGTGAACGGCACCGCCGAATCTGCGAGCCGGGCGTACGGCTCCGGGCTCTTGGCGATGACCGGCAACCCCACGTCGTCCACAAACCGCCGGATGTCCTGCGTCGACGTACTGACGATATGGCGCGGATACTCCACACCCACGGCCGACGCCACACCCGCCAGGCTTGCCTTGTCCGAAAGGCGACGAGGCAGATCCGCTGCCACGTCGAAGGTCAACAGACGAGGATCGATGTCCGTTCTGTGTTCTGCCAGCAGGACCGCGCTCTCGTCATCACCGGCAATCACCACGCAGGGACCCCCGATGGTTTCGGCAACCGCGTTCAGAACACCCACACTGCGTTCCGGTGGCGCCTCCGGGCTGAGTGGAACTGCCACGCGACCCGAAACATACTTGGACCTCAAGAGTTCGCGCTCCGAGAGTTCCGCCATGACCAGAACCGATATCCGCCAGCGGCCCAGGGTACGAACCGTCGCCAGAGCCCCATAGTCCCATGCGGGCCGTCCTGTACGTACGAGCAGCGCGGGGACGTCGGTATCGGGTCCTGTCGCGCTGTTAGCCAGCGACATGGGCCCATCATGGCACCGGCTCCCACCCGTTCTCGCGTCGCGAAGTAGCCGCTGCCACGGGCCCGCGGCTAAAGTCAAAGCCCGGATCACGCGAAGGAATAGTCGTGGAGGACGCCGAGCAGGTCGTGGAACCGGGCAGCCGCAGTGCTGGCTATCGATCCCGGACGGCTGTGCTCTTCGCCGTGGCGGAGATCGTTGGCAAGCTCGCGTCATTCGGCATGTTCGCCGTCGCCACGAGGATCCTCGGCCCCGATGGCTTCGGTGAGTTCTCCTGGGCGATGGGCCTTGGGATGATGGTGGCGTCCTTCGGGATGTTCGGGTTCGACATGGCCCTCATCCAGCTCGGCGGCAAGGACCCGCGTAAGACCGCCCAGTACCTGACCTCGTCGGTCAGCCTTCGACTGCTGATCGCCCTGGTGGGTGTGGCAGTCCTGGCCGTCTGGCCGATCGAACAGGAGGGCGGCAAGGCCGCGCTGCTGTTGATGGCGCTGGCGCTCAGTCTGGAGAACATCTCACTGGCGGTGCGCTCGGCCGCGGGCGTGCTCGACCGCCAGCGCGGCGCCGCGGTGAACATCATCATCCAGCGCGTCGCGATCGCCGCCATCGCAATCGCCGTGCTGCTGGCCGGAGGTGGGGTCGTTGGAATGGCGGCGGCCTACCTCACGG
>CALFYG010000159.1 GCA_937952095.1 uncultured Micrococcales bacterium | reverse complement strand
TGGACACCTCGTGACTAATAGCATGAGTTGGTGCCGCCACGCTGCCTCGAAGGGACTTGCGCATGCTGAATCAGACCAATGCGCGCGCCGCCGTGGCCAAGATCGTGGAGCCGATCGCGCGCGGGCTGCTGAAGATCGGCCTGTCTCCCGATGCGGTCACGGTGATCGGAACGGTCGGGGTGAGTGCGTCGGCCGCCTACTTCTTCCCGCGCGGCGACTTCGTGCCCGGGATCCTGATCATGGTGCTCTTCGTGTTCTCGGACATGCTCGACGGGACCATGGCCCGGATGCAGAACAGGACCGGTGTGTGGGGGGCGTTCCTGGACTCCAGTCTCGACCGGGTGGCCGATGGTGTGATCTTCGGTTCGGTACTCATCTGGGCGGTCCGCACCCAGTCTGTGGGTGTGCAGGTCGCAGCGTTCGTGTGTCTGGTGGGCGGGTTCCTGATCTCCTATGCCCGGGCCCGCGCCGAGAGTGTGGGTCTGGACTGCAAGGTGGGCATCGCTGAGCGCACGGAGCGACTGCTGATCCTCCTGATTCCGGCGTTCATCTATGGGCTCGGCGTCCCGTACGTACTGCCAGCGGCGCTGTATGTGCTCGCGGTGCTGGTCCTGATCACCGTCTGGCAGAGATTCGCCCACGTCTATCGGCAGGCCAACGCATGAACGCACAGGATGAGGTCACCTATTGGGCCTATGCGACCGGATGGCGCATCGTGCGCGCGCTCCCGGAGCGGCAGGCCTACGCGATGTTCGACCGGTTCGCGGATCTGGCGTGGCGGCGGCGTGGTGGAGGTGTGCAACAACTCGAGAAGAACCTACGCAGGGTGCTCCCGGATGCCACCGATTCCGAGATCCGGGAAGTCTCGCACGAGGGCATGCGTTCATACCTGCGGTACTGGTGCGATGCGTTCCGGCTGCCGTCGTGGACACCTGAGGAGATCACGCACCGCCACCGCGCGATCAACGCGCACTATCTGCAGGACGCGCTTGACGCGGGCGACGGTGTGGTGTTCGCGGTGCCGCACGCCGGAAATTACGACCTGACCGGTGCCTGGGCCAGCATCCATTTCGCGCAGGTGATCAGCGTGGCCGAGCGGTTGCGGCCTGAGCGGTTGTACGAGGAGTTCCTCGACTTCCGCCGGGCGTTGGGTATGAAGATCCTTCCGCATGCCGGGGCTGAAGGGGTCTTCGACGAACTGGTCGAGCTCGTCCGTGGGAACGGACTGCTCGCACTACTTGCCGACCGCGATCTGAGCCGGCACGGTGTGCAGGTCGAGTTCTTCGGAGAGCCCGCGAAGATGCCGATCGGTCCGGCGGCGATCTCGCTGTTGACGGGCGCCCCGCTGCTGGCCTGTTCGCTCTACTACGAGGGTCCCCGTGCCCATGTCCACGTCTTCCCGCCGGTCGAGCGTCCCGCCGGTGACTGGACGCGAGCCGATCGTTTCGACGATGACTTCATCGAGGCAGCGCATGCCTTCACCCAGTCGATGGCGGTCCGCCTCGAAGAGGGAATCTCTGCCCATCCTGGCCACTGGCACATGCTGCAACCGGTGTTCCTGGCCGACCTCGATCCCCGGCGGGCACGGTGAGGGTCGGCATCGTCTGTCCGTACGACTGGACGTCGCCTGGCGGCGTCAAAGCACACGTGCACGACCAGGCGCTGGCCTTGCAGCGTCTCGGCCACGAGGTCAGTGTGCTGGCACCCGTCGATGACGACGACTACCCGCTGGAACCATTCGTGGTCGATGGCGGCAAGCCTGTCTCCGTGCCGTACAACGGCTCGGTGGCGAAGGTGAACTTCGGCCCGGTGTCCGCGGCGCGGGTACGGCGATGGATCAAGGACGGGGATTTCGATGTCCTGCACGTCCATGAACCGGCCAGCCCGACGTTGAGCGTTCTCGCCTGTTGGGCTGCACGCGGCCCGATCGTCGCCACCTGGCACAGTTCGCAGACCCGTTCTCGGGCGTTGACGGCCGCCTACTACCTGGTCCAGACGGCGATGGAGAAGATCTCCGCACGGATCGCCGTGAGCGAGGCTGCCCGCCAGACGTTGGTGAAGCACCTCGGAGGCGATGCGGTCCTGATCCCCAACGGCGTGACGTGCGCGGACTTCGAAGACGCTCGTCCGCTCGACGGTTATCCCAGGTCGGCGCCCACGCTGTTCTTCATCGGTCGCATCGACGAGCCCCGCAAGGGTCTGCACGTCCTGCTGGAAGCGATGCCGGCGATCCTGGAGGTGTATCCGGACACGCAACTGCTGGTTGCCGGACCCGGTGATCAGGATGACGCCATCGAAGACGTTCCGGAGGCGGTCAGCAGGCAGGTCCGCTTCCTGGGCCTGGTCAGCGACGCCGACAAAGTCCGGGCCTTCGCCAGTGCCGACATCTATGTCGCGCCCAACACCGGTGGTGAGAGTTTCGGCATCGTGCTTCTGGAGGCGATGGCCGCCGGCACACCGGTCGTGGCCAGCGACCTGGAGGCTTTCGCCCGCGTTCTTGAGGACGGCCGGGCCGGTGCCATGTTCACCAGCGAGGACTCCGCGGATCTGGCACGCACCGTGATCGAACTACTCGGCGATCCGGCCCGTCGTGAGACGTTGCGTCGCGCGGGACGCGTGCGTGCGCGGCAGTTCGACTGGGCGGTGGTCGCCCGTGAGATCGAGCAGGTCTACGAGAGTGTCACCACGAGCGGGGAGAGGGTGGAGAACGACATGCGTGGCCAGTTCGTCGGCCGGCTCGCCCGGCCGCGGGACGAGGCCTGATGGACGTCCTGTGGGTGGTACTGATCGTCGCCCTGGTGGCGGTGATCGTTCTGTACCTGTCGCAGACAGCCGCGCGACTGGATCGCTTGCACCATCGGATCGATACCTCCCGCTCTGCATTGCAGGGACAGTTCATGGAGCGCGCCAATGAGGTGCTGGCCCTGGCCAGTTCGGGGCGGCTGGATCCCGCGACGACGGTTCTGCTCGCCGACGCCGCGGACTCCGCGCTGAATCAGGCTCGCGCCACGGGCTCGGACTTCCCCGCGCCGCGGTGTGCCTCGGAGAGTGCGCTCACCCGGGCGTTGGAGGCCTCGATGGATGCCGATCTCGTCGCGGAGATCGCCGCACAGCCCGACGGTGAGCAGACGCTGGCCGGGCTTGCGGCGGCTGTGCAGAAGGCGGCCTGGTCGCGGCGCTTCCACAACGATGCCGTGCGTTCCTGCTTGGCCGTACGCCGACAACGCCTGGTGCGGCTGTTCCGGCTGTCGGGCTCCGCCCCGTTGCCGCGCACCGTCGAACTCGACGACGAGGTGCCATCCGCCCTCCGCAGTAGGTGATGTCGCGGTTCGCCCCTACCATTGGAGGCAGACCCGAAAGGAAACCCCAGATGACTGACCCCACGCACGTGACCGGATCGGCCCGCGTCAAGCGCGGTATGGCCGAGATGCTCAAGGGCGGCGTGATCATGGATGTGGTGACCGCTGAGCAGGCGAAGATCGCCGAGGACGCGGGAGCCGTCGCGGTGATGGCGCTCGAGCGCGTCCCGGCCGATATCCGCGCACAGGGCGGCGTCGCACGCATGAGCGACCCCGACCTCATCGACGGCATCATCGAGGCGGTATCGATCCCCGTGATGGCCAAAGCCCGGATCGGCCACTTCGTCGAGGCGCAGATCCTGCAGTCCCTCGGTGTCGACTACATCGACGAGTCCGAGGTGTTGACCCCGGCCGACTACGCCCACCACATCGACAAGTGGCAGTTCACGGTGCCGTTCGTGTGCGGGGCGACCAATCTCGGAGAGGCGCTGCGCCGGATCACAGAGGGTGCGGCCATGATCCGTAGCAAGGGGGAGGCAGGTACCGGCGACGTATCCAACGCCACCACCCATATGCGCACGATCCGTGACGAGATGAAGCGACTGGCCGGACTTCCGGAGGACGAGCTCTACCTCGCGGCCAAGGATCTGCAGGCTCCGTACGAACTTGTCGCAGAGGTGGCCCGCACCGGAACCCTGCCCGTGGTGATGTTCACCGCCGGCGGGATCGCCACGCCGGCTGACGCGGCGATGATGATGCAGCTCGGCGCCGATGGCGTCTTCGTCGGCAGCGGGATCTTCAAGTCCGGGAATCCGGCGGAACGTGCTGCGGCCATCGTGCAGGCCACGACGCACTACGACGACCCGGACATCCTGGCGAAGGTCTCGCGCGGACTCGGAGAAGCGATGGTCGGGATCAACGTGGAGGAGATCCCGGAGCCGCACCGCCTCGCTGAACGCGGCTGGTGACCGCGCGGATCGGCGTTCTCGCGCTGCAGGGTGACTTCCGTGAGCATCTGCGGATGCTGGAAGACTGCGGTGCCGACGCGGTGAAGGTCCGGACCGAGGCGGATCTGGCCGACGTGGCCGGACTGATCATTCCCGGGGGCGAGTCCACCACCATCGGCATGTTGATCGTCCGCAACGGTCTGGAGCGTCCCCTGCGTAGGGCCATCGCCGACGGCATGCCGATCATGGGGACCTGCGCCGGGATGATCCTGTTGGCCTCCGAGGTCCTCGACGGACGCCCGGACCAGGTATCGCTCGGCGCCATCGACATGACCGTGCGGCGCAATGCCTTCGGCAGGCAGGTCGATTCGTTCGAGGCGGCCGTCGAAGTCCCGGCGCTGCCGGGACCCGCGATCACCGCTGTCTTCATCCGGGCGCCGTGGGTCGAACGCGTGGGGCCGGAGGTCGACGTCCTCGGGACGGTCGCCGGCGATGACGGCACGGATAGAATCGTGGCGGTGAAGCAGGGCAACACACTGGCAACGTCTTTCCACCCCGAGGTGACGGACGACGCGCGCTTCCATGCGCTGCTGGTCGACATGGTGCAGGAGGGTTCATGAGCGGTCACTCCAAGTGGGCGACGACGAAACACAAGAAGGCGGCCATCGACGCCAAGCGTGGGAAGTTGTTCGCCAAGCTCATCAAGAACATCGAGGTGGCGGCGCGGACCGGTGGCGGGGACCCGGATGGGAACCCCACT
Organism: uncultured Micrococcales bacterium; assembly: GCA_937952095.1. Taxonomy (GTDB): domain Bacteria; phylum Actinomycetota; class Actinomycetes; order S36-B12; family UBA10799; genus JADKAV01. Next base: position 2,304 of record CALFYG010000159.1, on the reverse strand, counting down.
CTCTACGACGCGATCCAGAAGGCGCGCAAGAACTCCGTGCCCATGGACAACATCGATCGTGCCGTGAAGCGCGGTTCCGGTGCTGAATCCGGAGGGTCCGACTGGGAGACCATCATGTACGAGGGCTACGGCCCGAACGGTGTGGCTGTCCTCGTGGAGTGCCTGACCGACAATCGCAACCGTGCGGCCGGCGAAGTGCGCGTGGCGATGAGCCGCAACGGCGGGTCGATGGCGGATCCCGGGTCGGTCTCGTACCTGTTCACGCGCAAGGGTGTCATCCTCGTGCCTGCAACGGGTCTGACTGAGGACGACGTTCTCATGGCCGTCCTGGATGCCGGGGCCGAGGAGGTGAACGACCTCGACGGGACCTTCGAAGTGATCAGCGAGCCGACCGATCTGGTCGCCGTCCGTACCGCCCTGCAGGATGCGGGATTGGACTACGACTCGGCGGAAGTGCAGTTCGTGCCCAGTGTCACCGTGCCGCTCGAGGCCGACGGCGCCGCGAAGATCTTCCGCCTGCTCGAGGCGTTGGAGGACAGTGACGACGTGCAGAACGTGTACGCCAACTTCGACGTGTCGGACGAGGTCATGGCCGAGGTCGATGCGTGACGGGGGTCGGCACCCGGCGAGAACGTACGGTGTGGCGATAGCGTAGGCGTACTGGCAGGAGGAGGAGGAGACGTGGCGAGCGACAAACCGACGGGGACCGAGAAGTCGACCGCGGCTCCGAAGGCGAAGAAGACCGCGGCCCAGGCACCCACGAAACCCGCCGCGAAGAAGAGTCCCACCACGGAGTCCGCCACGAAGGCTCCCGCGAAGAAGACCAGCGCGAAGAAGACCGCCGCCAAGAAGACCGCCGCCAAGAAGACTGCGGCCAAGCGCACCGCCAAGAAAGCCCCTGCGAAGAAGGCGGCCGCGACGAGCACGCGCAAAGCCCGCAAGCAGCCATCCCCGCTGCGCGGAAAGCAGGCGACCGTCGAAGCCAAACGCCTGTCCGGCTGGGACTTCGCGACGTGGCGTATGGCCACCGACGACCCCGTGATGCGCTCGACCATGATCGGCCTGCTGGTGCTGGACTCCAGCCCCGATTGGGATGTGATGAAGCAGCGGTTCGAGCGGGCCACCCGACTCGCGCCGATCCTGCGTTCGCGGGTGGTCGAGGGTCCGATCGGTCTGCAGACCCCACGTCTGGTGGTGGATCCCGACTTCGACCTCTCGTTCCACATGCGACGTTTCAGCATGCCGAAGGGCTCCACCTGGGCGGATGTCCTCGAGGATGCCCGCCGCCAGAGTATGGCCGACTTCGATCGGGACCGACCGTTGTGGCGCGCGACGCTCCTGGAGGGGCTGCCGGGTGGCAGGGCGGCGTTGATCATGAAGCTCCACCACGCCATCGCGGACGGGCAAGGTGCGGTCCAACTCGGTCTGGCACTGTTCGACTTCACGCCGGACGGCGCGGATCTTGGCCCTATGCCCGAGGAGCCGGAGCCTGCGGTGCTGGACACGACCGGCTTCCTGGAGGCCGTGATCCGCAACAACGTGGGATGGGTGGCGCGCACCGCCGAGGATGCGATCCGCGGTCTCGGACCCCTGACCATGGAGGCCGTCAAGAACCCGGGGGACATGATCTCCCGGGCCCGCCGCACCGCGGAGTCGGTGATGGCCCGGAAAGCGAAGAGGATCACGCTTTCGTCGTAGTTCAGCATTTCTCCTGGCCGCGGGTCGTCGGAAATGCATAGGAGGTATTCGGCGTTCGTGCCCAGCGCCTCCGCGCACAACAACACCGGCTTGACAGGAAGCGAGTCGGGATCGACCGAATCAAAAATCCACGACCTGAACTCATCCGCGGGGACGCCAACGATCGTCTCGGCGAACTCGTCGATGTCCGTGATGTAGTTGGCAGACATGAACGAGAGGATGCGAACGCCGACTGGCGATGGCGCCCGCGCCTCCCTTGGTGCCCGAGCACTGCGACAGCAGGAGCACGCGTTTGTCGAGTTTGAGGAGCACGAGCGACTGGCCGCCGCATGAGCGCCATCACGGTATTGACGGCAGAACACGCCGCCGAGCTGGCAGCGCTGGCGGCGCAAGTGGCGGATTACCCCTGGCGCGCCGCGCAGTTTGTCGATTCATGCGCTGCCGGCCATCAATTGCTGGGCCTGCGCGATGGCGCGGGCGCGCTGCTGGGCTTTGCCGTGTGGTCGCAGGTGCTGGACGAAGCCGAGCTGCTGGACATCGGCGTGGCCCCGACAGCGCGCCGCCAGGGCCTGGGCGCGCGGCTGTTGGCCGAGGTCATCGCCACCG
>CALFYG010000158.1 GCA_937952095.1 uncultured Micrococcales bacterium | reverse complement strand
GATCGCGGACCTGACCGGGCGGTGGCTGGCCGCCGGAGGGGTCAACATCGACTTCGCACCCGTGGCCGACGTCAACGTGCGGCCGAGCAATCCTGTCATCGGCATCCGGTCCCCGGGAGCTTTCCCGGGAGTTGTCGGTGATGCCGTGACGGGTCAGGTGGCAGGGTTCGAGACGTCGAATGTGCTGTCCACCGCCAAACACTTCCCCGGGCACGGAGACACTGCTACCGACAGTCACCTCGGATTGGCGAAGGTCACCCACTCCCGCGCGAAGATGAATCGGATCGACCTCCCGCCGTTCCAGGACGCGATCGATGCCGGGGTGCCGGCGATCATGGTGGCGCACGTGACGGTGCCAGCGGTCGATGATCGGCCGGCCACCGTCTCCAAAGAGATCGTCACCGGAATCCTGCGTGACGACATGGGGTTCGACGGCCTCGTGGTCACCGACTCCTTGGGGATGGGGGCGGTCGCCAGTCGCCCCAACCTGTACCGGGACGTGATCGCCGCCGGGATCGATGTCCTGCTCATGCCCAACGATCCAGCGACTGCGGTGGCCCAGGTGCGCAACAGCCCGGGACTGTCGAAGACGAGGGTGCGCGACGCGGTCGTGCATGTGCTTGCGGCCAAGGACCGGCTCGGGTTGCTCTCCACCGGTCTGAAGTACCCGAGTGCACCGAACAAGAAGCAATCGCGTAACACCGCGAGGCGGACTGCTGCCGCGGGCATCACGGTGCTCGGGGCCTGCCGGAATCTCGTGGCCCGGGGCGCCACGGTGGTGGGCAGTGGACCCGCCGCCGAGGGCGTGCGGCAGGGGTTGCGTGCAGCCGGCGTCGGGTCGGGGCCGACCCGGGTCGTGGTCTCCGCCGGTTCGCCGGGCGCGGCTGATGTCTGGGTCGCCACAAGTTCGCCGTACGGAGCATTGCGCGCCCCTGCGAGGCAACGTGTCCTCACCTACGGCGACGTGCAGGCCTCAGGATGGGCTGCCGGACAGGCGATCGCCGGCGAACTGGAAACGCTCGGGGGGCTGCCGGTGCGGGGCCCCAAACCCTGCGCGCGCATCCGCTGAGGCGGCTCGCACATAGTCACGAGTTGGCAGTGCGCGCAATCCGCTGACGACTTCAGTGCAGCAGGTCGCCGAGGGCCGTCTCCTGCTCCTCGGTGGCCACGAACAGCAACTCGTCACCGACCTCGAGGGGGTCGTCGCCGGTGGCGGCGATCACCCGGTCCTCCCGAAGGATCGCGACGAGCGCGGTGTCGACGGGCCACTCCACGTCGCCCACGGCCATGCCTATGACGTTCGAGTCATGGGGAAGTGTCATCTCCACCAGGTTCGTCTTGCTCTGCCGGAAGGTGAGCAGGCGTACGAGGTCGCCGACCGCGACCGCTTCCTCAACGAGTGCGCTGAGCAGGCGCGGCGTGGACACCGCCACGTCGACACCCCACATCTCGTCGAACAGCCATTCGTTCTTCGGGTGGTTCACACGGGCGACCACTCGAGGTACGCCGTATTCGGTCTTGGCCAGCAGCGAGACCACCAGGTTGACCTTGTCGTCGCCGGTGGCGGCCACGACCACCTGACATTGCTCCAGGCCGACGAGGTCCAAGGACGCCATCTCACAGGCATCTGCCTTGACGATGTCCACGCCTTCGATGCGCGACTTCTCGACAAGAACGGCGTCCCGGTCGATGAGCAGGACGTCGTGGCCGATCCCTGCGAGTTCCCGGGCGATCGACTTGCCCACCTTGCCGGCACCGGCGATGGCCACCTTCATTCCGGATCCACCGCCCTGGCTGCACAGTGTTCGTTGACCTCGTCGAGGGCTTCCTTCGCGCTCAACAGGATCGGCTCATCGCCCTCTTGGAGCACGCTGTCAGCCGTGGGGACGATGACCCCGCCCTCGCGGTAGATCATGGCCACGCGTGACGGCAAGCCGAACGTGAGCTCCTCAGCACGGCGGCCGTACCACGTGCGATTCAGGTCCACCCGGTGCATGACGGCCGCGCCGGTCTCGTCTGTCCACAACTGCGCCGGATCCCCCGGCAGCAGGTGGCGCATCATCTGCTCGGTCGTCCAGGCCACGGTCGCCACCGTCGGGATGCCGAGCCGTGCGTAGATGGCCGCCCGGCGGGGATCGTAGATACGGGCGACCACACGTTCGACGTTGAACTTCTCCCGGGCGACGCGCGCCGCAACGATGTTCGAGTTGTCGCCGCTGCTGACCGCGGCGAACGCCTGCGCCTCCTCGATGCCGGCCGTGAGCAGTGTGTCCCGGTCGAAGCCGATACCGGCCACCGTCTTGCCCTCGAAACTGGACCCCAGCCTGCTGAAGGATGTCGCCGCCTGGTCGATGACCGCCACCGAGTGACCGAGTTCATCGAGATTGCGCGCCAGCCGGGAACCGACCCGGCCGCAGCCCATCACCACGAAATGCACAGTCCAACGCTACTCGCGCGCCGAGTCGGGTGCTCACCGGTCTACGATCGGTGTCGTGCTCACACCCAAGGAGCTTCTGCTCGGCCGGGCGCAGCGCAGCGACAAACTGCACTCGACGCTGCTACCCAAGCGCATCGCGTTGCCTGTGTTCGCCAGCGACGCGCTGTCGTCGGTCTCCTACGCGACCCAGGAGATCCTGCTGGTTCTGTCGCTGGGCGGGCTGGCGTTCTTCGCCTACTCGCCTTGGGTTGCCCTCGGCGTCGTTGCCGTCATGCTGGTCGTGGTCGCGTCCTACCGGCAGAATGTGCAGGCCTACCCCAGCGGTGGCGGCGACTACGAGGTAGTCACCAAGAACCTCGGACCCAATGCGGGTCTGACCGTCGCCAGTGCGCTCCTCGTGGACTACATCCTCACCGTCGCTGTATCGATGTCCGCAGCCTCCGCGAACATCGCCTCAGCCATCCCCTGGTTCGGCCAGCATCTGGTCGCGCTCACCATCGGGATGATCATCATCGTCACACTGCTGAACCTGCGGGGTGTGCGGGAGTCGGGAACCCTTTTCGCGATCCCGACCTATGCCTTCATCTTCGGCATCTTCGCGATGATCATCACCGCGGCGGTGCGGTGGGCCGCGGGGGACACGATGCTCGCGGAATCCGCCAACTGGGAGATCGAACCCGAGGCGACCTTCGCCGGCGCCGCACTGGTGTTCCTGCTGGCCCGGGCGTTCTCGTCCGGGTGCACGGCCCTCACCGGTGTCGAAGCCATCTCCAACGGGGTTCCCGCGTTCCGCAAGCCCAAGAGCAAGAACGCCGCGGCCACGTTGGTCATGCTCGGCGTGCTCAGCGTCACCATGTTCATGTCGATCACGATCCTGGCGCTGGTGACCAAGGTGAAGGTGGCGGAGAACAACGCTGACCTGATCGGACTGCCACCCGGCGAGGATCAGAAGACCGTCATCGCGCAGATCGCCCAGGCGGTCTTCAGCAACTTTCCGGTGATGTTCATCTACGTCTCGACCGTGACCGCGCTCATCCTGGTTCTGGCCGCGAACACCGCCTTCAACGGGTTCCCGGTCCTCGGCTCGATCCTGGCCCAGGACAACTACCTGCCGCGGCAGTTGCACAACCGTGGCGACCGCTTGGCCTTCAGCAACGGCATCGTCTCGCTGGCATTCCTGGCGATCGTTCTCGTCTACATCTTCGAGGCCAGCGTCACGGCCCTGATCCAGCTCTACATCGTCGGTGTGTTCATCAGTTTCACGCTGAGCCAACTCGGGATGATCAGGCACTGGACGAGACTGCTGTCCACGGAGGAGGACCCCACCGTCCGTGGCCAGTACACGCGACGCCGGATCGTGAACAGCATCGGCTTCGTGATGACCGGAAGTGTGCTGGTCATCGTGCTCGCGACAAAATTCACGCGCGGCGCGTGGATCGTCTGCATCGCGATCCCCGTGCTCTTCATCATCATGAAGGCGATCCAGCGGCACTATGAGAAGGTCGCGATCGAGCTCACGCCGCTGGATGATGAGCGTTTCCTCCTGCCTGCCCGGGTGCACGCGATCGTGCTGGTGGCCAAGATCCACAAGCCCACCCTGCGGGCTCTGGCATACGCCCGAGCCACCCGGCCGTCAACCCTCGAGGCCCTGACCGTGGAGGTCAGTCCGGGTGATTCTGAAGCGATCATCGAGGAGTGGGAGCGCCGGGAGATCCCGGTGAGCCTGAAGGTGCTCGAGAGTCCCTACCGCGAGATCACGAAGCCGGTGGTGGACTACGTGCGCAACTTCCGGCGCGCGAGTCCGCGTGACCTCGTGACCGTCTACGTGCCCGAGTACGTGGTGGGCCACTGGTGGGAGCACCTCCTGCACAACCAGAGCGCCCTGCGGCTCAAGAGCCGTCTGCTCTTCACCCCCGGTGTGATGGTGGTCAGCGTGCCGTGGCAGTTGGAGTCCAGCGATCGGGTCGCCGACAAGGTGGAGGCAGAGGCGCCCGGGGCCATCTATCGGGGTATCCCGGCCCAGCCCCGGGACTGAGCTGTGTCCGAGGTCGTCCTGCGCGTCGACAAACCGGCACACGGCGGATCCTGTGTCGGACGGCTCGACGGACAGGTGGTCTTCTGCCGTTACAGCCTTCCCGGCGAGACGGTCACCGCACGTGTCACTGAGGACTCCGGCCGGTTCCTGCGCGCTGATGCGGTCGCGGTCCAGCACGACCCGCATCCGCAGCGCCGTGAGAGTCCGTGTGCGTGGTTCGGGCCGGATCAATGCGGTGGGTGCAGTTGGCTGCACACCACGCCGGATGAGCAACTGGTCCTGAAGTCGCAGATCCTGTCGGAGACGCTTGAGCGCATCGGGGGCGTGGTCGAGCAGGTTCCGGTGGTTTCTCTGGGCCTTGAGGCGGGGTGGCGGACTCGGATGACGCTGCACGCCGACGGTGAGGGCCGGCTCGGTTTCCATGGGGCCCGCAGCGATCACATCGTCCCGGTAGGGGACTGCATGCAGGCCGCTTCGGAACTCGAGGTCGCCGAGTTGCTCGCGCGGCAGTGGCCGGCCGGGGCCGACGTCCACGTGAGTGTCAGTGATGCGGGCAGGGCCCTGCTCGTCCGGCACCAGGACGGAAGCCGGGAGGTCGACGGCCCCCAGGAGCACGTCCACGATGTGCAGGGCCGCCTCTTCACCCGCGCCGTCGACGGCTTCTGGCAGTCGCACCGGCTGGCCCCCGACGTGTTGGTCGAGGAGGTCCGCAGCCTGGTCGATCCAGGAGGGTCGATCGTGGATCTCTACGCGGGGGTGGGACTTCTGGGATTGAGCCTGCTCGGCGAAGAGGTGCAGCGACTGGTGCTGGTGGAAGGCGATCGGCGGGCCGCGGCGCATGCTCGCCGCAACGCCGCCGGCGATGACCGTGTGAAGGTGATCGCACGCGATGTGCGGCAATGGCGCGCCACGGATGCCGACCTCGTTGTTCTTGATCCGCCGCGTGCAGGTGCGGGCAAGGATGTCATCAGGGCAGTGGCCGAGACCGGGGCGGCCACGGTCGTCTACGTCTCCTGTGAACCATCCACCTTGGCCCGGGACCTCGCGCTGTTCGACGCACGTGGGTACCGGCCCGATCACCTGCGCGGTTTCGACCTCTTCCCGGGGACGGCGCACGTGGAGACAGTGGTGCGTCTGAGGTCGACGGCGAGTACCTCCCGCTGAGCAACTAGGCTGGTGGCCGACCGACCAGCGATGGGAGAAGCAGTGGCAAGCCTCGACAGTTTCGGTGCCAAGTCGCAGTTGCAGGTGGGTGGGGAGTCATACGAGATCTTCCGACTCGACGCCCTCGGCGAACTGAATCTCCCGTACACCCATCGGGTGCTGCTGGAGAACCTGCTGCGGACCGAGGACGGCGCGAACGTCACGGCCGACCAGATCCGCGCACTGGCTGCCTGGGACGCCACGGCTGCGCCGAGTCAGGAGATCCAGTTCACCCCGGCGCGGGTGATCATGCAGGACTTCACAGGTGTGCCGTGTGTCGTGGACCTCGCCACGATGCGCGAGGCCTTCACCGAGATGGGCGGCGACCCGGCCCGCATCAACCCGCTTGCCCCGGCCGAACTGGTCATCGACCACAGCGTCATCGCCGACTACTTCGGGACCCCGCAGGCACTGCAGCTCAACGTGGCGCTGGAGTACGAGCGCAACCGTGAGCGTTACCAGTTCCTGCGCTGGGGGCAGAGTGCGTTCGATGAGTTCCGCGTGGTCCCGCCGGGCACCGGCATCGTGCACCAGGTCAACATCGAGCACCTGGCACGCGTGGTGATGGTCCGCAACGGTCAGGCCTATCCGGACACCTGCGTCGGCACCGACTCGCACACGACCATGGTCAACGGCCTCGGTGTGCTCGGCTGGGGCGTCGGCGGCATCGAGGCTGAGGCGGCGATGCTGGGCCAGCCGGTCAGCATGTTGATCCCCCGAGTGGTCGGCTTCAAGCTCACGGGCGAGCTGCCCCCTGGCGCGACCGCCACCGACCTGGTGCTCACGATCACGGAGATGTTGCGCCAGCACGGCGTCGTCGGCAAGTTCGTGGAGTTCTACGGCGAGGGCGTGGCGGCTGTTCCGCTGGCCAACCGGGCGACCATCGGCAACATGAGTCCCGAATACGGCTCCACCGTGGCGATCTTCCCGATCGACGACGAGACGTTGGCGTACCTCAGACTCACCGGGCGCAGCGACCAGCAGATCGCGGTGGTCGAGGAGTACGCGAAGGCGCAGGGCCTGTGGCACGACGCGAGCCGGGAGCCTGCCTACTCCGAATACCTCGAACTCGACCTCGCCGACGTCGTGCCGAGTCTGGCCGGTCCCAAGCGTCCGCAGGACCGGGTCACTCTCGACGCGGCCGCCACCTCGTTCGCCGAGGCGCTGCCGACCTACACCCAGGAACCGGACAAGACCGCCACCCTCACGTTGGAGGGACAGGAGGTCACCATCGGACACGGTGCCGTGGTGATCGCCGCCATCACCAGTTGCACCAACACGTCGAACCCCTCGGTGATGCTCGGTGCGGCACTGCTGGCCAAGAAGGCCGTCGAGGCCGGCTTGACCCGCAAGCCGTGGGTCAAGACCACCTTGGCTCCGGGGTCGCAGGTCGTCACCGACTACTACGAGAAGTCCGGACTGCTGCCATATCTGGAGAAGCTCGGCTTCGACATCGTCGGCTACGGCTGCACGACCTGCATCGGTAACTCCGGGCCCTTGCCGACCGAGCTGAGCGAGGCGATCCAGGGTGCGGATCTCGCGGCGGTGTCGGTGCTCTCCGGCAACCGTAACTTCGAGGGCCGCATCAACCCGGACGTGAAGATGAACTACCTGGCCTCCCCGCCGCTGGTGGTCGCG
>CALFYG010000157.1 GCA_937952095.1 uncultured Micrococcales bacterium | reverse complement strand
GACGACACCGCATGAGGCCGACCTGGCCATTCCCGCACTCCACGTGAGCCGGCGCAATAGAGTCGGACACCATGACGGGGTATGTGGCGATGGGCAGTTCGTACGCCGCCGGGCCGGGCATCCCGCCATTGGTGGAACGGGCGGCCCTGCGATCCGGGCTCAACTACGCACACCTCGTTGCCAATGACGCTGGACTGCGGCTCACCGATGTCACCTGCTCCGGGGCCGTCACGGCGAACCTGCTCGACACCCCGCAACGGGGACTCGGCAAGCGTTTCCCGCCGCAGATCGACGCCATCCACACCGACACCACTCTGGTGACCGCGACCGTCGGCGGCAACGACCTCGGCTACATCGGCGCGGTGACGTCTGCCGCGGTGCACGCACGTTTCCCATCGCTGCCAGGGCACGTGCGCGTTGCGGCAGTCGACAACGCGGCCCTCGTCGCATCGACCAACCGATTGGTCCAAGCCGTCCAATTCAAGGCGCCGGACGCATCCGTTCTCTTGACGAACTACCTGACCGTCGTCGGACCGGACATCGGGGCATGGTCACCGCGGTTGCCCGCCGAGCAGGTCGAGTGGCTGCGAGCGATGGCAACCGCGCAGTCGGACGCGATGGCTGCTGTGTGCCGGACCACCGGGGCGGTGTTCATCGACGCCGCCGCAGTGAGCATCGACCATGGGCTCGGCTCGAAGGACCCGTGGGTCACCGGCCTGGCCCTGGGCAACCCGCTGACTGGTGGACGCGTCCCGTTCCACCCCACCGCTGAGGGCATGCGCGTAGTGGCGGACCTGATTCTCGATGCGATCCGCTGACGCCTAGGCGATCTGCGCCACTGCTTCCTCGAACAGCGCGCTGTGCAGATCGACATCCGCCGCAGTGGTGTCGGGACACATCAGTGCCATGTTGTGGAACGGGGTGATCAGCACACCCCGATTCGACAGGTACAGGTGCAGGTACTCCTCGATCTCATCGTCATGCGCGGCTGCGGACTCGGTGCCGGTACGCGGCGCCGGACGGCAGAAGCGGTACTCCGCGCGGGCCCCCAACTGTGCGATGGACCAGTCGACGTCGTACTTCTCGAGCACGGCTTCGACACCCTCCCGGAAGCGGGTTGCCAACTCGATCATGTGGTCGAAGTTGGCCTCGGTGAGCACCTCCCCGAGCGTCGCCCGCATGGCCGCTGTGGACAGCACGTTGCCGGCCAGCGTTCCACCGACACCGCCGACGTCGACGAGATCCGCCTCGGGGTGATTGCGTACGGCGTCGGCGACAGCCTCGGTGATCCCGTAGGCACCGCTGGGGATCCCGCCGCCGATGCTCTTGCCGATCACGAAGATGTCGGGCTGCAGACCCCAGGCCGCCGTGCACCCGCCCGGCCCTGCCGAGATCGTGTGCGTCTCATCGATCAGCAGCAGCGTCCCGTACTTTGTGCACAGGTCGCGACAGCCCTGGAGGAAGCCCTCCTCCGGCAGCACGATGCCGATGTTGGTCAGCGCCGGTTCCATGATCAGCACCGCGACGTCACCGTGTGCCAGCCCAGCCTCGACACTGGCCAGGTCGTTGAACTCCGCGACGCGCGTTGACTCGGCGACGGGGTACGCAGGACCCACGTTTCCTCCGCGCGGGGCGGTCCCGCCCTCGGGTCCGGTGATGACGAACGTCTCATCCACCGAGCCGTGGTAGCAGTAGGAGAAGGCCATCACCTTGGGCCGCCCGGTCACCATCCGTGCCAGCCTCAGCGCCCAACGGTTCGCGTCGGTCGCCGTCAGGCTGAACGACCACAGCGGCAGCCCGAAGCGGCGCGTCAGATCCGCGGCCACCCACTCGGCGTCCTCACTGGGCATCATCGTCGTGATGCCGCCGAGTTCGCCGATGCGTCGCTCCACCGCCGCCACGGTCGCCGCAGGGGAATGCCCTGCCATCGATCCGGTGTCGCCGAGTGCGAAGTCCACGTACTCGTGGCCGTCGATGTCGGTGATGCGGTTGCCGCGCGCCTTCGCCAGATACAGGGGGTACCCGCCGGCCCACTTGTTCATCCAGGTCATCGGGACGCGGCCGAACAGGTGGTCGGCGGCCTCGAAGGCTGCGCGCGAGTTCGCCGTACGCTCCGCGTGCACAATGCGCTCGGCCTCAAGGGCCGCGGTCAGTTTCGTGCGGTCGATCATGCTTCTCCTATCTGCGGTCCTGCAGTGCGAAGTACCGCCCGACGATGGGGATGTACGACGACGACAGGGGTTTGAGGGGGATGGATGGATGCTTGAGTTCGGCGAACGCCGGCGGCGGCGCTTGGCCGGTGACGACTTGGCCGAGACGGTATCCGAGCCACCCGTTCAGACTCACGCCCGTGCCGTTGCAGCCTGTCGCGTACCAGGCGCCGTCGACGGTCCCGACGTGCGGCAGGCGATCCAAGGTCATGGCCACGAACCCCGTCCACGCGTAGTCGATCGCGACCCCACGCAACTGCGGATGGATGCGCACCATGTTGTCGTACAAGAAGTCGCGTGCAACCGGGACATCCACCGGGTCCAGGCGGTTGCGTCCGCCGAACACCATGCGTCCGTCGGCGGTGAGCCGCCAATAGAACAGCAACGTCTTCGTATCGACCATCATCTGCGGGCCGATCAGCGCGCGCACCTCCTCAGTGAGCGGCTCGGTCGCGATGATGTAGGAGTTGATCGGGAGGATCCGTTTGGCCAGATCCGGGACACTCGCGTCCATATAGGCGTTCGTGCCGATGATGACGTGATCGGCGCGCACCGTGCCGCGGGTGGTCTCGACGAGGAACCCACCCGGGGCCGATCGGACCGCCGTCACCCCGGTCCGGTCGTGAATGGCCGCGCCGGCAGCCGATGCCCGCTTCGCCATCCCGTCGTGGAACTTCGCGGGATGTAGTCCACCCACCTGCTCGTAGAAGATGGCTGAATCGAACGCGGTACTTCCGGTGCGACGTGTGACCTCGGCGGCATCGAGGAAGTGCACCGCCTGGCCGGAACGCTGCAGTTCGCCGGTCAATTCGCGCAGGTAGGGCGTGTGTTTCGGAGTGTGCGCCAAGTACAGCTGTCCACTGCGCGTGTAGTCGCAGTCCATGTCCGCGACGAGGGCCTCAGTGTGTTCGAAGGCCTCCGCCACTTCTGCGTACAGCCGGTGTGCCAGTTCGCCGTGCTTCTTCGCGAGTTTCTCGGGTCCCGCCTTGAGCTCCGGGATCACCATCCCGCCGTTGCGGCTCGACGCGCCCCATCCCAGTGGCTCCTTGTCGAGTACCAGCACATCGGCGCCAGCACCGGCGGCGGACTCCGCAGCCCCGAGCCCGCAGTAGCCGGCACCCACCACGACCACATCCGCGCGCTCGGGAAGATCAACGAGTTCGCGCGGTGCGCGCGGCACCTGCTCCTGCCACATGCAGGCCTCACGATAGGCGGCGGACAGGATCGCGGGCATGCACATGAGGGTACTTCACAGAGGGTCCCCAGAGTGCTGTTTCCGCAGGAGGGTGGCCGTCCACCCGGTCCAAACCGTACTCTGTACTGCATGGCCGATTCTGATTCCGTTGTGAGCAATGCCGACGCCTTCGACCTCGACCGCGCACACGTGTTCCATTCCTGGAGCGCCCAGGGTGCGCTGAAGCCGCTGGTGTTCCAGTCCGGCCAGGGCTCGCGGATCTGGGACTTCGAAGGCAATTCCTTCCTCGACTTCTCCAGTCAGTTGGTCAACACCAACATCGGCCACCAGCACCCGAAGGTGGTGCAGGCGATCCAGGATCAAGCCGGGGTCCAGGTGACGCTGGCACCCCAGCACGCCTCGCTGGTACGCGGCCAGACCGCTCAGGCCATCAGCGAGATCGCCCCCGCTGGGCACAACAAGGTGTTCTTCACCAATGGCGGAGCGGACGCCGCGGAGAACGCGATCCGGATGGCGCGCCTGCACACCGGCAAGCACAAGGTCCTCAGCTTCTACCGCAGTTACCACGGCAACACGGGCGCGGCGATCAACGCCACCGGCGACCCACGCCGCTGGCCGAACGAGTTCGCCTACGGCCACGTGCACTTCTTCGGCCCCTATCTGTACCGTTCGTCGTTCTGGTCGGCCGACGAACAGCAGGAGTGTGAGCGCGCATTGGCCCACCTCGAGCAGGTGATCATCTTCGAGGGGCCGAACACCATCGCAGCCGTTCTGCTCGAGACGGTGGTGGGCACTGCCGGCGTGCTTGTGCCTCCCCCGGGCTACCTGGAGGGTGTGCGCGCTCTGTGCGACAAGTACGGGATCGTCTACATCGCCGACGAGGTGATGGCGGGCTTCGGGCGCACAGGTGAGTGGCTGGCCATCGACCACTGGGGCGTGAACCCGGACCTGATCATCTTCGCCAAGGGCTCCAATTCGGGATACGTACCGCTGGGCGGTGTCATCATCAGCGACGAGATCGCGGCGACGTTCGACGAGCGCGTGTTCCCCGGCGGGCTCACCTACAGCGGGCATCCCCTCGCTTGCGCCTCCGCGCTGGCGACCATCACCGCGATGCGCGACGAGGGCATCGTCGAGCACGCCAAGAAGATCGGCGAGACCGTGCTCGGTCCGGGACTGCGTGATCTGGCCGAGAAGCACCCGGTCATCGGCGAAGTCCGCGGAATGGGGGTCTTCTGGGCCCTTGATCTGGTCAGCGACCGGGCCACCCGCGAGCCGCTGGCGCCGTACGGCGGAACCAGTGAGGCCATGGGCGCTCTCACGAAAGCCTGCGTGTCCCGTGGGCTGCTGCCGTTCACCAACTTCAACCGGATGCACGTCGTACCGCCATGCGTGATCACCGAGGACGAAGCCGCCGAGGGCCTGGCCATCCTGGATGAGGCGTTCTCCGAGGTCGACGCGTACTACACCGGCTGACGGCGGACACCCCTGCGCCGCACGCACAGTGCCAATCGCGCGGGTCCGGCAGCCCCCAACGTGTGAAGATCTGTGCGTTGAGGCGACAGATATTCACACGTTGTGCCTCAAAAGCACCCCGAGGCGCGACCACTCAAGGGTGCTCCCAACCGCAAATGTCCGGCGCCAAGCACATTCGACCGCCCGCCTCGGTGTTACATCCCCGAAACAACCGGGTGACGGGAGAGAAATGCGCAACTCGTAGGGTCTAGCCAGACGCGGCAGACACAGCGCGCGCCAGACAAGGGTGGGGGCCGCCCCGCCGAAACGACAAGGGAGTCAGATGTTCACCAATCCTGACGAGGTTATGCGGTACATCCAGGAAGAGGACGTCAAGTTCATCGACGTCCGTTTCTGCGATCTGCCCGGCGTCATGCAGCACTTCAATGTGCCGGCCGAGAGCGTTGACGAGGACTTCTTCGCCAACGGTCAGATGTTCGACGGTTCGTCGATCCGTGGCTTCCAGGCCATTCACGAGTCGGACATGAAGCTCACGCCTGACCTCGGCAGCGCCTACCTCGACCCGTTCCGGGCCGAGAAGACGCTCATCATCAACATGTCCATCCGCGACCCGTTCACCGACGAGTTGTACAGCCGCGACCCGCGCAACATCGCTGCGAAGGCCGAGGCGTACCTCAAGTCGACGGGCATCGCCGACACCGCCTTCTTCGCTCCGGAGGCCGAGTTCTACATCTTCGACTCGGTGCGGTTCGAGACCAAGCAGAACGCCGGTTTCTACTTCATCGACTCGGTCGAGGGCAAGTGGAACTCCGGTCGCGAGCACGAACTCGACGGAAGCCCCAACCGTGGATACAAGACCCCCTACAAGGGTGGGTACTTCCCGGTACCGCCGGTCGACCACTACGCCGACCTGCGCGACCAGATGACCAAGACCCTCGGCGAGGTGGGTCTGAGTGTCGAGCGTGCGCACCACGAGGTGGGCACCGCGGGTCAGGCGGAGATCAACTACAGGTTCGACACGCTGGCCAAGGCCGCCGACGACGTCATGAAGTTCAAGTACGTCATCAAGAACGTCGGCTGGGCCGCCGGCAAGTCCGTGACCTTCATGCCCAAGCCCATCTTCGGTGACAACGGCTCGGGTATGCACTGCCACCAGTCGCTGTGGAAGGACGGCAAGCCGCTGTTCTACGACGAGCTCGGCTACGCCGGCCTCTCCGACATCGCCCGCTGGTACATCGGCGGTCTGCTGGCCCACGCTCCGGCCGTGCTGGCGTTCACCAACCCCACGGTGAACTCCTACCACCGACTGGTGCCCGGCTACGAGGCGCCCGTCAACCTGGTCTACTCGCAGCGCAACCGCTCGGCGTGCATCCGCATCCCGATCACGGGCAACAACCCGAAGGCCAAGCGCATCGAGTTCCGCGTGCCGGACCCGTCGAGCAACCCTTACCTGGCGTTCTCGGCCATGCTGATGGCCGGCATCGACGGCATCAAGAACAAGATCGAGCCGGTCGAGCCCGTGGACAAGGACCTCTACGAGCTTCCCCCGGACGAGGCGGCGAACATCCCGCAGGTGCCGAGTTCGCTGGAAGGTGTGCTCGACGCGCTCGAGGCCGACCACGACTTCCTCACCGAGGGCGACGTCTTCACCGATGACCTCATCGAGACGTGGATCGACTACAAGCGGACCAACGAGGTGGACCCCATCCGCCTGCGCCCGCACCCGCACGAGTTCGAGATGTACTACGACATCTGAGCCGTCTGGCGCAAGCCCCGGCACCTGGCGACCCTCCCCCAGGTGCCGGGGCTTCACCATGTCCTAGCGGCGTCGGCGGCGCTGCGGTCAGCCACTGACACCACCAGCACGGACTTCTCAGGCTCTCATCGCCTACTCCAGAGGACCAACCCACACCGCGGAGCAGTAGGTGTTGACCGGCTCCACAAGGATCGCGACGCCACTGGTCTGGGCGACTCGGAAGGTGATCGGCTGGCCGGCCGTTCGACGCACCAGCGAGGAGGCGGCCAGAACCGTGTCCTGGGTGGCGCCAGCCGCCGCTGTAGTGCTCCGGGTGGTTTCACCGGTACCGACGATTCCCTGATAGATCACGAGGCTCCGGATGCCCGTGCCGCCGCTGACGGCACCTGAGAACTGCACTCCCGCGCTCACCTGGTAGTACCCGTCTCGTGCCGCGTACAGGACTCCTGGGTCGTTGGTCTGGTACATCTGCGGAGCGGTTCCGAAGTCGACCGTGTCGCAGGGCAGGTCGGTACTGGCGTTATTGGGGATGGATGCGGACGAAGCGGCCGTCACGCGGATAGTGGGGACCGGGCCGAGTGCATCAGGCCCCACAGCACGGTTGGCCAACCCTGGGTTGGGGTAGGTGCCAGTGAGTGCGCCACCCGCGGCACCGGTGGCGGGACCCGGGATCCCTTGCGGCCCTTGCGGCCCTTGCGGCCCTTGCGGCCCTTGCGGCCCGGTGGAACCCGCCTTGTTCAGTTTGGCGCGAACGGACTTGCTCAACTTCTTAGCGCTGACAGTTCCGTTCTTCAGCGTGGCCCCGTCGATGAATCTGGCCGCCGTCGCCGTGCCGGTGCTGGCGATCACGATCCCCGACAAGAAGGCGATCGCCGGCACCCATACGCGCCGGCGGCGCCATCGTGGTGTTGGTTTCTCCATCGTGATCCTCCAAGTCTCGAGACGGGCCAATGCTAGGGGACGATTCCGCGAGTCATTTGCAGTGGGAGCCGCGAGGGCGCTGCCATACCTTACGACGGCCCGTCGAGGGGCTAGGACGGCCTCGAGTGTTTCGAGATGGTCGATGGTCGACGGTCGCCGCCGAGTGTCACGAACCTGTCGACTTGTCGTGCGGAATCGCACATCTTCGTAGCACTCACGGCCCGAGGCCTGCTTCTTCAGAGCAGTCGCGGTCTTGTGCGCCCACGACAACGCACCCATACTCGCCACCATGAGCGGCAGCGGCACCCAGGACGATCCATGGCTCCTGAAGACGGCACCCGGCACCTCCGAATACACGATGTACCGCGACGAGTCGGCAGACCCGCCCGCGCTTGTATGCCAGGTCGGGTCCACCACCTTGCGCTACCACCTCAGCGCCATCGATGACCTCCACGCGATGCTCGTCGCGAACGGCGACTGGGTGGAACTCGGCGCCGCAGATGAGAAGAAGGACCCCAAGCCGGACACGGTCGAGGCCTGGGGGCGCTCCCCCGACAACCCGGTGGGCGGCTGGTACGGGCTGCGCAAGGGCTACCGCGGCCGGTTCGGGATGTACCTGCCGCCGTTGCTTGAGGAACTCGGTCTCGTCGAACTGGAACACAACCCCCGGAACAACCGCGTACGCGCACTCTGAGCCCGTCGGGCTGGTTGACTGGGCTCATGCCCGCCGACATCGTCATCACCGGTGCCCACGTGTGGGGACAGGGTCCAGGTGACATCGGAATCCGTGGGGGCCGCTTCGTCGAACCGGAAGTCGGTCCGAACACCGAAGTGATCGACGCCGCTGACATGACCGTCGTGCCCGGTTTCCAGGACGCGCACGTGCACACCCCGTTCGCCGGCCTCAACCGCCTACGCGTGTGGCTCAACGATGCCGAGACACGTGAGGACTACCTGCGGATCATCGCCGAGCATGCCGCCGCACACCCCGGCCCCGATTGGATCACGGGTGGTGGATGGTCGATGCCGCAGTTCCCGGGGGGCACGCCACGTAAGGAGGACCTCGACGCAATCGTCTCCGACCGACCTGTGTTCCTGTTCAACAGAGACGTGCACGGCGCCTGGGTGAACTCCACCGCACTCGCGGCCGCCGGGATCACGGCGGCCACGCCCGATCCGCCGGACGGGCGAATCGAACGCGACCCGGACACCGGCGAGCCCACGGGGACCCTGCACGAAGGTGCTGCCTACTGGGTCAACGAGCA
Organism: uncultured Micrococcales bacterium; assembly: GCA_937952095.1. GTDB lineage: Bacteria > Actinomycetota > Actinomycetes > S36-B12 > UBA10799 > JADKAV01. The sequence continues at coordinate 9,580 of CALFYG010000157.1, read as the reverse complement.
TGTGGTGCCACCTCCGAGCCAGACCCAGTGGGAGAAGGCGATCCTCAACGGCCAGCAGCACCTGCACTCGCTGGGCATCACCGGCTGGCAGGACGCGTGGGTCACCCCCGCGACGCAGAGTGCGTACCGCTCGCTTGCGAACAGCGGACGACTCACCGGACGGGTGGTGGGTGCTCTGTGGTGGGACCGCCACCGCGGACTCGAGCAGATCGAGGAACTGCGCGCGCGGCGGGAGCTCAACGCCCCCGGGTTCCACCCGACGACCGTCAAGATCATGATCGACGGGGTGCTCGAGAACTACACCGGCGCATTGCTCGAACCGTACTGCGACGGCTGCGGCGGGCACACCGACAACACCGGCCTGACGTTTGTCGATCCCGAACTGCTGCAGGCAGCGGTCACCGAACTCGACGCCGCCGGCTTCCAGGTGCACATGCACGCCATCGGCGACCGTGCAGTCCGGATGGCGTTGGATGCCGTGGCTGCAGCGCGTACGCGCAACGGGATGAACGACCACCGCCACCACATCGCGCACCTGCAACTGGTCCAGCCGGACGACGTGCCACGCTTCGCCGGACTGGGAGTTACGGCCAACTGCCAGATGTACTGGGCATCCAGCGACACCCAGATGGAAGAACTCACGATCCCGTTCCTCGGCGAGGATAGGGCCCGTCTGCAGTACCCGTTCGGGTCGCTGGCACGCTCGGGTGCCCGGATGGCAATGGGCAGCGACTGGTCTGTATCGACAGCGAACCCGCTGACCCAGATCGAGGTGGGGGCGACCCGCATCGATCCGAGCACGCCGGAGGAACCCGCGTTCCTTCCCGATGAGCGGATCAGCGTGGTGGACGGCATCGACGCCTTCACTGCCGGGTCGGCCTACGTCAACCATGACCACGACGGGGGTCGGGTGGAGATCGGCGCACGGGCCGACCTCGCCCTGCTCGCCGCCGACATCACCCAGGGCCGGCTCACCTCCGGCCACGGCCTGTCCCAGGTCCCGATCGCGCTCACGATCGCCGGCGGCACGATCGTGCACTCCGACCTGTGAAGTTCTCGTTCGCGGGCCTCATCGGGGCGGCAGTCGCCGCCGCTTTGAGTGTGGCCCCGTCCCTGATCCCCCGGTCCAGCCTCATCCAGGGACTCATCGGCGGTGTCCTCGCCGCAATCGGGTACGGGATCGGGGCACTCGTCGGATGGCTTCTGCGCCGGGCGCGCCACCAGCCTGACTGGCGCAGCGACGAAAGGGCCCGGGCAGTGGCCCTGCTGCTGGGCAGTGCGACTGTGACGGTGGCGCTACTAGCAGGCATGCGGTGGCAGGCGGACCTCGCGCAGATCACGGGGGTCCCCTCGCCCGGGAGCATCTGGGTTGGCATCGCCGGGCTGGTGGGCCTCGGAGTCTTCATCCTGCTGGTGCTGGCCGGCCGAGCCGTCCGGTGGCTGGTTCGCCGGTTCGACCGCGGGCTGCGCAGATTCGCCTCCCCGCGCGTGGCCACCGCATCGGCGGTGACTGTGTCAGTCCTCGTCGGTGCACTTGCCGTTGACCGTCTCCCCTCCGCCCTGGTGACGACTCTGTCGCCACTCTTCCGCTCGATGAATGCGAGCACCCCAACCGGCGTGGATCCGCCGACCAGCCAGTTCGTCTCCGGCGGCCCTGATTCCGCCATCAGTTGGCAGGCCCTGGGCTCACAGGGCCGTGCGTTCGTCGCGGGGGTCACCCCTTCCGCGCAACTGACTTCGTTCTCCGGGAAGCGCGCCTCTGATCCGATCCGCGTCTTCGTCGGCATCGACTCGGCAAACACACCCCAGCAGCGGGCGAGCCTCGCCGTCGAAGAACTCGAGCGATTCGGGGCCTTCGACCGAGCCGTCATCGCGATCGGGACGAGCGCCGGGGCCGGCACCGTCGATCCCGGGGAGGTCACACCGTTGGAGTACCTGCTCAACGGTGATGTCGCGACCGTTTCCACCCAGTATTCGATCCTGCCCAGTTTCTTGTCCTTCATGGTGGATCGGCCCACCTCGGTCACCGAGTCGGTGGCTGTCCTGACCGCCGTCCGAGAACGCCTGCAGCGGGTACCGGCCGCGAGCCGGCCGCGCCTACTGGTGTTCGGGGAGAGCCTGGGCGCATACGGTGCCAGCGGTGCGTTCACCAGCCTCGACGACCTGATCGCGAAGGTGGATGGTGCGATGTTCCAGGGTCCGCCGAACGCCACAACCCTCTGGCGCGAGTACACCGACGAGCGGGAGGCGGGCACCCCCGAGCACCTTCCCGTCTACGACGACGGATCCCACCTGCGATGGGCGAACCAGCCCGCGGACCTGTCGAACCCGCCCACACCGTTCCGAGCGCCACGCGCTGTGTATCTGCAGAACGCCTCCGACCCGGTGGTCTGGTGGTCGCCAGACGTGTTGTGGTCCGAGCCGGACTGGCTGAACGAACCCCGCGGGCCCGGAGTGATGACGTGGCCCTGGATCCCCGTCATCAGCTTCGCCGGGCTGACCGGAGACATGATCAACAGCCAGGGTGTTCCGGCCGGTCATGGACACGTCTACGGGACAGATCCGGTAGTCGTCTGGGCGGACATCCTGCGGCCGCCCGGATGGACCGCTGAGGACACCGCCCGGCTCGAACAGCACCTCGGGGGCTGAGCCCTGGCCGGCAGCGGTGCTCAGCTGCGGCTCAGCGCACCGGGGCGACGGCGCGGTTGTGCATCAGCAGCAGAAGCAGGTCCTCCGGCGGACCGACCACATAGGCGTCATCGCCTGCTTGCAGGGTCGTCTGGCTGCGGGGCAGGTGCTCCAGTCCTCCGGCGCGGAACAGTGCGATCACGCGCGCCCTCATCGGCAGATCCAGCATGGACGCCCCGGCTAGGCCCCCCTCGGCTCGCACCGTGAGGCGTCCGGCGATGAACGCCTCCTGGTCCACAGCGAACGTGGCGATGACTTCGAGCCCGAGCGCTGCCGCGACGAACCATGGTGCCGACACAGCAGAGACCGAACGGACGTGGTGGAAGTGCAGGCGTTCTTCAAGCATCCCGCCGAGTCTGCGGTCGAAGACCCGCATCACCACGGGGACCTCCGGCGCTCTCGGCCCGAGGGTGTCACGGATCGCCAGCCCGGACTCGATGTTGGCGTACTCGTCAGAGGTGAGGACCGCCACGGCCCGGGCTGCCGACAGATTCGCAGCCTGCAGCGTCTCGGCCTGGGTCGCGTCCTGCGCCAGTACCGGAACCCCCAAGGTGCGGGCCCGACCGATGTGCCGGTTGTTCTGGTCCCTCTCCACGACAACCACCGATTGGTTCATGGCGACCAACCGCTCCACGACAGCGATCCCCAGCGATCCCAGCCCGATCACGATCAGGTGCTGGGACATCCCGGTCACCCGAACCAGACCGAAGGTGGCGGCGATGCGGCGACTGACCAGATACTCGGTGACCAACGCGTAGAACGTGGCGAGCAGCACGACCGTGGCCATCATCACGCCGATGGCCACCCATCGCAGCCAGGCGGGCTGGCTGTCGAACGAGAAGTCGCCGTACCCGATGGTCGCCAGAGTCTCGACCGAGAAGTACAGGGCGTCCAACGGATCCATGACCTTCGCTCCGCTGTTCACGTAACCGACCAACAGCAGCCCGGCAAAGGCGAGCGCCACGACACACCACGCGACGACAGTCCACTTCAGGGCGCTGTTCGCACCGTAGGACAGCGTGCTGACCAGGGTGCGCCACGGGTGGCTGCGGCGATGCCCCCCGTACGTGACCTCCTTCCCCAGAGCACGGGCTGGGAACTCGGCGAGGCTGGTCAGTTCGGATTCGGCGCCCACCAGCGCGACCCGATCACCGAGCGTGACGTGGTAATCACGACTCGGGCATACGACGGTGTCGCCGCCCTCGTGCATCACGACGATCGGCGCGAGATCGCCGAAGAGGTCCTGCAGACGTCCCGACGCAGTCACTTCGACCTCACGGACGAGGAAGGTGTCGTCAGCGATTTCGAGGCGGTGCTGGCCCTGGTCCAACACGGACTCCACGAACGTCGCCGCTGCCAGATCGGCGGGATTCACGACAACACCCTTCGTGATCGCCGACGTCACGGCCCGTCCGACGGCGGGGTTGGACTGCCGCACGATCACCCGAGTACGCGGGGCGAGTTCCTGCACCAGAAGTGCCGCCTCGAGGCATCGCAGGTCGTCGTCCTCGGCACAGACCACCGCAAGTGCGCCCGCGAGCCCCGCTGCCCAAAGGCTGTCCGGATTGCGCGGGCTGCCGTCGATCCGCGGCACGTCGAGGGCCTGCACCAACCGCAGGTGGTGGTCCTCCCCCGCATTTCCTACCACCACCACGCGGATTCCCGCCGACTGCAGCAACTCGACGATCCGCACGCCGAGTCCCTGCAGGCCGCACACGATGACGTGCCCGAGCCAGTCCCTGGTGTCGATGGCCTCCATAACGCTGTCGAGGCTACCGATCTTGCTGGACGATCGCGCACGCACGGGTGACAGGACTCGGCAGGCGCCGACGGTACGAAGAGGCGTAGCGTCGGGTCTGACCATCGACGAGGAGGCGCCTGGTGAGTCGCAAACTCGGGGACATCCTGGTGGGCTGGGGAGCCATCTCCCCGGCGGAACTGCAGCATTGTCTGGCGATTCAGGCGCAGGAGCCTCCCCGCCGCCGACGGCGGCTCGGCCGGATCCTGCTCGATGAGGAGCGGGTCACGGAGATCACACTGGCACGTGCCCTCGCGGAGTCCCACGGGCTGCAGGCGGTGGATCTGTCGCAGGAGGACATCGACCCGGACCTCGCGCGCTCCATCCCCCAGTTGGTCGCCAAACGGGCCTTGGTCCTGCCGTTGGCGATCCACGATGGGACGCTGCGCATCGCCGCGGCCGACCCCGTGGATGTGGTGGGACTCGACGACGTGCGACTGCACATCCTGCGTAAGCACAAAGGCGTACGGGTCCAGGTGGTGGTTGCCCCTGAGAGTCAACTGCGGCGGCGGCTCGCGTCGACCTGGAGTGAGGCGAACGCCGTCGAGGCACTCGAAGGCTTCGACGACACCGGCACGACTGCTGTGTCCGAGGAGGAGACGACAGGCGCAGATGCGGGGGCGGTGTCCGCGGTCCACCAGATCCTCGCGACGGCGATCCGCCTCGGCGCCAGTGACGTGCACATCGAACCGCTGGCCGGCGAAGTGCGCGTGCGCATGCGCGTGGACGGCGCACTGCGCAAGGTGATGGCACTGCCCAAGACCGGGCAGGCACCCTTGACCTCGCGCATCAAGATCATCGCGAACATCGACATCGCACAGAAGCGCGTACCCCAGGACGGTCGGGCCCGCATCAACCTCGACGGGGTGACCCGCAACATCCGTGTGTCCACGTTGCCCACCCTGCACGGCGAGAAGGTGGTCATCCGACTGCTGACCGACATCGGCGAACTGCCCGCGCTGAGCGCGCTCGGGATCCCTCCGGACGGATTGGCGATCATCCACGAGGCACTTCGCAGCTCTCAGGGACTCGTCCTCATCACCGGCCCTACCGGCTCCGGCAAGACGACGACGCTCTACTCGGCGATCCACGAGATCGTCACCGGTGAACGCAATCTCATCACTCTTGAAGAACCCGTCGAGATCGAACTCCCGGGCGTGAGCCAGGTACAGATCGACGAGAAGGTGGGGATGACGTTCGCCGCGGGACTGCGCTCGGTGTTGCGGCAGGACCCGGACATCATCATGGTCGGCGAGATCCGCGACAAGGTCACCGCCGACCTGGCGATCCGGGCCGCTCTGACGGGCCACTTGGTGCTGGCCACGGTGCACACGATCGACGCACCGTCGGCCGTGATCCGGCTCGTGGACATGGGTGTCCCGCGCTATCTGATCGCCTCATCACTCAACCTGGTGATCGCACAGCGCCTGGTACGCAAGCCCTGTCAGTACTGCATGCAGCCGCAGGTTCCCGATCCGGAGACCCGCCAGCGCCTGCATCTGACACAGGAGCAATCGCTTGCGATGGTCGTGGGCCGAGGATGCGAGAAGTGCGAGGCCCATGGTTACCGCGGACGTACCGGCGTGTTCGAAGTCCTACCGGTGACCAAGGATGTCCGTGCCGCGCTCATGTCCGGCGGTGACGAAGCGACGTTGGCGACAGCAGCCCGGGCGTCCGGCTGGAAGCCACTGCTCGAGTCCGGTGTCGAGGTCGCCACCCACCGGCAGACCACTGCGGCAGAACTGCTGCGGGTGCTCCTGGCGGGAACGCTCTGACCAGCTGTACCGCGCGAGTGCCTACCGGATCGTGACACTCGGCTGGTCGGCGCTCACCCCGTGGCGGGACACCGTGACGTCCGGTTGCCAGCCCGGCTGCCCGAAGACGTACTGCCACCGCTGGCGCCAGGACCGGGTAGTGCGCACATCCCTGCCGATGTCGTAGAACTCGTGCCATGCCACCTTCACCGGGTTGTGCGTGGTGATGTTCTTCGTCAATCCGTAAACGGCCTGCCCGTCCTCCTCCACGAACGAGCCGAACAGCCGGTCGAACACGATCAGGATCCCGCCGTAATTGGTATCGAGGTACTCCGGGTTGGCGCCATGGTGCACCCGGTGATGGCTCGGGGTGTTGAACACGAACTCGAACCAACCCGGCATGCGAGAGATCCGCTCGGTGTGGATCCAGTACTGGAACAACAGGTTGATCGAGTGCATGAAGGCCCACTGCGCGGGGGTGAAACCCACAAGCATCACCGGCACGTAGAAGATCCACGAGGTCAGGGGCGTCCAGGATTGCCGCAATGCTGTGGAGAGGTTGTAGTACTGCGAGGAATGGTGGGTCACGTGGGCGGCCCAGAAGAACCTGGATTCATGGTGGACGCGGTGGAACCAGTAGTAGCAGAAGTCATCGAGCAGGAAGAGCACGAGGAACGCCCCCGCGACCGCCGGGACGGAACCAGTGGCGAGCACACCACCGAGGTCCAGGACCGCGAACTGGCTGAAGAAGGTCAGGAAGAGCAACTGCACGCCGACCAACAGTGCACCCACGACCAAGGATCCAAGACCCATCAGCAGCGAGGTGCGGGCGTCGACGATGCTGTACCCACGCTGACCTGCCACAGGACGGCGCCAATGGAGGAACACCTCCAGCGACATCGTCAGCAGATACAGCGGGATCGCGATGACAGTGAGATCAGGGGCGTTCTGCAGCACCCGTGAAGCCTATAGACCGTAGACAGGCTGTGGACGCGACGCGCTGCTCGGGTCGCCGGTCCCGAGTTGACCGTTCACGTTCGACCCCCAGCAGTACATCCCCGCGGACGTGATCGCGCAGGTGTGATGCGCCCCGGCGGCGATCTGCCCCACTCCGGACACCCCGACCACCCGGGTCGGGTTGGACCGGTCCACGGTGGTGCCGTCACCGAGCCTGCCACCGGAGTTGCGACCCCAGCAGCGGGCCACTCCGGCGCCGTTCACGGCGCAGGTGTGGTACGCCCCCGCGCTCACCTGCTGGGTGCCGGTGAGCGCGACCTGCGCGGGCGTCAACCGGTCATCCGTCGAGGAGTCGCCCACCTGCCCGTAGTCGTTCGCGCCCCAGCACCAGAGGCTGGCGTCATCGAGCAATGCACAGGTGTGGAACACACCGGCGGTCACGGAATCGACCAGTCCCAGGGTCGGTTTGACCGGGGTGGCCGAATCCGTGGTGGAGTTGTTGCCCAGTTGGCCACGATCGTTGCGCCCCCAACAGCGTGCCTGCCCGGTCGCGAGTACTGCGCAGGTGTGGGCGTATCCCGCCGTCACCGATACGGCGTTGGTGATCCCCGACACCGCCACCGGCTGCCGCTGTGGCTCGGATTCGGGAACACCGAGTTGCCCGTGATCATTGCGTCCCCAGCAGCGGACCTGGCCGGTGTCCAGCACAGCACACGTGTGGTCACCTCCGACGGCGACATCGAGGACGTCGGGCACCGAGACCAGTGCCGGCTTGAAGACACTCCCGCTTGTCGGTGCGACCTGCCCGTAGTCGTTACGGCCCCAACAGCGCAGCGTGCCGCTGCGTTGGCGGGCGCACGTGTGATCCGAGCCTGCCGCGACCTGCACCACATCGCCGAGGGCCACGTCGGCAGGGATCGACGCGTCCGCGCCGGAGCCTTTCCCGACCTGTCCATACGCGTTGTCACCCCAACACGACAGAAGGTCCGGGGTGGGTACCGCAGCGAGATCACTGGTGGCATCGGTGTCTTCCAGAAGTGCGCAGGTGTGGCTGGTCCCGGCCGAGATCTGCAGTGCGACACCAAGGGTGCGCGTCGTCACGGTCGCGGGTCGGCTGGCATTGCCTGCCGTATCGACCATGAAGACGCTGTAGCTGTAGGTCGTGTGGGCGCGTAGGTCTGTGTCCCTGAGGGAGGTGGCGAATCGGGTGACGTCCACGACCCGCCCCTCGTCCAAACGGGTCGGCGGCTCGGAACCCTGGCGCCGACGGACCTCCACACCCTGCAGATCGGGGGCCTGGCCGTTCTGCCAGCTCAAGGTCACCGCGGTCGTTTCCTGCTCGACCACCTCGAGCTCGGAGGCCGGACTCGGCGGGTAACTGTCGTTCTTCGGGTTCCATGCGTACTGCAGCCGCAGAACTGCGGGCTTGTGCTTGCGGACCTTCACGCGCAGAGGAAGGTTCGCCACCGACGCCGTGCCACCATCAGCCACGATGGGTGCGGCCCAGACGCGGTAGGTGCCCGGACGCAGATTGCGCAACTTGCCCGCGGCGGGCAACTTCTTGCGGTACTTCTTGCCGGCCACGGTGATCTTCGCCGAGCGCCCAGCGGGGACCCCCTGTGCCACCACGCGCAGCGAGCCACGGTCGACCTTCGCCGACACCATCGCTGCAGCGGTGGCGGAAGACTGTGCCGGGGCCGCCGAAGCCGGTGCTGACAACATGACCAGGGCAGGGGCCATCGCGGCAACGACAATCGTCGCCTTAGTCATGGTCACCTCCTGGCCCATTCGCACAACGGTAATGGTCGTGATCCAGCCTTCGCCTACTTGTCCCGGCCCTGTCCGCGTCCGGGGCCACCTTGACTACGCGTGGTGATGAAATACCCGATTCCGGCACCGGCACCGCCGGCGATAGCGACCGAGGACAGCGTCGAACTGTCGAGCATGCGCCCGAGGCCCCAAATGATGATCGCGCACACGACAGCGACCAGAACGGACAAGGCGATGGATCGTCCCATCCGTCGAGCCTAAGCCACTGGTCCCGGGCACCCCGACATCCGGTGCGCGTCACGTCCTCAGATCTGGGAAACCCCACCGGACACGGTCACAAGGATCGCTCCTGCGTCATGGGTGCCGAGTAGGTGCCGGGCACGGGCGGTCGGCAGCAGGAACACGGCCTTGCTGAGGACCTCCGCGAGCCATGCCTCACGCGCGATCACCGTGACACTGGCGAAGTCGGACTCCGCCGGCCGACCGGTCCGAGGATCCAGGAGGTGATGGGCCGAGCCTCCGTCTGCTGTCTGCCACTGGCGCAGCAGCGGCGTCGACGTACACACCGCCCCATCCTGAAGCGCCACACTCAGCGGCCGCTCAATCGCCACGG
>CALFYG010000156.1 GCA_937952095.1 uncultured Micrococcales bacterium | reverse complement strand
GGGGTGAAGTTGATGGGATTCGGTCACCGGGTCTACAAGAACTACGACCCGCGCGCGGCCATCGTCCGCAAGACCGCCGGTGAGGTGTTCGAGCAGCTCAACGTCAGCGACCCGCTGTTCGACATCGCCCTGCGCCTCGAGGAGGTGGCGCTGGCCGATGAGTTCTTCATCTCCCGCAAGCTCTACCCGAACGTCGACTTCTACACCGGGTTGATCTACCGGGCGATGGGCTTCCCGACCAAGATGTTCACGGTGTTGTTCGCTCTGGGTCGGCTGCCCGGATGGATCGCCCAGTGGCGAGAGATGATCAACGATCCGCAGACGAAGATCGGCCGTCCGCGACAGGTGTACATCGGTGCCCCCGAGCGGGACTATGTGCCCATGGAGAAGCGCTGATATATGGCGGTCGATTTCGCCATGAACGGCATGATGCACCGCGCTTTCCTGCGTGAGCTCGACCGGGTGCAGGGATTCGTGGAGTCCGGCGATACGCCCGCCGCCCGCCGGCACTACGGGTTCTTCTCGGATCTGCTGCACCAGCACCACGAAGGTGAGGACACGTTCCTGTTCGCCCTGGTGCGCGAGCGGTCCACCGATCCTGACGCGCTCGCGACGATCGATGCGCTCGAGGCCGAGCATGAACAGTTGCACGCGGCCCTCGACACCTGTGACGACGACTTCAGTGGCAGCGGGCCTCTACCGGCCGACACTGTGGCCGATCTCAAGGCGCTGCGGATGGTCCTGGCTGCGCACTGCGCCCACGAGGAGGCCGACGGCGAGCGGGTTCTGGCCGACTATGTGGCAAAGGACGACCTCAAGCCGTTCAACGACTTCAACCGCAGGGGGGACCTGTCCATGCTGGTGTTCCCCTGGATCGCGGACGGGGGTTCGGCCGCCGATCAGAAGGTGTACGACGTGCTGCCAGGCCCGGTGCGCCTGTTCCTCAGGCCCGTGATGCAGCGCAAGTACAAGGCGTACTTCAACTGAGAGGCCCTGGGCCTCAGTTCTTGTGCAGTTCCTCGTTGAGTTCGCCCCATGATCCTTCGCGCCGCACGGCTTCGAGAGCGCCGCTGACCGAGTTGCGCCGGAACAGCCAACCCGGCTGACCGGACAGGTCACGTGCCTTGACCACGTCCCCGTCGGGCAGGGTGAGTTTGGACCCGGCGGTCACGTAGCAGCCGGCCTCGACGATGCACCCGTCTCCCAGAGAGATGCCGACCCCGGCGTTCGCCCCGATGAGGCAGCCCTCGCCGATCGTGATCACCTCGCTGCCGCCACCGGACAGCGTCCCCATGATCGACGCGCCGCCTCCCACATCGGACCCGTCGCCCACGACGACGCCTGCGGAGATCCGGCCCTCGACCATGGAGGCGCCCAGGGTTCCTGCGTTGAAGTTACAGAAGCCCTCCTGCATCACCGTCGTGCCCTCTGCCAGGTGGGCTCCGAGCCGCACCCGGTCGGCATCGGCGATCCGGACACCGCTCGGTACGACGTAGTCGACCATCCGCGGGAACTTGTCCACGCTCAGCACCGTGATGTACGAGCTGCGGGCGCGCGCCCGGATGCGCGCGGCGTCGAGGTCGGCGAGGCCCACTGGGCCGACCGTGGTCCACGCCACGTTGGGAAGCAGCCCGAAGACCCCTTCGAGGTTGATGGTGCGCGGTTGCACGAGGCGATGCGACAACAGGTGCAGGCGCAGGTACACGTCGGCGGTGTCCACCGGAGGCTGGGACAGGTCATTGATGATCGTCACGACCGTGTCGACACGCACTCCGCGGACCTGGTCACGGTCGATGGCGCCGGCGACATCAGGGGCGTCGATCGGCTGGTCGGACAGGCTGGGGTGGGGGTACCAGACATCAAGAACGGTGTCGCCGGACAAGGTGGCCAGGCCGATCCCGCTGGCAGCAGACGTGATGAGCATGCCCCCTAGCCTGCCATTGCCCCGTCCCCCGCACCGGACAGCGGCCCCACCGCGGGGTTGTACTGTGGTGCGATGCTGGATCTCGGCGCCGATGTCGTCAACCTGACGGCCGCACTCGTGGACATCCCGAGCGAATCGCGCCACGAGCAGCGCATCGCCGACGAGGTGGAGGCGGCCCTGCGACTGCTCGACCACGTGCAGGTCACCCGCTTCGGGAACACCGTCGTGGCCCGTACCGATCTCGGCCGTGCGCAGCGGGTGGTTCTTGGCGGTCACCTCGATACGGTGCCCGCCGCCGACAACCTGCCCCACCGCATCGACGGGGACAACCTCTACGGTCTCGGATCGAACGACATGAAAGGTGGGGTCGCCGTCGCCCTGCGCTGCGCGCATGAGCTGCGCGAGCCGAGTCGGGACGTGACCTACGTGTTCTATGAGTGCGAGGAGATCGACGACGAGGCCAACGGCCTGCGCCGCCTCGCCGAGGTGCATCCGGAGTTCCTCCAGGCCGACTTCGCCGTGCTGATGGAGCCCAGCGACGCCGGGGTCGAAGCCGGGTGCCAGGGCACACTGCGAGCCCATGTCCGCACGTCGGGGGAGCGGGCGCACTCCGCGAGGTCATGGTTGGGTCGCAATGCCATCCATGCGGCCGCCGACATCCTCAACCGCCTCGAGCGCTACACCCCGCGCACCCCCGTGATCGACGGACTTACCTATCGCGAGGGTATGAACGCCGTCGGTATCGAAGGCGGGGTGGCCACCAATGTGATCCCCGACGCGTGCGAGGTGACGGTGAACTACCGCTACGCCCCCGACCGCAGCCCGCAGGAGGCACTCGCGCATGTCCACGAGGTGTTCGACGGCTACCCGTTGGAGGTCGTCGACAACTCCCCGGGCGCCCTTCCCGGACTCTCGCATCCTGCGGCGCAGGCGTTCCTGAAGGCGACCGGCGCGGTGCCGCGCCCCAAGTTCGGCTGGACCGACGTGTCCCGGTTCTCCGCGCTCGGTGTCCCCGCCGTCAACTTCGGCCCCGGCGATCCGTCGTTGGCCCACACCCGCGGCGAGTACGTGCCGATCGAGCACCTGCAGCGGTGCGAACAGCAGATGCTGGAGTGGTTGCGATGAAGAAGGCTCTGCTCGGGATCGGTGCTGGGGGTCTGTGTGCGGCGGTGGCCGTGGCCGGCATGCAACCGGTGATCGGCGCGAAGCCGAAACCCAAGGCGACTTCCTGGGCCCACCAGGGCCTCAAGGACATCAAGGGTGTGGATGTTTCGCGCTGGCAGCACGTCGGCCCCGGGACACTTGATTTCCGGAAGTTGCAGAAGCGCGGTGTGCGCTTCGTCGTGATCAAGTCGGGGGACACCTATGGGTCTGCACACGCGGAGGCCGGCTACTGGTACGGCCGTGACAAGGCGGCCGCGCGCAAAGCCGGGCTGCTGGTGGGGGCGTACTACTACGCGGTGCCCACCAGCAACAAGCGCCGCGTGGTCGCCGACGCGAAAGCTCAGGCGCGCAAGGCGGCTGCCCGGGTGGGTGGCCGACTGCCCGCGGGTCACCTGCCACTGGCACTCGACCTCGAGACCGAATCCACGCGGCTGGGGCGCGGGGATCTCACCCGCTGGGCACTGACCTGGTTGCGGATCGTCGAGAAGCGCACCGGACGCACCCCGTGGTTCTACTCGTACACCAGATACATGGAACGCCGCCTGCTCGCCCACGAACGGCTGCACTCCTATCCGTTGTGGCATGCGAACTGGGGCCTCTTCCTTAAGGATCGGCCTATGCAGATCCGCGGCTGGCCTGCGGACCACGCGCGCATCTGGCAGTTCACCGACTCGGGCCGGTTGCCGGGCTCGGGTTCGCGGGTGCTGGACCTCAACGTCTATCGCGGCACCGGTGAGGAACTGCTGGCAGAGGCCGGGCTCGGACCGGAGGCCGCGCAGCGTTACGACCTGCCGCTCGGGCGCCCCGGCGTGGACCCGAGCCCCTCGGCGAGCCCGAGTGCCTCGCCCTCCGCAAGTCCAAGTGCCTCGCCCTCGTCGAGTTGACCGGGTTCCGCCACTGGTCACGGCGACGTAGGGGGCCGTTCACCGGTGCGCCCGTACGGTGGGCCCATGAACGATGCATCTGAGAACTGGTACTCCCCGCCGAGCCCTCAGCGCCACAAAGG
>CALFYG010000155.1 GCA_937952095.1 uncultured Micrococcales bacterium | reverse complement strand
CGCTCAGATCACGTACGGCACCGGTGCCGGACGGATAGCCGACCAGGACGCCGAAGCAGTCCGCAGGCAGCTCGTCCGCGACGGTGTCGAGCAGTTCCAGTCGCACACCGATGGGCTCGGCGCGAGTGGCGAGCACCGCCAATGTCTGCGGGTGCAGATCGCGGTCGACCGCGAACGTGTCGCCGCGGCCGACCCGGTGCGCCAGCGCCATGGCCTCGGCCGCGGCCGTCGGCTCATCCAGCAGCGAGGCGTTGGCGACCGGCAGACCGGTGAGGTCGGCAACGAGCGTCTGGAACGTGAGAAGCCCCTCGAGGCGTCCCTGCGAGATCTCCGGCTGATAGGGGGTGTAGGCCGTGTACCAGGCAGGGTTCTGCAGCACGTTACGCGTGATGACCGGCGGCGTCACCGTGTCGTGGTAGCCCAGGCCGATCATGCTGCGGCGGCTGGCATTGCGGGAAGCCAGGGTGGCCAGCGCGTCGAGGACCTGTGGCTCGTCCAGTGGCGCGGGGAGGTCCAAGGGGCGGTCGGTGCGGATGTCGGCAGGCACCACGGCGTCCACGAGTGCGTCGACACTCTCGTAACCGAGGACTTCCAGGATCTGCTCGACGTCCCGGGGATCGGGACCGATATGACGTTGCGAGAACGTAGGAGTTATCCAATCTTGCGGGCACGGCGGCGGGACAGTTCGTCGTCCACCACCGTAACGCTGCCGTCCGCGCGTTCCGCAGGCAGCGCAGCGAGGTCGCTCTCGACCTCGCGCCACACCGCACCGACAGCGATCCCGAACACGCCCTGGCCACCGTGCACCAGATCGATGACGTCCTCGGCGCTGCGGCATTCGTACACACTCGCCCCGTCGCTCATCAGCGTGATCTTCGACAGATCGGTGACCCCGGTCGACCGCAGGTGGTCGAGTGCGGTCCGGATCTGCTGCAGCGTGACGCCGGTCTCGAGTAAACGCTTGACGATCTTGAGTGTGACGATGTCACGGAAGTTGTACAGCCGCTGGGATCCCGAACCACTGGCGGTGCGCAGACTCGGCTCGACCAGGCCGGTGCGGGCCCAGTAGTCCAACTGCCGGTAGGTGATGCCCACGATCTTGGCCACGACGGGCGCACGGTAGCCGGCGTCCTCAGGGACCTGCATGTCGTCGGCGAACAGCTCCTGCTGCTCGACCTCGGGCATTGCCGGCGAGTTGGCGACTGCCTCGTTCATGGCTTCTCCTCGGCTGTGCTGCGAACCAGCGACATGGCCCAACTTAGGCGTCTGTCACGTCGTGGCGCGACCGACACGCCCGGCGAGTCGGCACAAATGTCTCAACCTCAGGTTGACATTTAATCATTGCGGGCTGCCGCCTTCGAAATCCTCCGGGGTGACATGGTCCAAGAACTCCCGGAAGGCCTCCACTTCGGCCTCCGCTCCCTCTTCGTCGCCCTCGACCTCGTCCTCATCCTCCGCCGGCATCTCGATCGCGGCCTCGTCGAGCACGTGGTCGGCGGCGAACAGCGGGGATCCGGTACGCAGAGCCAGGGCGATCGCATCCGATGGACGCGCGGAGACGGTCACCCCGTTGTCGAACACGAGCTCGGCGAAGAAGATGCCGTCCCGCAGGTCGACGATGTCCACTCGGTCGAGCCGACGGCCCGGCTATGTCAGGACATCGCGCAGCAGGTCGTGGGTGAGTGGCCGCTCGGGTTGTACCCCCTGCTGCGCGAACGCGATCGCGGTGGCCTCGACGGCTCCGATCCAGATCGGCAGGAAGCGGTCCGTCTCAGCATCGCGCAGCAGCACGATCGGCTGGTTGGACGGCATCTCCACCCGTACACCCACGACGTCGACGGCTCGCACGCCATCACTCTACGCCCATGCCGCAGCACCTGACACCGGCGCGCGGATGCCTACAACTGAGAGCGCATCACGGCCACATGCACCCGCGCCATGGTCGCGGCGAGTTCCTGCGCCCGCTGCGCGAACTGCTCGTCGGTCTCCCCGGAAGGTCGCTGTCCGAGCACCGTGTTGCACAGATCCACCTCACGGCGCACAGCCAGGTAGACCGGCCTGGCGTTGCGCACGGGTACGCCACAATCCCGCAGCGCTGCCAGCGCCCGGGCCGCCTCGACGTGGTCGAGGGTGTACTCGCTGTTGTCAGGGAGCAGACCGAGAGCGACGGCCTGGTCGAGATCCTCCGCGCTGAGCCCGGACTCCCGGCAGACCTCGGACGGTTTGAGCCGGGCACCGGTGTCCAGGGAGGCGACGTCCGGCGTGGGGGTGGGTGCGGCACTCGAATGTGGGGTGGAATCGACCGGCTCCGGCGGCGTGAGACCACGATCGAGTGCATCGAGGTGGTCGGCGATCACCTTCAGGGGCAGATAGTGATCGCGCTGCATGGTCAGGACGTAGCGGATGCGTTCCACGTGGGCCGGCGTGTACTTGCGGTATCCAGATGGCGTGCGCAACGGCGATACCAAGCCCTCGGACTCCAGGAAACGGATCTTGCTGACACTGACGTCGGGGAAGTCCGGCCGCAGGGAGGAGACCGTCTCGCCGATCCCCATCAGATGCGTGCTCATTCGGCCAGGTGATCCTCATCTGCGTGCAGGTACTGCAGGCGGAACTTGCCGATCTGGATCATGTCGCCGGTCGTGAGCAGGAGCCGCTCCACCGACTGGCGGTTCACGTAGCTGCCGTTGAGGGAGCCCATATCCACCAGCGCCCAGCCGTCCCCGTCCGCCACGAACTCGGCGTGATGGCGGGACACGGTCACGTCGTCGAGCATGATGTCTGCATCGGCCGACCGTCCCACGGTCAGCCGGTCGCCGGAGAGCTCGAACCGTTGTCCGATCTCGGGCCCGCGTTGCACGACGATCACGCTCATCCCCCGGGTCAGTCCGGACATCCCTTCCACCACCGGGATCGGCCCCGTGTCGCGGTCATCGACGACGACCACACCGGTCGGGTCGTCGTCGTCACGCACCCGGGGCGTGCCACACGCCGAGCAGAAGCGGTCCTCGGGCTCCAAGGGACGCCCACATCGCACACAAACGTCGTTCACTGCACTCCTCAATGGGGTGGAGTCTCTACCTTAAGCACAGAGTCAGGGTTTGCCGGGGAGGTCTCAGATCTCGTGGACCAGCGCGTCGTAGTCCTCCGCGGACAGCAGTTCTTCGACCGCTTCGGGATCCTCCGGCTGCAGCACGAACAACCATCCGCCTTCGTACGGATCGGCGTTGACCGTCTCCGGAGCGGTTTCGACGGCATCGTTGCGGGCCACGACCGTGCCGGCCACCGGCGCGTAGATCTCGCTCACACTCTTGGTCGACTCCACTTCACCGACAGCATCCCCAGCGCTCACGCTGGCCCCCACCTCGGGCAGCGCCACGAAGACCACGTCGCCGAGGGCGTCCTGAGCGAAATCGGTGATGCCGACGCGCAGATTGCCGTTGTCCATGGAGATGACCCACTCGTGTTCGCGGGTGAAACGTCGATCGTCAGGTGTCATACGTCGCAGATTAGTCGGTCACGGTCACGTTCGGGTCCGGCTCCGGCAGGTTCACGGTGCTCAGGATCTCCACCTCATCACGTTCCGTGATCACCAGCGAACCGTCCTGGGATTTCACGGTGTCGGCGATGCCACCGGGGATGCGCATGGCGGTGGCCATAGTGGCCGGATCACTGATCGCTGTGAGCAGGAACGGCGACTGCACACGGGTACCGCTGACTGAGATCCCCTCCGCCTCGTCGGCGAACCACGTGTTCACGACCACCCGGATGCCGTTGACCTCGATCGCCTCCGCTCCGGCGTCGCGCAGTTCCTGCACAGTGTTGAGCAGATCCGAGGCGAAGAACGCATCGCGTCCGTCCACGCGCAGTTTGATCCCCGGCCCCTTCACCGGGGTTGTGCCGGCAAGTACCCGCAAAGCGTCGGCTCGTTTCTGGGTCTCTTGGAGGGCTTCTGCCGATGTGCCGGTCCGTAGTCTTTGCTCGGCCGACTGCAGGCGCAGGATCTCGCCGTCCAACCGGGTCTGCCTCGCCTGCAGGTCGTCGAGCAGTCGCACCAGGTCGGGTTCGCGGGCGCTGGCGAGGAATTCGTCAGGCTGCTGACCACGAACCACCGCGACCGCCCCCACACCGATCAGCACACAGACGATGGCCACCGCCCACTGCCGGCGCTTCATGCTTTGAACACCTTGCGGCGGATCGCGGCGGCGTTGGCGAAGATCCGCATGGCCAGAACCACCACCACGCCCGTGGACATCTGGGCGCCCACCCCGAGCTGATCACCGAGCCACACCAGGATGCAGGCCACGGCGACGTTGCCCAGGAAGGAGACCACGAACACCTTGTCCGAGAAGTTGCCGTCCAGCATCGATCGCACTGCGCCGGACACGGCGTCGAGACCAGCGATCACGGCGACCGGCAGATACGCATCCATCCAGGTGGGCACTTCTGGGGAGAAGATCACGCCGAGGATGACCCCCACGATCAGCCCGATCAGCGCGATCATTGCCCTCCACCCTTCACGACCTCGGCCCGTGTCGGCAGGTTCGCCGTGGAGGCGGGTACCGTCACCTCGTCCGCGGCCGACACCTCCGACTGTATGCCGTAGTCCTCGCCCAATTGTGCAAGGTCGTCACCGGCCTGGCTCTGGCTGAAGCGATCTGCCAAGTCGGAGGGGCCGATCGCGTCGATGCGATACGGCGGCTCCAGGGGACGATAGTCCACCAGGATCGCTTCGCCCGCGGTCCGGATCGCGGTCACCGAGGTCAACCGCACACCTTTGATGGCGATCGCTTGGGCCCCCGCCTGCCACAACCCGTTGACCGCACCCTGCATGTCGATGTCCAGCACCTTGGATTCGGCGGGGTCGACCCCTCGCGGCAGGGGTGGCACCGCGTCATCCATGGTCACAACGGCCCCGGGCCCCGAAAGGCCCACGAATCCGGTGGCGATCTCGACGGCCCGCAGTTGCTCCCCGAAGTCCTCGCCGAGGCCGTTCAGCGCCAGTTGTTGCAGTTGCGAGACCGAGGCGCGCAGCTCGGTCGCCTGCACCTGCGAGGCCTCCGCCCGCTCACTCTGCGCCTCGATCCGCTCCACGAGTTCGGCCCGTCGCAGCTCCGCGGCGGGCAGCACACTCTGGCGTTGCCAGAAGGCCGTCGCCAGGAGCACTCCGATCAGGCCGAACAACAGCACCGCGATGACGGGATTCCCCCGGGTGGTGGGGCCGTTGCGCTGGGCGAGGGCGTAGTCGTCCGCCTGTGCCTCGGCGATGAGGCGGTCGAGGATGTTGTCCGGCGGATGGTTCATCGAGTGGCAGCCATGATCCGTCGTGCCTGGCCCAGGTACAACACCGCGGCCCACCAGTACAGTGCGGTCCCCCACACCGCGAAGGCCCAACCGACGATCTTGGCGGTGTCGGCGAGCCACCCCGTACCGTCACCGAGCAGCAGCAGTGGGAAGGCGTACAGCAGGCAGAAGGTCGCCGCCTTGCCCAGGAAGTGCACGGGCAGACCGGTCACACCACGCCGTTTGAGCACCGCGAGCACGACGCTCATGATCAGGTCGCGGGAGACGAGCAGGAGCACGAACCACAAGGGCACGATGCCGCGCAGCAGGAGTCCGATCAAGGTCGCGAGGATGTACAGGCGATCCGCGATGGGGTCGAGGAGTTGACCCACGCGCGAGATCTGGTGCCACTTGCGGGCCAGGTAGCCGTCGAGCCAATCGGTGAACCCGGCGATCGCCAGCACGACGATCGCCCACCAATCGGCCTCGGGAACGAGGATCAACCACAGGAACAGAGGCACCCCGAGCAGGCGCAGCGCCGACAGGATGTTCGGGACGGTCAGCACCCGGTCGGTCTGGACCTCGGTCGATTGCACCTCCACATCGACAGCCTAGGCGCTCGGCAGGTACTGCGAATCCCGCTCTCCGGCCCGGAACGCGAAGACGAGCACGACGATGGCCAGGACCAACAGCACGAGGCCGGCGATCACCATGCCGATCGCCGCCGAACCTGCCCACGACACCGTCGCCAGCACCGACACATCGCCGTCCACGACGCGCGAGGCGTCCTCGTTCATCACGACCAGCGTGGTGTCGGAGTCACTCACGGGCCACGCCACGGTGACGTCACGACCCGACGACTGGTCGCTCCAGAACGGCTGCGAGGCCGGCGCCTCCGGAACCCGGTCACCCGGGATCGTTGTCTGGTTGAACGTATCCGCGGAACTGTCGATGCCCGTCACCAGTTCGTAGGGCACGCCCTGTAGGTACTCAAGCGCGTCGGCCTTGGATGCCACACCGACGAACAGCGGATCCTGCCCCTGCACCTCGAGGCGCAGATCGAACCACTGCTCGTCGACCGGCAGCGGGGCGTCGCTGCTGATCTCGAAGTCGGTCACCACCACCGCACGGCCGGCCTGGGACGTCACCGGACCGATAGGGATCTCGGCTTGTCCGTCAGTGCCGAACAGGCCGAGTAGCACCGCACCGGCACTCATGAGGCCCAGGCCCAGCAGTCCCAGCACCGCTCCCAGGATTCCCAGAACCAGTCTCTTCACCGTCTTACGGTAATCGGCCACTCACCTGTGCCTGCGCGCGACACTCACCTGAATGTGGCGCGGACCCGCGCGGAGTACCCCGCATCGTTCACCGCACGCACGAAAACCCGGGTCTGTGCATCGAGTCCGTCGAGGGCCAACGCCGACCCGGAGAAGTCCTGAGCGAGCCACTTCACGCTGCCGTCGGAATCTAGAGCACCGACGTCGTAGCGCGTGCCCGGCTGCGCCTCCCAGGTGAGGCGGAACTCATCGCGGACCACCAAGGTGGGCGCGGACGGTTCGGAGGGAAGGGTCCTGGGGGCGACCACCGCGAAGAAGCGCGAGTTGGCGACGTTGGCGCTGGGGTGCCCGGCCAACCAGGAACGTGGCCGCGGATCCACGGCGAAGTAGTCGTCGTCGCCG
>CALFYG010000154.1 GCA_937952095.1 uncultured Micrococcales bacterium | reverse complement strand
CGAGGTCGGTTACGACGAGTTCGGACCCGAGCCGGTGGAAGAGACCGAGCCGGAGGCCGAGGCAGAGCCAGAGCAGCCCGAGCCGGTAGAAGAGACCGAGCCGGAGTCCGAAGAGCCCGAGGTGGCCGATGTCCCACAGGACGCCCAGGACACCGAACATGCGACGATGCAGGAGCCAGATGCCGAGGAGGACGCATGAAGAAGATGGCACCCGTGGTGCTCGCGGTCGCAGCGACAGCGGCGCTCGCCTCCTGCGAGAAGCCCCCGCCCGGGGTGACGGTCTTCACCGGCACAACCTCTGAGCGGCTCGCGCCGACGTGCTTCAGTTGGGATGGCCAGATCGACCCGCAGCAGTGCCTCAACGACGCGGCGCAGAAGGCGGCGAGCGGTCAGACGGCCACCCTCGATGTCGTTCCCGAGAACGTCGTCGGGATCAGCGTTGATCCGGCCATCGCCGAGCAGGGGTGGTACCCGTCGATCGCCGGCCAGCGGCTGTCGCAGGAGGCCATCACCGAGACGTACTTCCGCTTCTCGTTCCCGCGGGTTCCCGCCAATCCCCAGGGCTACCCGCTGGCGATCATCTCCGAGGGTGAGCAGAAGGGCGTCTGGGCGGTCCGCATGGACGTGCAGGGGGGCTAGACGCCCAAGGTGGGAGCCTGCGCCCCGCGATGTTGTGAAGATCTGTCGATTCAACGCACGGATATTCACACCGTGGCGGTGGAAGGAACCGGATCACACCTCAGACGTCGAGCTGGTCGGCGACGGCGCGCAACAAGCGTGCGGTCTTCGCCGCCTTGGCGTCGTCGGGGTACCGGCCGGCGCGCAACTGGCCGCCGACGGAATCGAGGAGCTTGATCAGGTCCTCGACGACCGGGCTCATCTCTTCTGCTGGGCGGCGGCGCGCCTTGGTGACGCTGACCTGGTCCAGCACCGTCACGGACAGGGCCTGCTTGCCCTTGCGGCCGTCGACCACACCGAACTCCACCCGGGAGCCGGGGCGCAAGGTGGTGCCAGGATCCAACGCGCTGGCGTGGACGAAGACCTCGTCGCCGTCCTCGGCGGCGAGAAAGCCGAAGCCCTTCTCTGCGTCATACCACTTCACTGTGCCGGCGGGCATCCCTCAACTCCTGTTCATCACGTCAAAAGGCCAGTCTACAAACTCGCCGACCTGCCCTAGGGGTGGTTACTGCCGGTCAGTAGTCGCCCTCGGCGGCGCCACCGGCGAGCACTTGGGCGGTGCCTGACAGGCCAAGGCGGGACGCGCCCGCGTTGACCATGTCGACGGCGGCATCCCAGGTGCGGATCCCGCCGCTGGCCTTGACCCCGAGCGCGTCGCCCACCGTGCGTCGCATCAGTTCCACGGCGTGCGCTGAGGCGCCACCGGCGGGGTGGAAGCCGGTGGAGGTCTTGACGAAGTCGGCCCCGAGGTCGGCACACACCCGGCAGACCTCCATGATCTGCAGGTCGGACAGCGCCGCTGATTCGATGATGACTTTGAGCACGGTGGCAGGGATGGCCTCGCGCACCGCCCGCACGTCGGCCTGCACGGCGTGCCAGTCCCCAGCGATGACGTTGCCGATGTCGATCACCATGTCCACCTCGTTGGCGCCGTCGGTCACGGAGCGGGCGGCTTCGGTCGCCTTGATGCCGTCCTTGTGCTTCCCGCTCGGGAAGCCGCAGACCGTGGCGACCTTCACCGCGCCCAGGAGTTCGGAGGACAGCGGTAGGAACGAGGGGGAGACACACACGCTGTAGACGCCGAGGTCGACGGCCTCACGGCACAACGACTCCACGTCCGCTGTGGTCGCCTCCGGCTTCAACAGGGTGTGGTCGACCATGCGTGCCATTTCCATGGGGGTGATCATGTGGTTCCTTTCGTCAGAACGCGATGAACTCGATCCGGTTGCCGAACGGGTCATGGGTGTGGAAGCGGCGGGTGTCCGGGAGGTCCCCGGTCGCGGTCACGTCGACCCCGGCCGCTGTCAGCCGTTGCGCCAGCACGTCGTAGTCGCGCACCATGATGGCCGGGTGGGCCTGTGTGGCCGGCTGGAAGTCGCGCTGGACACCCAGGTGCAGATTGAGTGCGTCGCCAGTGAGCCACAGCCCGCCGCGGTCGGCCAGCGCCAAGGGCTTCGGCGTCTCCGCCAGGCCCACCAGGCCGACCCAGAAGTCGCGCGCGGTGTCCTCGCCGCCTTCCGGTATGGCGACCTGCACATGGTCGAGTGCGTAATCGGGCTGCGGTGGCGCAACCACATCGTCGACGATCAGCAGGTCCGCGCCATCCACGAATCGTTCGGTCATGATGTCCACGGCCGTGTCCCGCACCCCGGCGTCGAGGTCCGAGAACCCCGTCCACACAACCAGCACCGGAGCGTTGTCCGCCGCGAAGTCCCCGAGGCAGTCGGCCAGTGCGTCCCAGTTGTGGCCGAAGTAGGACGGGAAGTCCAAGCACCTCGCACACGCGGCCAGGAACTCCGCCTTGTCATGCGCCCCGCGGGTGTCCAGCACCACCACTGTCGGCAGGCTCATTCGAGCACCTCCCGGAAACTGTCGTAATGGTCGTCGGTGTAGAAGAAGACGCCGTCCTCGCCGACCACGAAACGTCGGGCCCCACGGTCCGAGGAGCCGGGGGTCGGCACCGTGTACTCCCGGTACCACCCGTAGTCCTGCTGGGGGAGCAGCCCCTCGCGGTTACCGAAGACCTGGTCGTCCTGCCGGTACGGGTAGGGGCCGCCGTCGAGGATCAGGATGTAGGTCTCCTGCGCCTCGCGGGGCAGCCTGTCGACATCGATCGTAGGCAGCCCGCTGACGCCCTCCTGCACCGACTGCACGTCCGCTGTAGGTGAGACGACCGCGGTATCCGCTGCACATCCACCCAGCGCGGCGGTGAGCAGCACGAAGAGTGCGGCCACCACGGACCTGATCGGGGTCATACCGCCGCCAAGAACTCTTCGAGCCCGGCACGGAGCACACTGAGACGTTCGACGGCGCGTGCCCGGTCGGTCGCGACGTCCCCGCTGCGCTCGATGACCTCGAGGTAGACCTTCAACTTGGCCTCCGTGCCGCTCGGGCGCGCGATGACACGGCCGCCCCCGGCGAGGTCGAGGCGCAGCCCTTCGGTGGGCGGCAGGCCGGTGGCCAGGGAATCCGTCAGGTCGGTGACGTCGGCAAGGTCCGCGATCGCTGCCCGTGGGTCGGCCTGGAGAGCCGCCAGCGCACGATCGCGATCGGAGAGGTCCTGCACCCTGATGCTGATCTGGTCGGTGAGGTACACCCCGTGCTCGGCGGCGAGCTGGTCCAGCAGGCCGGTGATGCTGCGGTCCTGGGTCTGCAGGTGGGCGGCGAGTTCCAGCATGCGCACCGACGCGCTGATCCCGTCCTTGTCCCGGACGGCCTGTGGATCGACGCAGTACCCGAGTGCCTCCTCGTAGCCGAAGACGATGTCCTCGGGCCTGGTGATCCACTTGAACCCCGTCAAGGTCTGCCGGAAGCCGAGGCCGGCGGATTCGGCGATGGAACCCAACATGGAACTCGAGACGATGGTGGTCACGAGGCTGCCGTCGACCGGTGCCCGGTGGGCCGTCCACCATCCCAGCAGGACTCCCACTTCGTCCCCGCGCAACATGCGGAAGCCGTCGGCGGTCGGGATACCGACGGCACACCGGTCGGCGTCAGGGTCGTTGGCGATGATCAGGTCGGCGTTCTCGCGCACGGCGGCCGCCAGCGCGAGGTCCATCGCGCCCGGCTCTTCCGGATTCGGGAACGCGACGGTGGGGAACGCAGGATCCGGCTCGAACTGCTCGGCAACGGCGAACAGATCCACGAAACCCAGCCGTTCGCAGACCGTCTCGAACAGGTGGCCCCCCACACCGTGCATGGCGGTGTACACCACCGTCAGCTGGGCGTCGCCTGTCTTCGCCGGATCGGCCAGGCCGACCACGCGGGCCAGGTACTCCTCGACGATCTCGTCGCCGAGCCTGGTCCATCCCGTGGATCGAGGGATGTCCTGGTAGTGGGGCTGCGCGGCGATCCGTGCCGAGATCTCGGCGTCGGCGGGAGGCACGATCTGCATACCGTCGCCGAGGTAGACCTTGTACCCGTTGTCTTCGGGCGGGTTGTGGCTCGCGGTCACGACGACCCCGGCGTCGGCTCCCCGTGCCTTGATGGCGTACGCGAGGACCGGCGTCGGCAGCGGTCGCGGGAGGACTTCGGCGGTCAGGCCGGCACCTGCGGCGATGGCGGCGGTCAACTCCGCGAAGGCGTCGGAATTGCGGCGCGCGTCGTAGCCGACGACGATCTTGCTGCCTCCGGTGTCCTTGACGTACTGGCACAGTCCAGCTGCGGCCTTGGCGACCACGATGTGGTTCATCGCGGCCGGGCCGGGGCCCAGCGGTCCCCGGAGCCCCGCCGTGCCGAACGTCAGAGGTCCGGCGAACGCCGCGGCGAGGCGTTCGCGATCGTCGTTGTCCATCCAGGCCTGCAACTGCGCGCGGGTCTGCGGGTCGGGGTCCTCTTCGAGCCAGGACCGGGCGGCGGCGAGAAGATCGGTCACGCGCGCTCCAGGATCCGGCTGAGCAGGTCGGACAGTCGGGTCGCGGCGTCCTTACCCGCCTGCAGTACTTCGGCGTGGTGAAGGGCCTCACCCGTGAGGCCCGCAGCGGCGTTGGTGACCAGGGACAGGCCGAGGATCTCCAGGCCTGCTGCGCGCGCAGCGATGGCCTCCAGCACTGTGGACATCCCGACCAGATCCGCGCCGAGGATGCCGGCCATCCGGACCTCCGCAGGTGTCTCGTACTGCGGTCCGGGGAACTGCGCGTACACCCCCTCGTCGAGGTCGGGATCGACACTGCGTGCGATATCGCGGAGTCTGCGCGAGTAGGTCTCGGTCATGTCCACGAAGTTCGCCCCGACCAGTGGTGTGGTCGCGGTGAGATTGAGGTGGTCGCTGATGATGACCGGGGTGCCTGGCGCCCAATCCGGGTTGAGCCCACCGCAGCCGTTGGTCAATACCAGCACGGTGCACCCGGCGGCGGCGGCCGTGCGGACCCCGTGCACGACGGCATCCACCCCCCGGCCCTCGTAGTAGTGGGTGCGGCCCGCGAAGAACAGCACGTTCTTCTGGCCCACTCTGCAACTGCGCAGCGACCCGCTGTGTCCGGCCACGGCGGAGGCGTTGAAACCTGGCAGGTCGGCGTACGGGATGTCCGCAGTGACGGGGAAGGCGTCGGCGGCGCCTCCCCATCCACTTCCCAGGACGACGGCGATGTCGTGGCGCTGCAGTCCGGTACGTTCCGCGATGGCGGCCGCTGCCTGGGCGGCCGCTTCCTCAGCAGTGGTCACGCGGCCAACCCTACGCGCTCAGGGCCGGTGATCGCCGTGGTTCGCCGACGGCTACGGTCAGGGGCCGACCGACGAACACGGTCGGGTGCGCAGGTCTCGCACATAATCCTCCGGGGCGCCGGCGACCTCGGCGGCGTCGGCGATCATGCCGAGATACCGCGCGGAGGGTAGGCCCCCTTCGTAGTCGTTGAGGACGTACAGCCAGGCCACGACGTCGCCTTCGAGGGTCATCACACGTACCCGGATCTTGGAGTAGATGCCGAGTTCGGTGCCCTCCCACTGGTCCATGAGATGCTCGTCCATCTCGTTGACGTCGTAGAGCATCACGAATACTTGGTGGCCGGGATCTTCGACCAGCGTCGCGAGTGCGCCCTCCCAGCTCATGTCCGCACCCCCGAAGGTGAGTCGCCAGCCGTCGAGCCAGCCGACGCCGGCGGCGGGGGAGTGAGGGGCGATCTCCAGCATCCGCTCGGGATCCATGCTCGAGCCGTAGGCCGCATAGAGAGTCACGGTCGAAGGGTAGCGCTGGCCAGTGGCAGACGCCTACACCGCCGCGCACTCGTCAGGGACGGCGATCGGTGCTGCAATGAGTTCCATGAGCAATCTGGAGCGCCGACCGGCCGAGGAGTCCTGCGAAGGCCACCGGGGTGAGGTCTCGCCGCCGGTACAGCAACTCGAGCCGCGCGAGGTCCCCCTCGGGGGGCCCCGGGCCATGACGGTGCGCCGGACGCTGCCGCACAAACAGATCCGGACGGTCGGGGCGTGGTGTTTCGTCGACCACTATGGGCCGGACGACATCGAGATGTCGGTGCCGCCGCACCCCCACATCGGTCTGCAGACGGTGTCCTGGCTGCTGTCCGGTGAGGTGGAGCACCGGGACAGCCTGGGGTCACTGCAACGCGTGCGCCCAGGGGAGTTGAATCTGATGACCGCAGGCCACGGCATCGCCCACTCCGAGTACTCCGTGGGGTCCGGCCCGTTGCACGGTGTGCAGTTGTGGGTGGCACTGACCGAGGCGCACCGGGGCCGGGCCCCCGCGTTCTCGCACCACGCGGATCTTCCCGTACTCGACGATGCCGGACTGCGTGCGACGGTGATGGTGGGTGAGTTCGCGGAGGCGGTGTCATCCGCGCAGGTCCTCTCTCCGCTGGTGGGGGCGCAACTCGAGGTCGAGGGGGAGGTCACCGTGCCACTGGAGCCCGATTTCGAGTACGCGGTGCTGGCGATGGATGCGGACGTCACAGTGGGCGGTGAGCACGTGCCGCGCGGTGCGCTGCAGTACCTCGGGTGGGGCGCGCGGGATGTGCGCCTGGCCGCCCCGGGGGTGCGGGCGTTACTGCTGGGTGGCGAACCCTTGAGCGAGGACCTGCTCATGTGGTGGAACTTCGTGGGCCGCAGTCACGAGGAGATCGTGCAGGCTCGGGAGGACTGGGAGGCGGGCACGCAACGGTTCGGGGAGGTCGCGGGCGATCCCACGGAGCGGTTGCCGGCGCCGGCACTGCCCACGGTGGCCCTCAAACCGCGTCCTTCACGCCGGTAGCGCCTGCACACGAGGCCGACGGCACGCAACACCGTCGCACACCGGCCCGGTCACGCCTGCATGAGGTCGCCGTACT
>CALFYG010000153.1 GCA_937952095.1 uncultured Micrococcales bacterium | reverse complement strand
CTGGACGAAGATCCCCACCGGGGCCGCGCCCTCATTTCTGCTTCGCTACTCATCGCCACGGCACTCATGTTGGTGGTGATGCTGCTCGCCGGGCCCATCGCCATGCTGTGGGGCGTACCTCAATCTGCATCGATGATCCGGTGGCTGGCCTTCACTCTTCCCGTATCGGCTTATGCCGGCGTGCTGCTCGGCGTACTGCGCCGGCGGCGGCGGATAACCGCCTACAACCTCGTGACGGCGACAGCAACGGTCACCGGCATCGTCGTCGGGGTGATGGCCGTGCAGAGCGGTGCGGCGGTGTCGCTGGTCGTCATGCCCATCACCGTTCAGGTCGTCTCCCTCGTACTGGGCGTGGCGTTGCTGCAGGGCCAGGCGATGCCTGCCTTGAGGGTGTCCGGCGCCAGACGTGAGGTGGTGTTCAGCCTTCGCTCATCAACGAATTCGGCCCTGACGTACGTTGCCACAACTGTGCCGTTGGTGGTTCTTGCCAGATCGGTCGGCCCGAGTGCCCTGGGGAGTTGGAACAGGGCGACCAGCCTGACCCAGGTACCTGTGGAGTCGGCGACCAGTGCCTGGACGACGATCTTCTTCTCAGTGATGCGAGGCGAGCGGGAGGGTTCACGGCAGCGGAACCTGCTGTGGAGCGACATGGTTGTCGCCTCGGCATTCGTGGTGTTGCCCACGGCAGGGGCCTTCCTGCCTGCTGTACCCGCGGCCGTTTCCTTGATCCTGGGGCCGGGTTGGTCCTTGTCCGGACAGATGGCGGCGTGGCTGTGGGTGTCTGCATGCATCGTCGCTGTGAACGTGGTCCTCTTCACCGCACTGGAGGCGACCGACAACTTCCCAGTCCTGTGGACGGTTCAGGCCTGGCGGATCGCCGCTCTCGCAGCTGCGGCCTTGGGGGTGGCCCTGACCGGGAATTGGCTGTGGCTGGGTGTGGGGATGGTTGCGTCGGCCCTGTTGGGGCTGCTCGTCACCCTGATCACTGCGGCCCGGCGTGATCTTCTGCAGGGTAGGCGCGTTGGGAGGCTGCTGACGACTGCATTCGTGCTTGCTCTAGCCCTGTGCCTGCCGGGGCTGCTGATCGCCGGATCCGGTCGCGTCATCACCCTCACCGCGTGCGCTCTCGTCGCCGTCGCCTACCTAGGGTGCCTATATGCGGCCCGTCGCCGACTGCCGGCATTGGACCGTCTGCTGGCGCGGGACTAATCGAGTACGGTCCCGTTTACAGCGTTCCAGAGATCAGCGCGTTCCGGGTCGGGCGGATGGATGCAGGACCGCTGGCCGAGGTAACAGGCCCACCATGAGAACGTGCTGGCGGAAGCCACGACGAGGCGTGATTGCGCCAGGGTGCGGAAGTCATCCATCACGGAGGCATCCTTTGTGTACTGGACATCCGGCAGGTTCAGTTCCTGCTGGCACCACTGCGGGTCATCGCTGACGACACGTACCGGCGCCCCCGGCATCCGCCGGGACGCTTCCCTCACGGCTCGCGCGTACCACTGCGAGTCTTGTGAGATGGTCAGGTCCACGAAGTCGCCGCGGCGAACATGGACGGCGATTTCTGCCCGTGGCTCGTCCGGAACCGCGCACATTCTGCCCAGTTCGTCCCTGGCCACACGCGCAAAACGCTCCTGCTGCCAGTAACCGGCCCACCATGCCCCGCGCAGTGGGGAACCGGTCGATCGCGCTCCGGTGGTGCTGGTGTCCAGAACGACGTCCCTGGGACCGAGACCTCTGCGCATCAACGAGGCCACTTCACCGAACCGGCCCAGTGGGGTGGGCCAGAACCGGCTCGTGCGGATACACGAGGCGGTGACGGCGGCCTGCAAGGGGTCGGCCACGCCTTCGCGACGGACCGAAGAGACATCGAAGCGCACCTGATGTCCCTGAGTCTCAAGCCAACGGGCGAAGGAGTATTGGAAGAGTTGATTCCCCAACCGGCCCATGAGCAGCACGACTGAGCGCTTCATGGCGTGGGTAGCCTGTTCCAGGGTTCCTGGGTCGGGGCTGCCACCGAATCGACCAGGGACGACAGCATGTATCGGTAGGCGTTGCGGTGGCTCATCCGGAACCTGGCCCAGGCATGTGCGCTCTCGCCCAGGTCGCGCAGAGTCGCGTCCGGCAGCGCGGCGAGTTCAATCGTCCTATCGACGGCGGCAGTGACTGTAGCCTCCGTGAATACGCCTTGGTCCTCAGCGGGGATCCACGCCATCCCAGGGTGCAAGGTGGACACCTGCGCTCGTCCGGCGATCATCGTGATTGCAAGTCGGTCACTGGTGTAGTCGCGCGTGGCGGGGTAATGATCCCAGTTCGTCAACAGCCGACACGAGCGCAGAAAGGGGACCTGGTCGGCGAACGGGATGGCACCCTGCGACCAGCCCGGGGGCCAACCGGGACCTGCCACTGCGAAGCCGGGTAGGGAGTTTCGCACACGCCGCACGAGCGTGAACCGCTGCCAGGACCCCGGTAATCCGCTGATGAGTGGTGCGCGCATCAGGTTGCTGCCGACGAAACCGGCGCTTGCTGAGGGAGCGCCCCAGTCGAAACTCCTCTCGGCCTCGGCGAAGAGGACATGGTCGTACGTGTGGACGATCAGGCGGACGTCACTTGCTCCCACCCGCCGCAGCAGTCCGGACTGCGGCTCGCCCCCCACACTGAAGACGATCGCGCTCAGTTCCATCCACGCGTGCATCGCATCGGAGACTCTCTTCCCACTGCCCCACGGGTCCCCCTCCCAATAGAGAACCGGGCGCCCGGCGATGGCCCGCGCCATGCCGGGCATGTCCGACACAGCATCCTTCAGGGATAACACGAGCAGGATGTCGGCGCTGGACGCGCGGACTTCCCGCACCACTCTCTCGGCGCGGATGCCAGCCGGCTCACGACCTACGCCTGCATGTATGACGCTCACCTCGCCGATCTCGGACGAGGCGGACAGTTCCTGCAGCGCCGCCACCACCCCTGGGCAGCGCGCGGTGCTCGTTTGGTTGCTGATGAGCAGCACCGAGGGGAGCACTCGTCGACCGTAGCGAATGCTAGTGTTCTGCATCATGTTCTCCCGGCTCAGGGAACCTGGCCCCTCGCGCCTGGCCTCGAAACGAGCGATCAACGCCTATCGCCGCCGCTCCGACGCCGTCTACCTCGTGAGCTTTCCGCGAACCGGTAGTCACTGGCTTCGGATGATGTGCGAACAGTACGCCCAGCGCCCGACTCTCGTTCGCGCCTTCTACCCGCACGACAACACCGACTACTTGTTCATGCACATCCATGACGTGGATCTCGACTTCTCCGCCTCGAACGTCATCTACCTTTACCGGGATCCTGTGGAGACGGTGTACAGCATGCTCAAGTACGCGCAGGCTTCGGGTGACGACCAGGTGCGCCTTTGGTCGGACAGGTACGCGTCACACCTTCGGAAGTGGCTGCTGCAGGAGGACTTCACCCACCGGAAGGCCGTAGTCCGGTACGAGGATCTGCCGGCCGCCCTGCACGTCGTCGTGGAATTCCTGCATGTCGACTGGGACCCTTCCCGTTTCGAGTCCGTGAAGGCAGAGGTCACCCGCGGCCATGTGAGCGAGCGGACGGTGCATGATCCGCAAGTGGTCTCGAGCGACCCGGACTACGAGCTCCAACGGTCTACCTTTCGGCAGGAGTACTCCGATCTGGTCTTAGAGGTCGTCCTGTCCGACGACAGACTTCGCCCCTATTTCGCGTAGAGGGGCATCGGGCGTCCGCTGCCAGCACTCCCACACCATGTCGAAGCACCATGCCTGTTGGTGGGTGGCTGACAGGAGTGCGCGGCATTCCTCCAACGAGGTTGATGTCGAGGTCCCCACGTCATGGAACTGGACATGAAGCCGTTTCACACGGGACAGGATGCCCGCCTCTGCCATGGCGCGCAGCACCTCGTACTCCGCACCCTCGATATTGATCGTCATCACGTCCACGCTGGGGGGCAGCTCGTTGATGACGGTCGCGACCGCGCGCAGTTGCACAGGAACGGTGCGGCCGCCGGAACTGCTCCCGCCCGTGGCGTCAGCGGCCAACTGGAAGGTTGTTGTCGCGTCCACGGCAGCCAGACCGTAGGGATGCAGTCTGATGCGGGGGTCCGTCCCGAACCGTTGGCACAACTGCGCATAGAAGTCGTCCACCGGTTCGAAGACGTGGACGGTGCACCCGTAGCGTTCGATGATGGCGGCGACGTAGGCGCCCTGATACCCCCCAACCTCAATCACGACGGAGTCGGTGGACAGGCCCAGGTTCTCGATCAGCAGGTCATCATGTCCGGCAAGGAGATAGGCCTCCTGGGTGGTGCGCCAGGCCGCGGGCTTGCATCTCGCGTAAGCGCGGCGAACCGAGGATCGCAGCCCTCGCCCGCTGAGCGTGATCATCGCAGCAATTCCATGTCTGCATCCACCATCAACCGCGCCAGCTCCGGCACCATCGTCTGCGCCTTCCACCCGAGCTTCTCCTGCACCTTGCTGGGGTCGCCGACCAACTCATCCACCTCGGTGGGCCGCAGGTAGCGCTCATCGAAACGCACGTACTTCTCCCAATCGAGCCCCACGTGACCGAACGCGAAGCCGAGGAAGTCCCGCACCGAATACGCGGTCCCCGTCGCGACCACGTAGTCGGCAGGTTCGTCGGCCTGCAGCATCAGCCACATCGCCTCCACGTACTCCTTCGCATACCCCCAGTCCCGCCGGGCATCGAGATTGCCCAGGTAGAGGTGTTGCTGCTCCCCCGCGGCGATCCGGGCGGCGGCCATCGAGATCTTCCGGCTCACGAAGGTCTCACCCCGGCGGGGGGATTCGTGGTTGAACAGGATTCCGTTGACCGAGAACATCCCGTAGGCCTCGCGGTAGTTGCGGGCGGTCCAGTACGAGTACACCTTCGCCGCCGCGTAGGGACTGCGCGGTTGCAGCGGGCTGGACTCGGACTGCGGCGGCGGTGTACTCCCGAACATCTCCGAGCTCGAAGCCTGGTAGAACTTAACCGGCACCTGGGCGGCGCGGATGGCCTCGAGGATGCGCGTGGTGCCCAGACCGGTCACATCCCCGGTGTACTCGGGCTCGTCGAACGAGACCCGCACGTGGGATTGCGCTGCCAGGTGGTACACCTCGTCCGGCCCGACCTTCTCCAGCAGTGTGGTCAGGCGCGACGAGTCCGTCAGGTCTCCGTAGTGGAG
This sequence comes from uncultured Micrococcales bacterium, assembly GCA_937952095.1. Taxonomy (GTDB): domain Bacteria; phylum Actinomycetota; class Actinomycetes; order S36-B12; family UBA10799; genus JADKAV01. Next base: position 4,505 of record CALFYG010000153.1, on the reverse strand, counting down.
GAACAGGCGTGCCTCCGGATCGTGTGGATCCTGGTACAGGTGATCGATCCGGTGGGTGTTGAAGGTCGAGGCGCGACGGATCAGGCCGTGGACGGTGTAGCCCTTGTCCAACAGCAACTCGGCCAGGTAGGACCCGTCCTGCCCGGTGATTCCCGTGATGAAAGCCGTCTTCATTGCGGCCAACGTTATCGTCAGAACGTGCTCAGTGACTCCCTCGTCTATGTGGCGGGCCATCGCGGCCTCGTCGGCTCTGCGGTCTGGCGGGCCCTGCAGGAGCGCGAGATCGAGACGGTGGGCTGGTCCTCGGCCGAGGTCGACCTGCGCAACCGTGACGCCGCTTTTGACGCCGTCCTGTCAGCTCGCCCACAGGTCATGGTGATGGCGGCCGCCCGGGTCGGCGGGATCATGGCCAACGCCACGCACCCTGTGGACTTCCTCAACGACAATCTGCGCATCCAGACCAACCTCTTCGAATCCGCGCACGCCGCCGACGTGGAGCGGGTCGTGTTCCTGGGCTCGAGCTGCATCTACCCGAAACTCGCGCCGCAGCCGATCCCGGAGTCCGCATTGCTCACCGGACCGCTGGAGCCGACCAATCAGGCCTATGCCATAGCCAAGATCGCGGGGATCGAGGCGGTGAATTCGTACCGGGAGCAGTACAACAGGCGCTGGATCTCGGTAATGCCCACGAATCTCTACGGACCCGGGGACAACTTCGACCTCAACTCCAGCCACGTCCTGCCTGCCATGATCCGCAAGTTTCACGACGCCGACGACGTCGTGACTCTTTGGGGCACCGGCACTCCCCGCCGGGAGTTCCTGCACAGCGACGATGCCGCCTCGGCGATCCTGCATCTCATCGAGCACTACGATGGCGATCAGCACGTCAACATTGGTACCGGCGAGGACATCAGCATCCGGGAACTTGCAGCCTTGGTAGCGGAGGTCGTCGGATTCGACGGCCGTGTCGAGTGGGACACCAGCAAGCCGGACGGGACCCCGAGGAAACTGCTCGACGTCTCCCGGCTGAAGGGCCTCGGGTGGGCTCCCCGGATCGGGCTGCGTGACGGTGTGGCTGCGACTTGCGAGTGGTTCACAGCGTCCCGTCAGCCTCCGACCCCAGCATCCCCTTGACGTCGTAGAGTACGCCCTCGGTCCCCACCAGGTCTCTGAGCGCTGGTCCGACCCCTGCGAACTGGTCGTGCGCCACTGCGAGCATCGCCGCCTGGTACTCGCGACCCCAGACCGAGTCCAGATCGACGAGATCCACTCCGAGTTCCTTGGCCTGCTCCGCGCCCACCCACGGGTCCGCTACCTCCACGACTGCGCCGTACTCCCGCAGTCTGCCGACCACGTCGACGACGCGGGTGTTCTTGGTGTCCGGGCAGTTCTCCTTGAACGTTAGTCCCAGCACGAGGATGTGTGCGCCCCCGACCCGCAGGCCCTTCCGCGTCATCAACAGGACCAACTGGTCCGCGACGTACGAGCCCATCGAATCGTTGATCCTGCGCCCCGCCAGGATCACCTCGGGGTAGTGACCCACTTCCATCGCCTTGTGGGTCAGGTAGTACGGGTCGACCCCGATGCAGTGCCCGCCCACAAGACCTGGCCGGAAAGGCAGGAAGTTCCACTTCGTGCCGGCCGCCTCCAGGACGTCAGAGGTGTTCAGCCCGAGCTCGTTGAACAGGATGGCGAGTTCGTTCACCAAGGCGATGTTCACGTCGCGCTGGGTGTTCTCGATGACTTTCGCCGCCTCCGCCACCCGGATGGAGGGTGCGCGGTGGACGCCGGCGGTGATGATCCGTTCGTAGAGTTCGGCGACCCGTTCCGTCGTCTCTGGGCTGGATCCGCTGACGATCTTCGTCACGTCCGGCAGTTTGCGTTGGCGGTCTCCAGGGTTGATGCGCTCCGGCGAATACCCCACGGCGAAGTCCGTGTGCAGCCGCAACCCTGAGACCTGTTCGAGCGGGGGGATGCAGTCCTCCTCCGTGCATCCGGGGTAGACGGTCGATTCATAGATCACGAGGTCACCCGGGCGCAGCGACTCGCCCACGATTCGGGAGGCCTCCAGCAGCGGTCGCAGGTCGGGACGCTTGTGGGCGTCGACCGGTGTGGGGACGGCCACGATATAGACGTTCGCGGGATGTAGGTCCTCGGGGTCGCACGTGAATCGCACGCCGCCGAGATCCTCCCCAGCAACCTCCCGTGTCCGGTCCGTGCCGCGTGTCAGCTCATCGACGCGCTCACAGTCGATGTCGAATCCCAGAACTGGGAAGTGCCGCGCGAACTCCACAGCCAGGGGCAGGCCGACATAGCCCAGACCCAGCACGGCGATGGTCGGCTTCATGAGGGTCAGGCTAGTGGCTGAGTGCCGATGACGTTTCGCGGCGGGATCTGACCCCGATGGGGGTGGCTGTGGGTACGGTGGAGCGTGCGATGGGAGCAGCGGTGACAACCTTCGGGATCGGCCGGATCCCGCTCGCTGCGTTGCCCTTCGACGAGGCTGTGGACGAGGTGGTGCGCCGTGCGCAGACCGGGCGCCCGACCGCGGTGCACTTCGCCAACGCCTACACGATCGCGCTGGCTGACGCCGACCCCGCCTATGCAGCGCTGTTCGATGCGTCGGATGCGCTGAACCTCACCGACGGCATGCCGGTGGCCTGGATCGGTCGCAGGGCGTACCGGCGCACGAGCGATCAGTGGCCCCGCGTTTACGGCCCGGATGTCATGGAGGCGGTACTTGCACGCGACACCGGTCTGCGGCACTACCTGCTCGGTGGGGACGAGCGGACCTTGGACGCGCTGCAGCAGGTGATCGCCCGTCGCTTCCCGACCGCGGTAGTGGTGGGGGGTGAGTCTCCCCCGTTCCGGGAATTGACCGCCGCCGAGCGTCGGGCACAGGATCGGAGGATCCGGGCGTCCGGAGCTCAGATCGCCTGGGTCGGCCTCGGCACCCCCAAGCAAGATTGGGAGGTTGCGCGACTGGCTGAGGAATTGCCGGTCGTCGCGATGGCGGTCGGCGCGGCCTTCGACTTCCTGGCCGGGACGAAACCGCAGGCACCGGTGTGGATGCGGCGCACCGGAACCGAGTGGTTCTACCGCCTCGCCAGCGAACCGCGACGCCTGACGAAGCGCTATCTCTGGGGGAACCCGCGCTTCATCCGGGCAGCGGTTCGCAACCCCGGGCTGAGGCGCCGATGAGCCAGTTGACAATCGCGTCCCCGGACGTGGGCGCTGCCGGACGCGGCGCGCGACGCTGCGCCGGCCTTCGAGCATCACGTGCCGCCGGTGGTCTCCCCGGCCGCTGGGGTGCGGGCGGCGGTCTTCGTCGGCTCGCTCTTCGGGTCGCACTCGCAGGTCGCGACCGCCACACCGCTGCTGGGGGCCGAGGTGGTGCTCGATCCCGGCGCCTCGGTCACCCTGGATTCTCCCGGTGACTTCGAGGTCGCCGTGCTTCTCGACACCGGCACGGTGACGTATGCCGGCCGCGAACTCGCCGTCGGTGACCTCGCCGTCGTGGAGGCGGGCACGCGGCATACGCCCCTGGAGGTGGTGGCCGGCGAGTCGGGCGCGCGCGTGGTCGTGCTCGGTGGTCCGCCCTTCGAGGAGGAGGTCGTGATGTGGTGGAACTTCGTGGGTCGCAGCCATGACGAGGTGGTGGCCGCGCAGGAGGAGTGGAACGCCCATGGCGGGCGCTTCGGGTATGTCGCGGGCTACGTGCCGCGCAGCGACGAGCACTGGTGGATCCCGGCACCGGACCTGCCCGGTGTGCGGCTGCGGCCGCGAGGGCGGCTGGGGCGGGCCGTTACCTGAGAGGACGCCCAACGGCGGCCGGCTGGGCTCTCCCCTTCGGCTGGGGGCTGTTGGCAGGCTCCTTCTAGCATGGGCCGGTGAAGAGTGTGTTGGGCAAGTTGTCGGGGCAGGGCCCCGGCGCGTTGCACGGCACCCTGCACAGCGCCCTCGGGGCCCAGAGTCTGCCGATCACACTCGGGTTGTCCGGGGTGATCGTCACTGGCGCGGTGATCTTCGGCACGGTGATGACCGATCGGATGCAGACGCCGGAGACGATCCCGAATGCCGAAGGCCCGGCGGTGCCGAGCCCCAGGTAGTCGGTGGCGACCACAGCGTAGCCCTGGGCCGCGTACATGGCCAGCATCAACAGCTGCGTCGGCGGCGGGGGCGGCACAACCGGCATCATCGTCGATAGCAATCAGGCCAATAATGGCGCCAACGCCCGCATCGTCACGCCCAGCAGCAGCTGGAAGTCTTCGACCAGCGTGTCCGGCTACTGGGGCAGCGGCTACTACGTCGCACCGACGGCCGCGGTCTCGGACGCCGCCACCTTCGAGTTTCAGCTAGCGGCAGACGAACAAAAGGAAGTCTTCGCTTGGTGGACCGCTGCGTCCGATCGCACGACGACGGCTCCGTTTGTCCTGTTCGATGCCAGCGGCACCAAGCTGGGGACGGTCTACAAGAACCAGCAGATCGACGGCGAGATCGGAAGA
>CALFYG010000152.1 GCA_937952095.1 uncultured Micrococcales bacterium | reverse complement strand
GGGACTAACCGCTGCCCGGAGGCTGCACCTTCAGCCTCGGTCGCAGCCGCTGACTAGGCTGGCGCCATGACTCTGTACCCGCTGGCACTGCTCCCGCAGGTCACCATCACCGATGGCCTGGCCCAACTGCCTTTCGTCCCCGGCACCGAGGCCGAGTACGGCACCCCGGAGAAGGCGATCGCCGCGTGGGCCGAGCAGGGCGCATCGTGGGTGCATGTGGTCGACAACGACCCCGGCGAGACCAACTACACGTCCATCGCGCGAGCCACCGGCGCCCATGTCCAGCTGGCCTCCGGCATCGCCGATGAGAGCGCCCTGCGCACGGCCATGGCCGCGAAGCCCAGCCGCATCGTCATCGAACCCACCGACCTGCAGTGGACCCAGAACGCCCTGGGCGCACACGGCGACCTGCTGGCCGTCGGCCTGGACATCCGCCGGCCCGATGTCTTCGACATCCGCGCCACGCTTGACGAAGCGGGGTGCCGTCGTTACCTGATCACCGACGTCGCCACGCATCACCACTGGCGCCATGAAGACCGGCACCTGCTCAAGGAGTTCTGCGACCAGACCCACGCCAAGGTCGTGGCCAACGGTGGGATCAAACATCTCGACGACCTGCACGAACTGCACGAGTTGGTGCCCGACGGCCTCGACGGCATCATCCTGAACGAGCCGCTCTACGACGGGTCCTTCATGTACGCCGAGGCGGTCGCCGCCGGCGCCGACCGGTTCGACATGTTCTTCTGGGGCCCACCCCAGCCGTGACGCTACTGCTCGGGTGACTGCGCGGGCACCCGTTGGCCATAGGCGGACACACGGTTTCGACCCGACCGCTTGGCGGCGTACAGGGCGACATCGGCACACCTGCGCAGCTCACTGGCGCTGTGTGCGTCTTCGGGGAAGACCGCCATTCCGGCCGACAGCGTCACGTTGGTCAGCCGCTGTCCCGAGGCCGTGGCGACCAGTGGCGTGAACGCGTAGCGCAACTGCTCGGCCCGCTCCATCGCAACTTCCGCCGACGCGGTCGGCATCAACACGATGAACTCCTCACCGCCGTAGCGGCATGCGATGTCGCCTGGCCGCAACCGGGCCCGCAGCAGATCGCCGAACCACCTCAGGACCTGATCTCCGGCGGCGTGGCCGTGCTCATCGTTGAGCCGCTTGAAGTTGTCGAGGTCGATCATGACCAGGCTCAAGGGCGTGCGTTCGCGGGCCGCACGGGCCAGTTCGCGCCCGAACGTCTCCTCGAGGTAGCGCCGGTTGTACAAGCCGGTCAACGGATCGCGCAGCGCCTGCTCACGCAGACCGTCCTGCAGAGTGTGGATCGTGGCCAACTGCGCGGTGAGCTTCTCATTGGCATCACGCAGTTCCAGTTCGGTGAGCCGCAGGGCGTTGACATCCCGCAACACCAACACGCGCCCACGCAGCCGGTCGCGCTCATCGGTCACCATGGAGCGCCGCACATCCACGTACCGGGGCGTCGGGTGGTCGATGAACACGTCGGTGTCGTCGCGACTGCTGTACACCGTGTGCAGCAATCCGGGCCAAGGCGCGAGCAGCGACTCCACCGGCAGACCCACCAGGTCGGTCCGGGTCAGGCCCAGCCACCGCACGAGCGCGCCGTTGACCATCGCCACCCGGTTCGCCGCGTCGAGCACGAGCACGGCGTCATGGAGGTTCTGGAGCACGGACTCCTGTGCGATGGGCACCACGGTCAGCAGCCCCTGGCGCAGAAGGCCCCAGGTGAGCCCGATGGCAGTGATGGAGAAGGCGATCGGGGCAGGGTCCTGATCGGGGAACGGGCTGAAGCCGAAGACGTACGCGACCGATCCGAGGATCGGGAAGAAGGCGAGCACCAGGGCGAGGATGAATTGGTTGCGGTAACTGGCGTCGTGACGCCCGAACGCTGCGAGCAGGATGCCGATGCTCGCCAGGAGAAGCAGGTAGCTGTACCCGATCACCAGGAAGAACAATGGCCCGTGTTTGTACACCAGGATGTTGTTCGGTTCCATGACGAACTCGGTCCACAGTTGATGGTGGAAGGAGTTCGTCACCGCCGCCAGGACGCAGAAGGCCGGCACGATCCACACCAGCCAGCGCGGCCGCGGCGCCCACTTCTCACTCTGCGTGTACTCGACGACGAAGAGGAAGAAGAACACCGGGACCGCGAGCGCACCCGGATAGCCGATGGTGCCGAAGACGACCTTCGCGGTCACTGTCGTCGCCATCGCCTCGAACGCATAGCCGACGCTCCACAGGATCGCGGCGAGCAGCAGACCGGCCAGCGGGCGACCACCGATCGCGCGCCGTCGCGGCCACACGAACATCAGCGCCACGAGCATGATCCCGGCCGCCGCGAACAGCGCAAGGGCGTACACGCTCACCTGCCACTGCATGGCCCCCACGTTATGGGAGGTTGATCAATGGACGCCTGTCGGCGACTGCGTGTCCTCACGCTGATACTGCGCGACAAGGTCGAGCTCGTCCTGCTTGCGCGGGTAGGCGAACCACGTGATCGCCACTGCGATGAGGATGGCGATGATCCCCGCGGCATAGGCGGCGTTCGATCCCTCCAGGAAGGCCTTTCGTGCGGCCTCCTCGATCACAGACTGGTATTGCGGGTATTGCGCACCCACCGCCTCCGCGCCCGCGTAGGACTTCTGCAACTGGGTCTGGATCTCGTCATTGACGAGGTTGCTCTGCGGGGAGGACGCGACCGCTGAGGCAATCGCAGCACCGTAACCCACAGTGAGCAGAACGCCGAGGATGGACTGCATCACCGCACCGCCGAGGTCGCGCTGGAGGTCGGCGGTGCCCGACGCCATCCCCGCTCGATGGACCGGGACCGACGCTGTCAAGGAGTGGGATGCCGGCGTCCCGGCGAACCCCACGCCGAGCCCGACGAAGATGTAGGCCAGCGCGATCGCCCAGTACGGAGTGGACACATCCCACAACACGAGCATCACCGCGAAGCCGACCAGGAAGAACAGGTAGCCGAGCAGCAAGGTCGCACGAGACCCACGCGCCACCACCATCTTGGCGCTCAGTGCCGCGACCGCGACCATGGCGATCGACATCGGGATCACCGAGACCCCCGACTCCAGCGGGTCGTATCCCAGGACGTTCTGCAGGAACTGCTGGCCGATGTACATCGTTCCCATCAGCGTTCCGAAGACGATGATGCCGGCCACCGCCGCCACCCAGAAGATCCGGCGGCGGGCCACGGTGAGGTCGAACAAGGGGTTCTCGACCCGTTGCTGCCGACGCACGAAGAAGGCGCCGGCGATCAACGCCACCGCCGCACACGCCAGACCGATCCCCCAGCCCCCGGGTACGGCGGCGAAGTTGATGGCCAACACGAGACTGGCGATGAGAACCATGGACAGCAGCCCACCCTGGTGGTCCACGGGCTCGGTGGTCTCGTTCACATGGGCAGGGATCAGCACCCACGCCAGCGCGAAGGCGATGGCCGCCAACGGCACGGTGACCAGGAATACCGACCCCCACCAGAAGTGCTCCAGCAGCCAGCCCGAGGTCAGCGGGCCGATCACCATGACGCCACTGCCGATGGCCGACCATCGTGCGATCGCCTTTGTGCGCGCGGGGCCGTCGGCCCACAAAGCGGTGATCAGCGCAAGGGTGGTGGGATACGCCATGCCGGCGCACACCCCGCCGAGGATCCGGGCGATCACCAGCACGAGTTCATCCCATGCGAAGGCGGCCAGCAGCGCAGCCGGGATCGACAGCGCCGTGCCGATCAGCAGCAGGAGTTTGCGCCCCGAATGGTCACCCACCGCACCGAGATAGAGCACCGAGGCCGCGAGCCCAAGGGAGAAGCCCACCGCGATGAGGTTGAGGGCGGACTGATCGGCATCGAAGTACCGTCCGATCGACGGAAGGGCGACATTGGCCACCGACAGGTTCAGGTTGGCGACCCCGGCGACCACGATCAAGGTCGCCAGGACGACTCCCGCACGTGCCGGTTGAGGGGGCGCTTGGCTCACCCCCTCACGATGTCAAATCAGCCGCCGGACTTCGCATCGGCGAGCACCTCGGCCAGCCACAGGTCGACGAGCCAGTCGGAGTCCAGCGCCGACCCCTTGCGGTCGGCACGGATCCCGGCGGGCCCACCCTCGATGGTCACCTTGTGCCACCGGGAATCGCTGGGGACCCGTGTGAGCGCCTGGTTCACCCACCCCGGCACCGGCCCGTCGGCACTGACCCGACCACCGGAACCGGTGAGCCGGAAGGGCTCCGTGGGCGCCTGCACGAGCACTGCCGTGCTGCCCGAGTACGCCTCCATCACCACGTGCCGCCCGTACCGCTCCCCCTCCATCACGGTCGGCCCGACCACATGGTGGCCGATCCCATCTGTGCCGATGCGCGGCAACAGGATGGACTTCGGTGTCGCGGAGATGCGTAGGCCCAGCCCCGAGTTGTAGTCATCGGTCGCCTCCCGCGCCCGGCGCATGTTGAACGGCAGCATCAGCGCCATCACCAACACCATGGCCAGGCCCGGCAGCGCCGCGATCGGGATCCCGATCCCGGTCTCCCCGAACGGCTGCCACACGCCGGTCACCGTTCCGGAGATGTACAGGTATCCACCCAACGGCAGCAGGATCGCGATCAGCGCGGTGGGGATGAACAGCCCGATCGACTGCTTGTGTGCACGTTTCGCCCCGGAGCGGGCCCGAGCCCCGTCCGCGCCCGGCAGCGTGAGCGCGGCCTGCATGCCCTGCGGCGTCTGCGGGAGTTCGCCGGCAGGCGTGGCTTCGACCTCAGGTGTGGGGTTGGTGCGCAACAGCGCGATCCCCTGCATGAGCAGGATGCCCATCAGGTAGATGCCCACAGCGGCGCCGAACACGAGGTAGGGGGGTTCGTCCCCGGGCTTGGTGCTGATGCCCACCCGCACCACGACGAACACGATGGCGACCAGGCCACCGACCACCCACAGACGGTACAGAAGGGACTGTTTCCAGATCACTCGCCAGAGTGTGCCAGCCCGACCGGGTTCCAGGCAAAGATCACTTGAGACCCGAGTAGAGCAGCAGCACCGCGAAGAAGAA
>CALFYG010000151.1 GCA_937952095.1 uncultured Micrococcales bacterium | reverse complement strand
GAGGCGCGACCCGAGCACCCGACTCGTCCATCCCCTCGGTCTCGTGGCCAAGGGCACGAACTGGTATCTGGTCGCGGACACCGACGCCGGGCTCCGGACGTTCCGCGTCGACCGGGTGACGGCGGTCGAGCGCACCGTGGATCCGGTGGTGCGGCCGGCCGGGCTGCACGCGGTCTACGTCGACGCGCGCGTGGCCTGGCCCGAGCGAGTGCCGCCGGTGCGGCTGCTCGTCGTCGGCTTCGCCCTCCTCAAGGCCACCGGCCAGCTCGACGCGACGTCCAACCTGCTGCAGTTCCTCGGCCAGGGCGGCCGGCAGTTCGCCTCGCACCGCCATATGGTGCGTTCTCAGCAACAACGCCACTGTAATTGCGTCGGGCATGTGGCCGGCGACCGCCGCGTCCAGCGCGTCCGCGGGCACGACCTCGTGCACGAGACCGATGCGGCGCGCCTCCTGCGCGTCGAACACCTCGCCCGCGGGGCGCCACGCGGGACGGCGCGCGTTCCAGCGCTGGCACACGTCGGTGATCACCGGTCACCTCCGCACGACAGGGTGTACGTCGCGGGCCCCGTCGCCTCGACGTGCAGGCTCGACGTGCAGGTGACCGCACACGCGCGCGGCGCACGGCGCACGCCCCACACCAGGCCGAAGGCGCAGCCCGACGCGAGCGCGGCGACGCCCACGAGCGCGACGATCGGCTGGTAGTGCAGGACGAACTCGCGCCGCCGCAACCCCTCGGCAAGTCGCTGCCGGAGATCTGCGCGCTGCTCGGCCTCCTCGTTCATGCCCTCGGTGTAGTAGGTGAACCGGTCACCACCGGCCTTCTTGGCCGCATACATCGCCGCGTCGGCGGCGTTGAGCACACCCTCGACCGTGTGCGCGTCGTCCGGGACCAGTGCCACCCCGATGCTCGCAGTGACCCGCACGATCCCGACGTCGGTCTCGGTGGGTTCTGAGATGACATCCAGGATGCGCTGTGCGGCCAATTCGACGGCATCGGGGCGATCCGCGTCGGTGATGAGAACCCCGAACTCGTCCCCGCCCAGGCGGCCGATCGCATCCTGCCGACGACTCACACTGTGCAAGCGTTCGGCCGCGGCCCACAGCACTTGGTCACCGATGCGGTGGCCGTTGGCATCGTTGATGCTCTTGAACCCGTCGAGGTCGACCCAGAGGACCCCGGTGCGCCCGCCGTGACGTTTCTGTCGCGACATCTCCACGCTGAGCGTGTCGATGAATGTCGCCCGGTTCAGCAGACCTGTGGCCCCGTCGAACATCGCACGGCGACCCAGGTCGGAGTCATGTTCACGGTTGGCGGTGATGTCGGACAGCGTGACGACGTGTTCTTCGCGACCGGGGACCTGCCCGATCCGCATCCGCGCCCAGCGCACCGTCCCGCCCCGTGTCACCAGCCGAATGCGGTGGGCGGCGTTCGGGTCCGATGGCTCTCCGGCGACCAGCCGCATCACCAGCCCGGCGTCCAGGTCATGGGTGAGATCGGCCAGCCTGCGACCGACCATCTCACCGGGGCCGATCCCCAGCATCTCCGCCGAGGCCTGCCCCGAGAGCTTGATGACCCCCCGCTGGTCCACCAGCAGGACGAGCTGGTCGGCGAGTCCGAGCAGGGCCGAGACCGCCTCGCCGGAACCTGTCGCCGACATGTCCAGGGCCGGCACCACGCGGATCGATCCGACGGTGACCTTCGTGCCGCCGGTTCCTTCGACGACATCGTGGACGACGTCCTCCACCCGCCGGTCCCCCATCGGCGTGTGCACCGTGTAGACCATCACTCGGGGGCGGTCGATGGCGCCAGTGGCGCCGAGGGCCACACGATCGTCCGGATCCATCATGTCGTCGAGCGCTGTGTGATCGGCCATCGCCTGTTCCACGCTGATCCCGAACAGATCCTGCACAGCCCGGTTCACGTAACTCAGCGAGCCGTCCTCGTTGCGCAGCCACACCACTTCGTCGAGCCCCTCGGTCATGGCCCGGAACCCACGCATGAGGAAGTCGGTGTCGTCAGTCGGTGCAGCCGCATGTGTCACATCGGAGAACGACAGGATGGCCCCGCGGGTGACCCCCTTGGCCGTCTTGTAGGGAACGATGTGTACCAGGTGGGCGTTGGACTCCCCACGCACCTCGACGATCCGGCGCTCGCCGTCGGCGACCACCTCGCTGACCGCCTCAACGAGCGGACCAGTCGGCACGGTGCCGGGGATCGCGGCGAGCGACCGGCCCACATCAGCTTCGACAAGGGCGAAGATGCGCACCGCCAACGGCGAGTAGCGGGTCACCCGCAGGTCGCTGTCGACCATGATCATCGCGTGGGCCAGTGAGTTCTGAATGTTCTCCAGATCCTCGTTGACCTCGGTGAGTTCGCGCTGGCGGACCTGCAGCTCCTGGTTCAGCGACGCGAGTTCCTCGTTCGTCGCCTGCAACTCCTCGTTGATCGTCTCGAGTTCTTCGTTGCCGGCCTGCAGTTCCTCCGAAGATGCCGTCATCTCCTCGTTGGTCGCCTGCAACTCCTCGTTCGAGGTCTCGAGTTCCTGGATCGTGGCCTGCAGCGCCTCACGGGTATGCGCGAGTTCCTGCCGCAGGGTGGACGTGATGACCGCGTCACTCTCGGACGCAGGCACATCGGCCAGCGGATCGTTCGAGTAGGACAGCGCTACGAATTCGCCACGGGACGTGCTCAGTGGGACGGCCCGCAAGGTGACAACCCGGTCTTCGCCGGAGACCATGATCTGCGCCGGCGATGAGGTGGCGCGCGCTTGCACGAGTGCGGCCCGGACATCCACGTCGAGATCGTGACGGATCAGCGAGGAGAGGCGATCATCGAACGGCCCGGAACTGAGAGTGAGGAAGTCTGCGGTGTCCCCGACGATTTCGATGACCCTGTCATCGGAGTCCACCACGACCATGTTCGGGGACAGGGAACGCACGAGCGCGTCGCGCACCAACCAGGAGGTGTCCGACTGCGGCGGATGCGAACGCAGCGACCGCGTCCGGGGGCGGGGGGCGTCGTGGCGCTCAGGCGGGTGCTGCGGTCCTCCTGGCATCCGTTCGAAGATGCGCATCTTGCCCGATAGCTGGACGAAGTGTTCCTGCATGCCGGCCACGCCTTCGGCGCCACCGAGGAACAGCAACCCTCCCGGCCGCAGCGCGTAGTGCATCACTTCCAGGACCCGTCGCTGCAGGGATGCACGGAAGTAGATGAGCAGATTTCGCAGGCTGACGATGTCAAGCTTGATGAACGCCGGATCGGTCGTGACGTCGTGATGGGCGAACACAGTCGCTTCGCGCAGGAACGGGGCCACCTCGGCGACCCCTGACCGGACCTGGAAGTACCGTTCCTGCCATTCCCGCGGCAGGCCGGCGATGGCTTGGACGGGGTATCGGCCATGCCGGGCGAAGTCGAGTGCCACGTCGTCGAGGTCGGTGGCGAAGATCTTCAGGCTGTTGGCCAGCGTGTCCACGTGAGGCAGCGCGCTGTGCACAAGCATGCCCATCGTGTAGGCCTCTTCCCCGGTCGCGCAGCCGGGTACCCAGATACGCAGCGGTTCCTCGGGGGTCCGCTCACGCCACCGGCCGGCCAGGATCGTGCCAAGCGTGTCCCAGGCCGCAGGGTCCCGACGGAACGCCGTGACCGACACGAGCAGGGCCTGGCGCAGCATCCGGCTCTCGGACGGGTTCGCCTTGAGGTAGGTCAGATAGTCGGCGTCGTCGAGCAGTTGCAGGATCGCCATCCGCCGCGCGATCTGACGCTGGATCGTCGCCTTCTTGTACTGCGAGAAGTCGCCCGCCCCATCGCGACGCAACTGTTGGATGACCTCGTCGGCCACCTCCCCGACCGGCGCGTCCGTCAACTCCCCGTCGGTCGGCGGATGGCCGAGCACACCCCCGATCTCCTCCGGGTCGAGGACCAGTTCCGCGACCCCGGCCCGGATCGCCGAGTTCGGCATGTCCTCGTACTTGGCGGTGTCCGGGCGCTGGGCGACGGTCAGTCCCCCGTGGGCCCGAACCTCCCGCATCCCGTAGGTGCCGTCGTCTCCGGTGCCGGACAGCAGGACCGCAGCAGCCCCAGGGCCGCGATCGGCCAGGCTGAGGAAGAGCGCGTCGATGCTGGGTTTCGCGCCCGCTCCCGAGGCAGGCGGCAGCAATGCGATGGTGTCGCCGCGGAGCACACCATCGGCGTTGGGCGGGATCACGTAGACGGTGTCCGCCTCGAGGGTCTGACCGTCCTCGGCGAACACCACCCGCAGTGGCGTCTCCTTGTCGAGCAACTGCGCCATCAGGCTGCGGTGTTGCGGCGAGACGTGCTGGGCGATGACGTACGCGATGGGCCGACCCAACGGCAGGTGGCGAACGACCGATTGCAGAGCCTCCAAGCCACCTGCGCTTGAGCCGAATCCGACGATCAGATCAATTCCAGAGGTGGCGGGGCCGTCCTCATTTCCCACCTGCACCACGCGTTCCAGCGTAGCGATCACCGCATCTCGGTGCGCGCGGAATCGGCCCCCCCCTCAGTCCTGTTCGGCCCCCAGCAGGCCGTACGCGACAGCGTCTTCCAACGCCATCCAGGAGGCCGCAATCACGTTCTCGTGCACCCCGACGGTGTCCCACCGCCGGCTGCCGTCGGACGATCCGACGAGCGTGCGGGTCACCGCGCCGGTGCCGCGGACGCCCTCCAGGATGCGGACCTTGTAGTCGACGAGTTCGAAGCCCGTGAGCTCCGGGTACAGCTCGTTCAACGCCGACCGCAGGGCGTTGTCCAGAGCGTTCACCGGACCGTTGCCCTCCCCCACCGCGACGATGCGGTGATCGCCGACGGCGAGCTTGACAGTGGCCTCGCTGACGACCTCGCCATCGATACGCTGCTCGACGATCGTGCGCCACGACTCGACGGTGAACGGGCGGGTCCTACCGTGCTCGCGTTCATCGACGATCATCAACTCGAAGGACGCGTCAGCAGCCTCGAAGGTCCAGCCCTGCGCCTCGAGCTCTTTCACCCGGTCCACGACGCGGCCAAGCAGCGCGGGGTCCTCGGAGAGGTCGTATCCGAGTTCCTTGCCCTTCAGTTCGACCGACGCACGCCCGGCCATCTCCGTGACGAGAACCCGCATGTCGTTGCCCACCTTCGACGCGTCCTCGTGGTTGTACAACTCGTAGTTGACTTTCAACGCGCTGGCGTGCAGCCCCGCCTTGTGGGCGAACGAACTCACGCCGACGTAGGGCTGATGGGTGTCCGGGGCGATGTTGGCGATCTCAGCGATCGCGTGCGAGATCCGCACGGACTCCTTGAGGTGCCCCGGTGGCAGGACCTGCAGGCCGAGTTTCAGTTCGAGGTTCGCGGCCACGACGAAGAGGTCGGCGTTGCCGGTCCGCTCGCCGTAGCCGTTGGCCGTGCACTGCGCATGCGTGGCACCGGCCTCGACTGCAGCGACCGTGTTCGCGACGGCACACCCGGTGTCGTCCTGGCAGTGAATACCGAGCCGGCCGTCGACGCGTGAGCGCACATCGGTGACGATGCGCGTGATCCCGGAGGGCAGCATGCCGCCGTTCGTGTCACACATCACCGCGGCTTCCGCGCCGGCGTCGAGCGCGGCCCGGGCCACCGACACGGCGTAGTCGGCGTCGTGCTTGTAGCCGTCGAAGAAGTGCTCGCAGTCGACGAACACGCGTCGGCCCTCGGCCAGCAGGTGCTTGACCGTGTCCGTCACCATCGCGAGGTTCTCCTCCGGCGTGGTCCGCAGCGCCTCGTGCACGTGCCGGATGTCGGACTTCGCCACCAAGGTGATGACCGGCGCACCGCTGTCGAGCAGCGCCTGCACCTGCGGATCGTCAGCGACGGCCACACCGGCCTTGCGGGTGGAGCCGAACGCGACGAGCGTGGCGTTGCGCAGTTTGAGTTCGCGAGCGGCGCGGGCGAAGAACTCTGTGTCCTTGGGCATGGCACCGGGCCACCCGCCCTCGATGAAGCCCACGCCGTACTCGTCGAGCAAGCGGGAAATGGCGAGCTTGTCCTCCACCGAGAAGGAGATCCCTTCGCGCTGGGCTCCATCGCGCAGCGTGGTGTCGAACAACTGGAACTGCTCGTCCATGTCAATCCTTCCAATGAAAAACCCCCGGGCCCAAGGGCACGAGGGTTAGCGCATCGGTGAACGGTTCAGCCGATGCGCCTGTCGATAATCAGCGCGGTACGCACGGCTTCAGTGTGGCACACAGGTCGCGGTGTCGCCCAGCGGGTCCCGAGGACTGCATAGCCGGGAAGCAAAGGGTCACCGGGGAAGGATCCGAACGTTGATCATCCTTCCCGCCTGCGCGTTTGCTTCCCGGCTACAGATCAGGCCAGTTCGAACATCCAGGCGTGGGTGTCGGGGCTCTGTCCGGACTGCAGGCTCAACAGGGCGTTGCGCAGCCGCATCGTGATCGGGCCCGCACCGCCGTCGGACACGGTCCATGCCCCGACGCGGCTCTTCACCTCGCCGACGGGGGTGATCACCGCAGCCGTGCCACAGGCGAAGACCTCGGAGATCTCGCCGGACTCACAGCCCTTCTTCCATTGCTCGACACTGATCGGCTCCTCGGACACCGGGATCCCGAGATCCTGGTGGGCCATGATCAGGATCGAGTCCCGGGTCACGCCGGGCAGCAGCGACCCGGTCAGCGGCGGCGTGACCAGGCGGGCCGCATCACCGGTGCCGAAGACGAAGAAGAGGTTCATACCCCCCATCTCCTCGACCCACTGGTGTTCCTTGGCGTCGAGCCAGACGACCTGATCGCAGCCGTGCAGCGACGCCTCGGCCTGGGCGATCAAGGATGCCGCGTAGTTGCCGGCACATTTGGCCTCGCCCGTGCCACCCACGGCCGCCCGCACGTAGTCGGGGGTCAGCCACACAGAGACTGGGGCGACCCCACGCGGGAAGTAGGCTCCGGCCGGGGAGGCGATGAGCAGGTACTGGTACTCATCCGCCGGCTTGACGCCGAGCCCCACCTCGGTGGAGAACATGAAGGGCCGCAGGTACAGCGACTTCTCCGGGTCCGAGGGCACCCAGCCACCATCCACATGGGCAAGTTCCACCAAGGACTGGATGAACAACTCCGCAGGGATCTCCGGCATCGCCAGGCGCCGCGCGGATGCCCGGAAGCGGTGCGCGTTCTTGTGCGGCCGGAAGGTGCGGATGTGGCCGTCGGTGTGCTTGTAGGCCTTCATCCCCTCGAAGATCGACTGCCCGTAGTGGATGAAGTTGGTCGCCGGGTCCAGCGTGATCGGGCCGTACGGCACCACGCTGGGTTCGTACCAGCCGCGCTCACGGTCGAACCGGATGCTGACCATGTGGTCGGTGAAGTGTCGGCCGAAGCCGGGGTCGGCAAGGATCGCGTCCCGCTCGCCCGCGCTTCGGGCGTTCGGCGAGAGTTCGACGGAGAAGGGCGTCATCCGCTGACCCTCTCCACCAGGGCATCACCGATCTCGGAGGTGCTGCGTACGGCGTCGCCACGCGTCGCCAGGTCTTCGGTCACCGCCTTCTCCACCGCCATCGCAGCCTCCATCTCACCGAGGTGGTCCAGCATCATGGCCACGCTGAGCACGGTGGCCGTCGGGTCGGCCTTCCCCTGCCCGGCGATGTCCGGCGCCGAACCGTGTACAGGCTCGAACATACTCGGATTCGCCCGTGTCACATCCAGGTTTCCGCTCGCGGACAGCCCGATCCCGCCGGCGATCGCGGCGCCGATGTCCGTGAGGATGTCGCCGAAGAGGTTGTCGGTCACCACCACGTCGAAGCGTTCGGGCTGGGTGAGGAAGAACATGCTCGCCGCATCCACATGGCAGTAGTCGGTCTCGATATCAGGGTGCTCGGCTGCGACCTCGTCGAAGGTGCGCTGCCACAGCGAACCGGCATTGGTCAGCACGTTGGTCTTGTGGACCAACGTCACCTTCCCGCGGCGGCGGGAAGCGCGGGCGAAGGCGTCGCGCACGATGCGCTCGACACCGAAGCGGGTGTTCAGACTCTCCTCGACCGCGATCTCCTGAGGGGTCCCGACGCGCATCGCACCGCCGGCGCCAACGTACGGACCTTCGGTGCCCTCCCGGCACACCACCATGTCGATGTGCTCCGGACCTTTGCCCGCCAAGGGCGTGGCGACACCCGGGTACAACTTGACCGGTCGCAGGTTGACGTGGTGGTCGAGGCCGAACCGCAGTTTGAGCAGCAGGCCACGCTCGAGGACACCGGGAGGCACGGAGGGATCGCCGACAGCACCGAGCAGGATCGCGTCGTAGCCGCGGATGTCCTCGAGTTCCGCGTCCGGCAGTACCTCGCCGGTGCTGTTGTACCGCGCAGCACCGAGGTTGAAGTACGTCGGTTGCGCTTCGACACCCGTGGCCTCGAGCACGCGCAGAGCCTGCTCGACCACCTCCGAGCCGATGCCGTCGCCAGGAATGGTCGCGATCCGATATGCCATGGGTAAAGGCTAAAGGTCACTTCGGGAGCCGTGCCGCGAGGTCCTGCGGCGCTCCCGGATTACGCCTGGGGTTCAAACTCACCGCACCACGACCCAGTCCGCCAGTCACCGTCGGCCGACCACCGTCCGAACGCGCGCCGTAGGCTTACCGGCATGGCCGAACACCTGCTGTTGACCTTCCCCGAGACGCGCGCGACCGAACCGGTGATCTACCGCATCGTGACCGACTTCGACGTCGTCCCGAACATCCGTCGAGCCGCGATCGAGAACCACCTCGGCTGGATGGTCATCGAACTCGACGGTGACCCCGACGACATCCGGAAGGCGAAGGAGTATCTGACCGCCCAGGGCATCGGCGTCGAACGCGCCGAGGGCGACATCGTTGAGGGCTGAGGCATGACATTCGATCTGCCCGCCCTGCGTCAAGAGATCGATGCCGGACGGATCGACACGGTCATCGTGGCGATGACCGACATGCAGGGACGTCTGCAGGGCAAACGCCTGCACGGCCAGTACTTCTTGGATCAAGTGGCCCACCACGGGACCGAGGGCTGCAGTTACCTGCTGGCCGTCGACGTGGACATGAACACCGTCGATGGCTACCGGATGGCGTCCTGGCACAGCGGGTACGGCGACTTCGTGATGCAGCCGGATTTCGGCTCCCTGCGACACATCCCGTGGCACCCCGGCACCGCCATGGTGCAGGCCGACGTCCTGTGGGAGGACGGCAGCGACGTCGTGGCAAGCCCCCGCCAAGTCCTGAAGCGGCAGATCTCCCGGTTGAACGACGCCGGACTGCACGCCTTCGCCGGCACCGAACTCGAGTTCATCACGTTCACCGACTCCTACGAGCAGGCCTGGCAACGCGGCTACCAGGACCTCACGCCGGCCAACCAGTACAACGTCGACTACTCGATCCTGGGCACCTCCCGCATCGAGCCACTGCTGCGCAGGATCCGGCTGGCCATGGCCGGGGCGGGCATGTACGTGGAGAGCGTGAAGGGAGAGTGCAACTACGGCCAGCACGAGATCGTGTTCCGTTACGCCGACGCACTCACCGCCTGCGACGACCACGTCGTCTACAAGACCGGGGCCAAAGAGATCGCGGCCCAGGAGGACATGTCCATCACCTTCATGGCCAAGTACGACCAGCGGGAGGGCAACTCCTGCCACATCCATCTCTCCCTGCGCGACGACAATGGCGGCTTCGTCCTCGCTGCCGACGACGACCCGGATGGGCTGTCCGCGGTGGGACGAGCGTTCATCGCCGGGCAGATCGCGCACATGCGCGACCTCTCCTTGCTGTTCGCGCCCAACATCAACTCGTTCAAGCGTTTCGTGCCCGGATCCTTCGCACCCACCGCCATCAAGTGGGGTCGGGACAACCGCACGTGCGCCCTGCGCCTTGTCGGGCACGGTCCCTCCCTGCGCCTGGAGAACCGGGCGCCGGGAGGGGACGTCAATCCGTACTTGGCGGTGGCCGCGATGATCGCGGCCGGACTCGACGGGATCGAACGCGACCTGCCGCTCGAGCCGGCGATCACGGGCAACGCCTACCAGGTGGATACCGACCGCTTGCCCTACTCCCTGAACACCGCGTTGGAACTGTGGGAGGCATCCGACTTCGTCGTGGAGGCCTTCGGCGAGGAGGTCCAGCACCACTACGCGAACATGGCCCGCACCGAACTGCAGGCCTTCGGCGAAGCCGTGACCGACTGGGAACGCTTCCGTGGATTCGAGAGGCTGTGAATGTTCAGCGTCGTCAACCCCGCCACTGAGGACGTCATCGCCGAGGTCCCCCGCACACCGGTCGAGCAGGTCGACGAGATCATCGCAACCGCCCGCGCGGCCTTCCCGGGCTGGCGCGACGTGGCACCCGGAGATCGCGCCCGGCTGCTGCGGCGCTTCGCCGAGCTCGTGGACGCCCATCTCGAGGAACTCGCCGCGCTCGAGGTGCGCAACAGCGGCCACACGATTTCCAACGCCCGCTGGGAGGCAGGCAACGTCCGCGACGTCCTGCACTTCTACGCCGGGGCGCCCGAACGACTTCACGGCATGCAGATCCCGGTGGCCGGTGGCGTGGACGTCACGTTCAAAGAGCCATTGGGCGTCGTCGGCGTCATCGTGCCCTGGAACTTCCCCATGCCCATCGCCGGATGGGGCTTCGCGCCGGCGCTGGCGGCAGGTAACACCGTCGTGCTCAAACCCGCCGAACTCACACCCCTGACAGCCCTGCGCCTCGGCGAGCTCGCGCTGGAGGCCGGGATCCCGCCGGGGGTGTTCACCGTCGTGACCGGACAGGGTTCAGTGGTTGGAGAGCGGCTCGTCACGCACCCGGACATCCGCAAGATCGTCTTCACGGGATCCACCGAGGTGGGCACCGCGCTGATGGCCAAGTGCGCACCGCAGGTGAAGCGCGTGACACTGGAACTCGGCGGCAAGAGCGCGAACATCGTGTTCGCCGACTCCGACCTCGAGAAGGCCGCTGCCACCGCCCCCTACGGCGTCTTCGACAACGCCGGTCAGGACTGCTGCGCGCGGTCGCGGATCCTCGTGGAGCGCACCGTTTTCGACCGCTTCATGGGACTTCTGGAGCCTGCCGTCAAAGGGGTACGGGTCGAGGATCCTGCCCTGGACAGCGCAGAGATGGGCCCTTTGATCTCCGCTGCCCATCACGCCTCGGTGAGCGCTTATGTACCTGACGATGCGCCGGTCGCCTTCCGCGGGAACGCTCCGGACGGACCGGGCTTCTGGTTCGCGCCCACCGTCTTGGCGCCCGTGGCGCCAGGGACGCCGGCATTCACCGACGAGATCTTCGGGCCGGTTGTGGCCGTGACACCGTTCGACGACGAGGCCGACGCGATACGGCTGGCGAACGCCACGGACTACGGGCTGTCGGGCTCGATCTGGACCCGCGATCTAGGGCGCGCCTTCCGCGTGGCACGCGCCTACGAATCCGGGAACCTGTCGGTGAACTCGCACTCGTCCGTGCGGTACTGGACGCCCTTCGGCGGCTACAAAAGGTCGGGGCTCGGCCGAGAGCTGGGTCCGGACGCCCTCGACGCATTCACCGAGACCAAGAACGTGTTCATCGACACCGAGGAGTAGACCATGCTGCGACTGGCGGACAGGGTGGCCGTCATCACCGGGGCGGGGAGCGGGATCGGCCGCGCCACGGCGGAGCGCTTCGCACAGGAAGGTGCGCGGGTCGTGTGTTTCGACACCGACGCCGAGGCCGCGGGCGCAGTGGCCGCTGACGTCAACGGCCTCGCGGTGGTCGGGGACGTGACCGACCCCGATGACGTCGCCCGGGTGTTCGCCGAGGCGCACGCCACCTACGGCAGCGTCGACATCGCGTTCAACAACGCCGGGATCTCGCCGCCCGACGACGACTCCATCCTGGACACCGGGCTCGACGCCTGGCGGCGGGTGCAGGAGGTGAACCTCACCAGCGTGTACCTGTGCTGCAAAGCGGCGATCCCGTACATGCAGCAGCGGGGCAAGGGCTCGATCATCAACACCGCATCGTTCGTGGCCACCATGGGTGCAGCCACGTCCCAGATCTCCTACACCGCCTCCAAAGGCGGAGTGCTGGCGATGTCACGGGAACTGGGAGTGCAGTTCGCACGCGAAGGCATCCGGGTCAACGCCCTGTCCCCAGGACCGGTGAACACGCCACTGCTCGTGGAGTTGTTCGCCAAGGACCCGGAGCGCGCGGCACGGCGCCTGGTGCACATCCCGCTGGGACGCTTCGCCGAGGCCTCCGAGATCGCTGCTGCCGTCGCGTTCCTCGCCTCCGACGACTCGTCTTTCATCACCGCGTCGAACTTCTTGGTCGACGGCGGGATCTCCGGGGCCTACGTCACGCCGCTGTAGCGGACTCCTGCGTACCGAACTGGTTGGGCAATCCGCACCACGGGCTCCGCTCAACCAAGAAGGTACGCCTCCCACCGGACAAGGCGGACAAACCGCTCGCGAATCCGTACCGAACTGGTTGAGGAATCCGCTCTGAAGGTCTCGTGCAACCAGTTCAGTACATCCGTCAGCTCGAAGCCGCCGCGACCAGCGCCTGGAACAACCGCACGTCCCCGCCGTGCTCGGGATGCCACTGCACACCAATCGTGAACGGGTCGTCGGTCGCCTCACAGACCTCGATCGTCCCGTCCTGCGCCCGGCCGGTGACAGAAAGTCGCCCAGGATCAGCCACCGCCTGGTGGTGCGAGGAGTTCACCACCATCTCCGGGCCGAGCAGTGAGGCCACCAGGGAACCGGCGGTGAAGGTCGCACCATGCTCGGTGAACGTGCCTCGTTGGAACCGGTGCGCCAGGTCGGTGACGTCCGGCAGGTGCTGGGTGAGATACCCACCCTCGGCCACCGCCATGATCTGCAGCCCTCGGCAGATGCCCAGGATGGGGATGCCCGCCTCGCGCGCGTTGCGGTAGATCGACACCTCGAACTCGTCGCGAAGGTGGCGGGGGGTGTCGTTCTGGGCGTGTGGTTCCTGCCCGTACATGGTGGCCGAGATGTCCGGGCCACCGGTGAGGATCAGCGCATCGATGCGCGCCACGAGTTGGGCCGCGGCATCCTCCTGCGGTGGCAGCATCACGGGGATACCCCCGGAACGGGTCACAGCCTCCGGGTACCAGGCGTGCAGCAGGGTCGCGTCTGTGTGCCATGCCGCCCACTGGGCCGGCTCGGTGTACGCGGTGAGTCCGATGACGGGTCGCATGCACCCATTGTCGCGCGCATGTCGAACGGGCCTCGCGTGATAGCCTGCATGTGTGTTGCGCGGGCTGCTTCTGCTTAGCCGCCGCGGCGAGGCCTGATCACCGGCCCCCTCGTCGCGGAGCGTCGACGCGCCGGTTGCCCCATCCAGTCCGCAACCAGGAGCCATGATGAACGAACAGCAGCCCTCCCCGATGGCGTTCCAGCGCTACAAACCCTTCGTCCCCTTCGACATGCCGGACCGCACCTGGCCCAATGCCGTGATCACAAAGGCGCCTCGGTGGTGCGCGGTCGATCTGCGCGACGGCAACCAGGCGTTGATCGACCCGATGAGCCCGGCCCGCAAGATGCGCATGTTCGAACTGCTCGTGCGCATGGGCTACAAGGAGATCGAGGTCGGATTCCCGTCCGCGTCCCAGACCGATTTCGACTTCGTCCGGCAACTCATCGAGGAGGACCGGATCCCCGATGACGTGGTGATCCAGGTGCTGACCCAGGCCCGCGACCACCTGATCGAGCGGACGTACGAGTCCATCCGCGGGGCCAAGCAGGCCATCGTGCACCTGTACAACTCCACCTCCACCCTGCAGCGGCGCGTGGTGTTCGGCCTGGACCGCGACGGCATCAAGGACATCGCCGTGCACGGCGCGCAACTGTGCCTGAAGTACGCGGACACGGTGCCCGAGACTGAGGTCTTCTTCGAGTACTCCCCCGAGTCCTACACCGGCACCGAACTCGACTTCGCCGTCGAGGTGTGCAACGCCGTCAACGAGGTGTGGCAACCCACGCCGGACCGCAAGGTGATCATCAACCTGCCCGCCACCGTCGAGATGGCTTCGCCCAACGTGTACGCCGACTCCATCGAGTGGATGCACCGCAACCTGGAGCGCCGCGACTCGATTCTGCTGAGCCTGCACCCGCACAACGACCGCGGCGAGGCCGTCGCGGCTGCCGAGCTGGGCTACCTGGCCGGCGCCGACCGCATCGAGGGCTGCCTGTTCGGCAACGGTGAGCGGACCGGGAACGTCTGCCTGGTGACCCTGGGCATGAACCTGTTCTCCCGCGGCATCGACCCGCAGATCTCCTTCTCCGACATCGACGAGATCCGTCGCACGGTGGAGTACTGCAACCAGC
>CALFYG010000150.1 GCA_937952095.1 uncultured Micrococcales bacterium | reverse complement strand
GGCCGGAATGGGGCCAGTATGCATTGTTCGCCTCCCGCTTACAGACCTCCATGTTGTGCCCTATTGCTTCAGCACATAAGCCATTTAGGCTGTGAAGCGTGACACAGACACAGGCTGACGCCCCCTGGAACCAGCGGTTCCGGGGCTGGTTCCGTCGGCACTGGCTTCTGGACACGGCGTGGCGGCTGATGGTTTTCACGGTCGGCATCACCGTGATGTGCATCGGAATCGTCCTGCTGGTCCTGCCCGGACCCGGCTGGGCGTTGATCGCACTCGGACTCATCATCCTGGCCTCGGAGTACGTGTGGGCGCAGAAACTCCTGGCGCCGGTGCGTTCCAAACTGCAGGCGGCCAAAACCAAGGCGCAGCAGCCGCAATACCGCAATCAGGTGCGTGCCGCGTCTGCAGCGCTGGTGGTGATCGTCGCGGCCGCCGCGGGCGCCTATGTCTGGCGGTACGGGCTTTCCCTGGACGGTGTGCGCGGGCTCTGGCCCCTGTGAGGTAAAGTGAAGCCATCCCTGGGGCGATTGGCGCAGTGGTAGCGCGCTTCGTTCACACCGAAGAGGTCACTGGTTCGAACCCAGTATCGCCCACCAGATTGATTCACCGGCGTGACTCTCAGCGTGTGAAGATCTGTTGATTGAACGCCCAGATCTTCACAACTTCCTGAAAGAGCGCGCCGAAATGGCCGGCGGCGACCACCTACTGCGCCTGTGAGCCGCTGGCCAGATTGAGCAGGAACACCGCTTCAGCCACTATCGAATCCCGCAGCTCCTTGAGGTGGATGCTCTCGTTGGGGGCGTGGATGCGGGCCAAGGGATCCTGAGCCCCGACGCCGAGGACCTCGAGGTCCGGGAACGCCTCCAGCAGATTGGCCACGAACGGCACTGCTCCTCCCATGCCCTGCTGGGTCGACGGGGTGCCGTAGGCGAACTGCATCGCTGCCGAGAAGGCCTCAAAACCGGGCCCACCGACCGGGACCGCTGAACCGTTGGCAGGTGGTCCCGCTTCGAACTCGACGGCGATCCCGAACGGCACGTGGGTGAGCACATGGTCGGCGAGCAGCTGCGTGGCTCGCTCCGCGTCGACCCCGGCGGGTATCCGGACGCTGATCTTCGCGCGCGCCATGGGGATGATGGCGTTCGGCGCGGTCGCCACTTCGGGAGCATCGATTCCTACGACCGTGACGGAGGGCTTCGAGTACAGCCGCGAGGCGATAATGCCTGTGCCGATCAGCGGCACACCCGGCAGGACGCCGGCGAGCTCGCGATAGGCCTGCTCGGGGAAGTCGGCACCGTCCCAGTCCGAGCCGGTGATGCCCTCGATGGTCGCATTCCCCTCGTCGTCCATGAGGGTGGCCAGCAACTTGATGAGGACCATGAGGGCATCGGGCGCGGGTCCGCCGAACTGACCGCTGTGCCGAGGCTCTGCGAGGGTCTTCACCGTCACGACGCCTTCGATGATGCCGCGCAACTGCGTCGTGAACGTCGGCTGACCGATCTCGACGTTGCCCATGTCGCAGATCACCGCAGCGTCGATCCCGTCGAACACCTCGGGGCGCGTGGTCGGCCATTCCTCGAAGTCCCCGCCGTACTCCTCCTCACCCTCGAGCAGGATGCGCAGCGACACCGGGGGAGTGCCGTTGAAGGCCCGCAGCACTGCGATATGGGTCACGACACCGGACTTGTCGTCTGCGGCGCCTCTGCCGTACAGGCGCCCATCCCGTTCCTCGGCGACGAACGGTGCTGAGTCCCATTTGCTCGCGTCGCCGGCAGGCTGGACGTCGTAGTGCGAGTACAGCAGGACGGTGGGGGAGCCCGCGGGGCCGGGGACGTCGGCGCGCACGGTCGGCACGCCACTGGTGCTGGGGATCAACTGCGGGGTCGCACCGGCATCGGTGAGCAGTTGTGCGCAGGCATGGGCGCAACGCTCGACATCCGACTGGTCGTACCCGGGGAAGTTGATGGATGGGATGGCCACGAGTTGTTCGAGGTCGGCGCGGACCTGCGGCATGAGTTCGTCGACGCGTGCGGCGAGGCTTTGCGCATCAAGAGCAGTCATGTCTGCACAGTAGGGCGCTCGCGAAGACCAGCGCCCGTCGAGCATGCCCCGGCGGCCGGTTCTGGCTAGGCTGCCACGCATGGCGAAGTTGAACTCGATGGCGCCGGTCCTGCCCGTGCGCGATGTCCTGAGCGCCTTGGAGAACTACGCCTTGCTCGGATTCCGGGCCAAGCCGTACCAGCGCGCCGAGGTGGTCGCGGGTCGCGGCGTGGCGGAGGTCCTGTACGGCTTCCTGTTCCGTGACGGCCTGCAGATCCACCTGTGCCAAGTGGCGGAGGTGGACGAGCGCTCGAACCCCAGCGAGATCTACCTCTACGTCGACAACGCCCCAGCGCTGCATGATCAATGGCAGCACTCGGGCGCCGAAGGCGTCTTCATCGAACCGGTCGACACCGAGTATGGGTTGTGCGAAGGGGCCTACATGGACCCCGATGGCAATTCGCTGCGGTACGGATCCTGGCTCCCGGGATTCCCCAAAGCAGCCCAGACCTGAGGGGTGGCTGTGACGGACCAGAAGTCGATCCTGCACCGGTACTTGCAGGCCGGCCGCGAGGTTCTGCTGGCCAAACTCGATGGGGTCTCCGAGTACGACGCACGCCGGCCACTCGTGCCCACGGGCACAAATCTGCTGGGCGTGGTCAAGCATGTCGCCAGCGTGGAGGCCGGCTATCTCGGCGATTGCTTCGGGCGTCCGTTCGAACAGGTGTTCCCATGGTTCGCCGACGACGCCGAACGGAATGCAGACATGTGGGCCACCGCTGACGAGTCGCGCGCATCCATCGTCGACCTGTACCACCGGGTCTGGCGACACTCAGACGCGACGATCGAGGCACTCGAACTCGAGGCCATCGGCGAAGTTCCGTGGTGGGCCGAGGGCCGACGCGTCGTCACACTGCAGCAGATCCTGGTCCACATGATCGCCGAGACACATCGACATGCCGGCCACATGGACATCGTGCGGGAACTGATCGACGGTGAGGTCGGCTGGAAGCCGGAAGCCGACAACATGCCGGACGCGGATGCCGCGTGGTGGGCCGAGTACCGCGAACGCCTGGAACGCGTCGCGCGAGAAGTTTCCGACGAGCATCCACCCAGCTGAACTTCAGCGTGTGAAGATCTGTCGATTGAGGACCCAGATCTTCACAAGGTTCCTAGATGGGGGCAGAGTGCAGCCTCCGCCCTGAGACCTAAAGTGTCATAATGTCGATTATCGGTCATTGCACGCGGGCATACCGCTCGTACAGCACAGGGCCGAACGTTCTGGACTCAAGCAGTTCCAACGGGATCGCCTCAACGACCGGCGGCAAGAACGGCGTGCCACCGCCGACGATGATGGGATAACGGAACATACGGAACTCGTCGACGAGTCCCTGCTCAATGACCTCCGCCGCAAAGGTGGCTCCACCGATCTCCACGTCCTTGTCAGTCGCGGCCAATGCAGCTGCCACTTCCTCGGCAACCGAGGCACGGGCAAGGCGGGCGTTGGAACCCTCGATCTCGGTCAGCGTCCGGCTGAAGACGACCTTGGGTAGGCTGCACCACAGATCCGCGAACTCGGCGTCGAGTTCCGTCTGCCGCATAGCGGGTTCCGTCTCCCACACCTGCATCGTCTCGTAGAGTTTCCGGCCGCACACGAACCCGCCGAGTTCGCGAACGCGCTGTGTGTGGAAGGCGAACAACTCCTCATCGGGCGCCGCCCACTGGAACCATCCGTTGCGGTCGGCAATGAAACCATCCGCGGAAACACCCATCGAGTACAGCAGTCGACCAGCCATGCTCGATCCTTTCGCATCGGCACCCTCACCGCTACCTGCTTCGCCTGCGAACCGCCCGGTCCCCGGGACTAGGCTGACCACCATGCGGCACGACGAATACGCCCGTCACGACGGCTTGGGCCTAGCGAAACTCATTGCGACCGGAGAGGTCACCGCCACCGACGTCCTGAAGGCGGCGATCGCCCGCCGGAACGCGGTCAACCCCGCGATCAACGCCGTGGTGGAGTCCTGGGACGAGGAGGCACTGTCCGCGGCCGATGACCTCAAGGGTGTCTTCGGCGGCGTCCCGTTCTTGATCAAGGACATGGACGGTCACCTTGCCGGGCACCGCTGCACGTACTCCAGCCGTTCTCTCGAGGACTGGATCCCGCAGCGCAGCAGCGAACTCATGGTGCGCTTCCAGATGGCCGGGCTGAACATCTTCGGCAAGACCAACTGCCCGGAGTTCGGGATCATGGGGGTCTCCGAACCGGAGCTTCGTGGCCCTGCCCGCAACCCGTGGAACCTGGACCACACCCCGGGCGGGTCCAGTGGCGGTTCGGCCGCCGCGGTAGCCGCCGGCATCGTGCCCCTGGCCCACGGCGGCGACGGTGGCGGATCGCTGCGAATCCCGGCCTCCCACTGCGGGATCTTCGGCTTGAAGACCAGCCGCGGCCTCGTACCGTTGGGCCCGGACGAGGCAGAGGCGTGGGACGGCATGGTCTCCAGACTGCTGATGTCCCGCTCGGTGCGGGACAGCGCCGCAGCGCTCGACGCGGTCCGGGGTTCCGACCCTGGCGCGCCGTACGCCGCCCCGGAGGGCCCCAAGTCCTACCAGGTCGCCGCGGCGCGCAAACCACCGAAACTGCGGATCGGCTACTCCACTCGCAGCATCTTCGGCCGCAAGATGCATCCGGATGCCGTCGAGGCTGTCGACAAGGCCGTCTCGCTGCTGTCGGCGCTCGGCCACGACGTGATCGAGTACGACCTTCCCGTCGTCCCCCAGGAGGGCGCGAAGGCCTATCTGACGATCGTGGCCGCCAACGTGGCCAACGAGATCGACTGGACGCAGGAGGTGACCGGGCGCAAACCGGATCCCCGCAACTTCGAACGCGCCACGTGGTTCCTGAAGCAGGTCGGTGGCACCCTGTCGGCCGCAGAGATGTCGGCGGCGCGCCAGTGGGGTCTGCAGAAAGGCCGGCAGTTCGCGGACATCTTCGGTCCCGAGTTCGACGTGCACCTCAGCGCAACGGTAGCCGCTCCCCCGGTGCGGATCGGCGAACTCGCCCCCAGCCAGGTCGAGCAGGTCGCCTTGTCCGTGCTGCAGCGCGTCGGCCCGGGACCCGTGCTGCGCAAGACCCTCGATGACCTCGCGGCGGACTCGTTGGAAGCCACCCCGCAGACCCAGATCTACAACCTCACCGGGCAGCCGGCGGCCAGCGTCCCGATGCACGTCACCCGCGACGGTCTTCCCGTGGGTGTCCAGATCGCGGCGGCGTTCGGCCAGGATGCGCTTCTGCTGCAACTGGCCGCACAGATCGAGGCAGAGCAGCCGTGGGTCGATCAGTTGCCGACCACCGGCGCGTTGTGAGCCACCCGTACCTCAACGTCGACACGCCCCTCGGCCTCGCCCACCGGGGCGGGGCAGGTGAAGCACCTGAGAACTCACTGCGCGCCTTCCGAAATGCGGTCTCCCTTGGCTACCGCTACATCGAGACCGATATCCGGGCGACAGCCGACGGCGTGCCGGTGGTGTTCCACGACGAGACCCTGCAACGGGTGACCGACCGCGTGGGCAGGATCCGCGACCTCACCTTTTCCGAGGTCAAGAAGGCCCGCATCGGCGACGCCGAGCGCGTCCACTCGCTGCAGGAGGTCCTCGACCACTTCCCGGGCATCCGCTTCAACATCGACATCAAGGAGGACAACGCGGTCGTGCCGGTAATGCGACTGCTGCGCCGCGAAGACCACCTCGAACGGGTCTGCGTCGCGTCCTTCTCCCGCAACAGGTTGCTGGCCGTCCGCGAGGTCTTCGGAGAGTCGGTGTGCACCGGCTTGGCACCCTCGGAGATCGCCGCTCTGGTCGGGCACAGTCGCGTCGGGGCCTTGTCCGTCTCGGGCCGGGTGCTGCCACGCGGGTCGGCATGTGTGCAGGTCCCCCCTCACACGACCCGCGTCCGGATCGTGACGGAACCTTTCATCGAAGCGGCTCATGCTCGCGGCTGGCCCGTCCACGTGTGGACCATTGACTCCCCCGTCCAGATGCACAGCCTGTTCGATCTCGGAGTTGACGGGATCATGACGGATCGGCCCAGTGTCCTGCGATCTGTTCTGGATCAACGCAAGCAGGGTGTGCACGCAGGGTGATCCCGCTATAGTCCTTCCAGGTGACACCACGCCTTCCCCCGGTCGCAGCTTTGTAAGCGCTGTGTCAAACGCGTCCTCTGGGCGTGCCGCAGGGGTGTCCCAGCCGCCATGGTGGACATGGCAGCCCGGAACGGCGAGGTGATCGGCATCACACCGATGTGTGAAAGCCCCACTTTCTGGGAATGAACAGGATGTGCGTGGCGTTGAGCCAGGCAGCACCGCAGTGACGGTGCACGGCGAGGAGAAGGAAGGCATTCATGAGTGAGGCACTGCGCGGCACCCGACTCGGTGCGACGAGCCTGGAGAACGACCGGGACGTCGAATTCGCACCGCGGATGACCGTGACGTACAACTGCCCCGCCGGCCACGTGATCAACATGCCGTTCGCCGTCGAGGCCGAGGTTCCCGTCGAGTGGGAGTGCCACTGCGGCGAGATGGCGCTGCTGGTCGACGCCGTCAAGCC
>CALFYG010000149.1 GCA_937952095.1 uncultured Micrococcales bacterium | reverse complement strand
CCCAGCCGTAGCGGTCCTTGGCCATCTCCTGGCGGGCGAACCACTTCGCGTACTTCACCGTGGTCTTGTCGCGGGTCGGCGGGGAGTCGTTGCGGGTGGCGCTGCTCGTCGACTTCGTGCCACGATCGGGCGCCGGCGCCTGCGGCACCGCCACCTGCACCTCCACAGCGGAGATCCCGTCAGTGGTCGCCGTCACCGACTCCACCATATACACGCCGTCCCAGCGGCCCAGGCCCGACACCTCGAGGCAGTCCCACGGCTGCAACATCATGCCGCGATTCCACGGCAGCACCACCGAGCCGACCGCGACATTGTCGGGGTCATCGGAGGTCTGCGACACGTTGATGTCGAGGGCGTCGGTACGCGGGGAGTCGCCCCACGTCACCGTCCACAGCGGCCGTTTCGGGCCGCCGGACCACGCCCAGTGACGCGACCCGAACAGCACCACACCGCCGTACTCCACCCACGACCAGCCCAGGTCGTCGGCCAGTGAGGTGATCATGTCCCACTCGGACACGCCGTCGCCCTGGGCGATCTCGCCGCGCTGCGACGACTTCTGCACCACAGCGTTACCGCCAGCGCCTTCAACGACCCGCTTCACCCATTCCGACGGGGTCACCTTGCGTGCGCTGCGGACCTTCACCCGGCGGCGCAGACGTTTGGCCAGCATCGACCGTGCGGCGATCGTCACCAGTGACTCGGCGGCCTCGACGTCGACGGTGGAGATGTCCCACAGGCTGGTCAGCCCGCCGAACTGCCACTTCACCGTCGCACCGATGTCGGCCAGTTTCGACTTCGACAACGCCAGGTCGGGGTCGTGCGAGACCAGCGTCAACTGCGCCACCGACTCCGTGGATGCGTCGAGGCGCACCGAGTCGATCAGTTGCGCCACCGACGCGGTCAGGTCGGCGTTGAGCAGCGACAGGTTACCGGAGCCGAGGAACGGCATCGCCAGACCCGAGTCGGGCTGGCGGCGCTGCGGTTTGGGTAGCGGGTAGACCTTCTCGTCGACGGTGGTCTGACCGCCGACGCCGGTCTGGTCCGACGACTCGCCGACGTTGCTGGCACCGGCCAGCCACACCGCCGGGTCGATCGTGCCGCCGCCGGGGCCGCGGACCTCGAAGTGTAGATGCGCGCCGTCGGCGTTACCCGTGGCACCCAACTTGCCGAGTTGCGTGCCGGCGCGGACCACGTCGCCGGTCTTGACCCGCAGCGAGCCGCGGATCATGTGGGCGTAGATCGTCTTCGCGCCGCCCGCGTGCTTCAACACCACATGCGTGCCGTACGAGGTGGTCAGGTCGACAGCCGTTTCGACGACGCCGTTCTGCGCCGCGAACACCGGCGTGCCGATCGGCGCACCGTAGTCGATGGCCCGCGGCAGGTTCGAATGGTTGGCGTACGAGCGGTTGACGCGCCAGCCCTTCGGCAACGGGTGAACGCGCTGCACGACGGCCACCGCTACACCTCCCGGGCGTTCTTCTTCGGCGTCAGATCAGGGCGGACAGAATCGTGAACCTGGCACCAGCGCACCTGCGGGGAACGCCGCGCAGGCGAGTTGGCCTCGAACCCGGGCAGGCCCGCGGGCGGTGCTGGGGGCGCCACACCCTCCGGCGACATGTCACCGAACGTGGCGTCGACACCCGGCGGTGTGTACGGGTCGTCGGCTG
This sequence comes from uncultured Micrococcales bacterium, assembly GCA_937952095.1. Classification (GTDB taxonomy): domain Bacteria; phylum Actinomycetota; class Actinomycetes; order S36-B12; family UBA10799; genus JADKAV01. Next base: position 3,652 of record CALFYG010000149.1, on the reverse strand, counting down.
GGATCTGCTCGAGGCGCGAGTCGTACTCGGTCCACTGGCCGGCGTTCGTGTCACACAACGACAGCACCTTCAGTTGCGCCTGGGTTGCCAGACGCGGCACCGGCAGACGTGCCGACAGCACGATCGCCGCCTCGATGTGGTACTCCTGGCCGGTCCACCGGCCCACCTGCGCGTCGTCGTCGTCGAGGAAGATCACCTGCGCCTGCACGTCCAGGTCGACACTGCCCAGCGGCGTGACGGTCACCGACCAGCGCAGCACGCCGCCCTGGCCCTTCACGAAGATCGGCCGGATCAGCCGCGTCGTCACCGCATCCACCGCAGGCGTCTGCGCCGTGAACGTCGACAGCCCCGACACCGTCGAGTTACGGGTGCAACCCGTCACCGTCGGCGTCGGCGCGGTCAGGTTCGGGTAGTCGGCCGGAGGCCACAAGTCGTACATCAACGCCTCGCGTTCTTCAGCCGCCCGCGCGGGCCGCCCTTCTTCGACTTCTTCGTCTTACGCTTGATCGGCCCGACCGCCACCACCATGTCCGACGACCGCGTCAGCTCCAACGTGATCTCGGCATCGGTCACCTTCCCGGTGGTGTCCCACATCGTTTCCCGCTTCGACAGTGCCGTGATCCGGTACATACCGCGGAACTGCTGCGCCACATCCAGACGCACCGGGTTCGACGACCGCGCCAACTTCTCCAACGCCTCGATCGTGCCCTCAACATGCCCCGACTGGCCGGGGTTCACCAGCCGGAACGGCAGCGACACCACCGGCAGGTTCTTACCCGACGACAGCAGCAACGGCACACGGCCAGGCCGCGGCACCTCAGACCACGCCTGCGCCACGTTCGACGTTTCGATCTCCTCCGGCATCCACGGCAGACGCACCACCGTGCCACCCAACGGGTCGAACAGCCGCACATACCCGGCCGGACGGGGTGTACGTGAACGGTCGCCGGTACGCGACGGCAACCGGACGATCATCCCCGCTCCTTCGTCTGCCGTGCCGCCTGCCGCAGCCCACGGGCCACAGCACCTTGAATGTCCATCTCGGCGCCCGGGTTGACCACTGTGACGTCGGCGTGGAACGTGTTACCGCCTGCCATCTGCGGCTGCGGGCGCCGTGTCTGCGGCACCACATGCAGATGCCGGTTACCGCCGGTGCCGTGCATCGCGGCGTAGCCACCGGAGCGGCGCACGACCTGGGCGTAGGCGCCGAGGCGCGGCCCGCGGATGTCCATTGCCCGGCCGCGCAGGTGGTCGGACTGCGCCGAGCCCAGGTTCGTACCACGAACCCCTGACAAGATGCTGTGCCCGCCCAGCGCGCTGCTGTAGCCCGCGTGAGCGGCTGCCAGACCGGCAGCGCCCAGGCTACCCACACCCATGCCGACCGTGGTGTCGCCGACGGGAACCCCGCCCTGCGAGTTGACCCCCGGCACCCGGTTGTTGTCCAGCAACCTCTTGACCTTCTTGCCGTTGAGGTTGTCGACCTCCACGCCGATGGCCGAGAGTTTGTCCTTGAGTTTCTGACCCTCCCGCGCGGACTTGCCCATCCCCCGAGCAAGTTCGTCGAACTTCTTGCTGGCCCTATCGGCCTTCGCGCTTGCCTCGCCGAAACCGTTTGCGAGATCCTCTGCTCCTTCGGCCGCGCCTTTAAGACTTGGGTCGATCCAAGCCATCACCTTCAGCACACTGGCGATGCCGCCGATGATGTAGCCGATGCCCTTCAGGACGATCGACTCCCACTTCAGCCACACCGAGATCAGCTTGAAGATCACTGAAAGTATCATCTCGATAGTCGAGACAATCTCTTCCTTGTTGCGCTTAATCCACTTCGTTGCCTGACCCAGCATGTCGGCAATGTCGATGCCACTGCCGCTGCCGACCGAGAGTAGCGTCTCCCCGATCGCCTCCTGCAAGTTGCCCCACGCGACCTGCGCTTTTCCGACGCCGTCAGCTTGCGCTTCCGCGGAGCCTTTGACCTGGCGGGTTAGTTCGCCGAGGATGATCTTCTGCGCGCCGGCGAGGTCGCCGACCTCCATCATGGCCTTGACCTGGTCCTGCTGCTCTTTGGTGAACGACACCCCGACGCGGGTCAGAGCCGTCAGCCCCTTCGTCGGGTCGTTCAGCGCCTTACCGACCATCACAGCCGACGACTGAAGATCCTTGCCGAACGCCACCGACAAGTCGAGCGCCAGCCCGTTAGCCTTCTCGAAGGTCTTGCCCTGAACGTTACCGAACGTCAACATCACGTTCGTCATCTCGCGCAGCGCGTCGTCGTCGATACCAGACATGCTCGACAACTGGTCAATCATCTTATTGATGCGCTTGGGCGCCTCGGTGCGCCCCATCGACTTCATCACCGCAGCCGTCTGCGCCATCGCTTTACGCGCCGACCTGGCCTCGTTGATCGAGTTGCCGAGCAACTGGAACGCGCCCGACGCCGCACCGATCGCCGCGGTGACGCCGGCGACGACGCCGACCATCTTGCCCCAGCCAGCGGCGAACGCCTTCGACTTGCGGCGGGAATCGTCGATGTCCCGACTCATCGCCTGCGTCTTGTCGCCCGCGCGCTTCGCGCTGTAGCCCATCTGGTCGAGATCCTCGTCGAGTTTCCCGACCGCGCCGGACAACACCTTGGACTTGTCGTAAGCCTTGTCCAACTGGGTCGTCAGCCGGCGGATGTCCCGCTCGGCCTCCGGGCCGGTCGCGCCGTCCAGATCGCGCAGTTGCGATTCCAACTTCGCGATCTGCTTCGTGGCGTTCTTCAGTTCACGGGTGAGGTCGTCCTTGGCAGTCAACCTGACTTGCATCTCATCAGCGGCCATCGGACACCTCCTTTTCCATATCCCGCAACACCACCTGCGCGCAGGCGGCGCGAACACTGAACTCGAACGAGTCAGCGTCCAGCACAGCCAACGGATCCATGCCGAACAGCCGCGCGATCCGTGCCGCCGTCACCACTTCGGGCCACTCATCGAGCGGCCCTAGGTAGGGTCTTCGGTGCCGTCCTGAATCTCAACACCGTCAGTACGTGACAGCCCGCCCTCGGTCAGCAACGCCAACGCCAGCCTGTTGACCACGCCGTCGTCGAACTTGCCGCCCTTGACCATGAACAACTCGCGCACCGCACGCCAAGCGTTCGGCACGCCAAGCGCCTCTTGGAGCGCGGGATCGGAGAAGACCGATGACTCAGGGTCATCGTTGACGTCCTGCCCACGCACCCGTAGCCGGCGCGTAAACCGCGCCAGCAACATGCACGCCGCCACCACCGGCTCAGCCGGGGCATTCGGACTCTTGGCAGTCTTCTCCGCCCGCTCGTTGATGTCGAGGGTGTCGTCCATGTCGGTCGGCACCTCGCACACCAACTCGAACTCCGGCCGTGCCGGGTCGCGCAACGTGACCGTGCGGACCTCGGCCGACTTCAGTTCCTGATGAGTGGCCCTGATGAAGTCCAGGGCGGTACGCCGGGTCGGCATCTCATCGTCAACCACGCCGAACTCGTCGGCCCTCTCGGTGGCACTCATCGGCTACTCGGCTCCCGCACGGCTGAAGGTCACCGTCAGGTAACCCATGTCGCTGCTGTTCGCGTCGCCCTCCGGGCCGGAGAACGACAACACAGCACACCCGGTGTGGATGGACTGCGACCCGGGAACGGCAT